>NZ_JASGES010000084.1:0-35340 GCF_047606205.1 Propionicimonas sp. | reverse complement strand
TGGCTGTCCGGACCGAGTTGGGGACGGTTCTCTACTCGGTCCGCGACTGCCCCTTCCGGACCGAGTCGGGGACGGTTCTCTACTCGGTCCGCGGCCGGAGTCTGGCGGCGGCCGTTCCCCGGTCGCCGTCCGGGCCGGGTCAGGGATGGCTGTCCGTCCCCAATCTGGTCCACGACACCGGGGCACGACGACAGCGCGCAGAGCCGACAAGCGGCAGGCCCTCTGCCGCCGCCATTCCCGGCGCCAACCCGCGCGGCCAGCCCGGACGCCCACCCCACCCCAGCCCGCGCGTCGCGGGACTCCGGGTCGGGTTGCCCGGTCTTGGGTATCGTCAGAATCGATGCGTACCCCCACGAGCACGTACCGGCTGCAGATCACCGAGGAGTTCGACCTCGTCGCGGCCGCCAAGACGCTGGCCTATCTGCACGAACTCGGGGTCGACTGGGTGTATCTCTCGCCCCTGCTGGCCTCGGAGTCGGGCAGCGAGCACGGCTACGACGTCTCCGACCACCGGGCGATCGACCCCTCCCGCGGCCGCGCGTCCGGTCTGGCGGCGCTGGCCACGGAGGCGCGCCGGCTCGGGATGGGTGTGCTGGTCGACATCGTCCCGAACCACGTCGGCGTGGCCCGGCCGTGGGAGAACGAGTGGTGGTGGCACGTCCTCACCCACGGCAAGGAGTCGCCCTACGCGTCGGCCTTCGACATCGACTGGGCGGCGGGCGGGGGCAGGCTGCGGATCCCGGTCGTGGGGGACGCGGACCTGCTCGAAGGTGGACGGATCGCGAACCTGCAGGTGCTCGGCGGAGAGCTGCACTACCACGACCAGCGGTTCCCGCTGGCACCGGACACCGCCCGCGGCGGCGACGAGGACCCGAACGCCGTGCACGCCCGTCAGCACTACGAGCTGGTCGGCTGGCGCGAAGCCGACCGGACGCTGAACTACCGGCGCTTCTTCGCGATCAACACCCTCGTGGCGATCCGGGTCGAGGACCCGGAGTGGTTCGCGAAGTCGCACGCCGAGATCCGGCGCTGGTTCGACGAGGGCCTGGTGGACGGCCTGCGGGTCGACCACCCCGACGGTCTGCGCGACCCCGGCAAGTACCTCGACGACCTCGCCACCCTGACCGGTGGCGCACCGGTGTGGGTGGAGAAGATCCTCTCGATCAAGGGCGACGGTCCGCGGGCCGACCTCGAGGAACTTCCGTCCACCTGGGCCACGGTGGGCAGCACCGGCTACGACGCAATGGCTCTGGTCGACCGGGTGCTGGTCGACCCGGCCGGCGAGACTCGGCTGACCGAGCTGGAGGACCGGCTGCGCGGACGCCGCGTGGAGTGGGACCGGCTCGTCCACGCCGGCAAGCTGGCGGTCGCCGAGGGCATCCTCAACTCGGAGGTGCGCAGGATCGCGCGCGAGGTGATGGCCGGCCTGGACGCCGCGGACGAGCCCGACTTCGAGAAGCTCGTCGACGCGATCGCGGAGGTGCTGGCCGACTTCGAGGTCTACCGCTCCTACCTCCCGGAGGGCCGTGAGCACCTGGACAGGGCGTTCGGCTTCGCCTGGGAGCATCGCCCCGACCTGGGCGGCATGCTGGACGTCCTGTATCCCGTGCTCGCCGACGGCGCGTCCGCCCCTGCCCAGCGGTTCCAGCAGACGTCCGGGATGGTGATGGCGAAGGGTGTCGAGGACGGGGCGTTCTACCGCTGGGCGCGGCTGACCTCACTGAACGAGGTGGGCGGAGACCCCAGCCTGTTCAGCGTCGGGGTGGAGGAGTTCCACGAGCAGATGCTCACCCGCCAGCTCGAATGGCCGCTCGCCATGAACGCAGGAACCACCCACGACACCAAGCGTGGAGAGGGCACCCGGGCCAGGATCAGTGTGCTGTCGGAGCTGCCGGAGCTGTGGGCGGACGCCCTGGCGGAGCTGTTCGCGCTGGTCGGGATCCCGGACGCGGGCTTCGGCAACCTGCTGTGGCAGGCGATCGTCGGGGTGTGGCCGGCCGACCGCCAGCGCCTGCACGCCTACGCGGAGAAGGCCATGCGGGAGGCCGGCGAGCACACCGCGTGGACCTCTCCGGACGCCGGCTACGAGGGTGCCATTCAGGCCTGTGTGGACGCGGCGTTCGACGATCCGGCCGTGGCGGCGGTCCTGCAACGCGTCCTGGACGCCATCGTCGCGCCCGGCCAGAGCAACTCTCTCGCCGCGAAGCTGCTCGACCTCACCCTCCCGGGGATCCCCGATGTGTACCAGGGCAGCGAGCTGTGGGAACTCAACCTCGTCGACCCGGACAACCGCCGGCCCGTTGATTTCGGCCGGAGGGCCGAGTTGCTCGCCCGGGTCCGTACGGGCGCCCGTCCACAGCTCACCGGGTCGGTGGACGACTCCGGCGTGGTGAAGCTGCTGCTCACCCACCAGGCACTGCGCCTGCGCCGCGACCATCCCGAGCTGTTCACCGGCTACACCCCGATCTTCGCCAACGGCCCCGCATCGGGCCACCTGCTCGGCTACAACCGCGGCGGGGCGATCGCCCTGGCCACCAGGCTCCCGGTCGGGCTGCAGGCCTCGGGGGGCTGGCGCGGCACCTGGATCGCGGTGCCGGAGGGGCGCTGGCGCGACCTCGTCTCCGGGCGGAGGATCACCGGCGACGAGCGCGGCGCGGTGCTGCTGGCCGACGTGTTCGCCCAATACCCGGTGGCGCTGCTCGTCCGGGAGGAGCGGCGGGCGGGAGAGCGTGGTCGCTTCGACGTGTGGGCGCCGCGGCCCGAACGCGTCCGGCTGCAGGTCGCCGACCGCATCGTCTCGATGGTGAAGGCGCCGGACGGCTGGTGGACGCCCGACGAGCCCGAGCCGCTGGGCCGGGTCGACTACGGCTACCTGGTCGACGGCAACCCGACGCCACTGCCCGACCCGCGCAGCCGCTGGCAGCCGTACGGCGTCCACGGGCTGTCCCGGACCTTCGATGCGGCAGGGTTCGCCTGGCACGACCAGGGCTGGACGGGACGGGCGCTCGCCGGATCGGTGATCTATGAGCTGCACGTCGGCACGTTCACGCCGGAGGGCACGCTGGACGCCGCGATCGCCCGGCTGCCGGAGCTGAAGGAGCTCGGCGTCGACTTCGTCGAGTTGATGCCGGTGAACGCGTTCAACGGCGACCGGGGCTGGGGCTACGACGGGGTGTCCTGGTTCAGCGTCCACGAGGCCTACGGCGGGCCGGACGCGTATCGGCGCCTGGTCGACGCCTGCCACCGGCACGGGCTGGCCGTCGTGCAGGACGTCGTGTACAACCACCTCGGCCCCAGCGGGAACTACCTTCCTGCCTTCGGGCCGTACCTGCTGGAGGGCGAGGAGAGCGGCTGGGGGACGCGGATCAATTTCGACGGCCCGGGCTCGGAGCAGGTGCGGGCGCTGCTCGCGGAGAACCTGCGGCACTGGTTCGTCGACATGCACGTGGACGCGCTGCGCCTGGACGCGGTGCACGCGATGACGGACTCCTCGCCGACGCATATCCTCGAGGAGCTGGGCCTGGTCGCCGCGGACCTGTCCGCGCACCTGCGGCGTCCGCTGACGCTGATCGCCGAGTCCGACCAGAACGACCCTCGCCTGGTGGCGCCGCGGGAGGCGGGCGGGTACGGCGTCGACGCGCAGTGGAGCGACGACTTCCACCACGCGCTGCACGTGGCCCTCACCGGCGAGACCGACGGCTACTACGCGGACTTCGCGTCCCTGACCGCCCTGGCGAAGGTGTGCGAGGGCGGCTTCTTCCACGACGGGGGCTGGTCGAGCTTCCGCGAGCGTGATCACGGTGCACCGCTTCCGCCCGCGACGCCGGGGTGGCGGCTGGTGGTGTGCGCGAGCGACCACGACCAGGTCGGAAACAGGGCGCGCGGCGACCGTCCGGCCGAGAAGCTGGACGACGACCAGCTGGCGTGTGCGGCACTGGTGACGCTGACCTCGCCGTTCACCCCGATGCTCTTCATGGGGGAGGAGTGGGCGGCGAGCACCCCGTTCCCGTTCTTCTCCGGGCATCCGGAGGCGGACCTGGCCTCCGCCGTGACCGAGGGGAGGGTGGCCGAGTTCGCCCGGATGGCGTGGGACACCGACGCGGTCCCCGACCCGCAGGACCCGGCGACCTTCGGTGCGGCGAAGCTGGACTGGTCGGAACGCGATGAGGGCCGGCACCGGGTGGTGCTGGACGCCTATCGCGAGCTGATCGCACTGCGCCGCACGTACGCGGAGCTGACCAACCCCACCCTGTCCCGCACGACGTGTGAGGTGGACGCGGAGGCGCGCTGGTTCCTGATGCGCCGCGCCGGACTCGCCGTGGTGGTGAACTTCGGCGAGCAGGAGGCCGTCGTCGAGCTCGGTGGACGCCATCAGCTTCGCTGGACCACCCCGTCCGGTGCCCGCCTCGCCGGTTCGTCCGTCGCGCTCCCGCCCCACGCCGGCGCTCTCCTGCTCCCCCTGGAGCCCTGACCGACCCCGTCGGCACCGTCCCGCCTGTCCTGAACGGAAGAGGGACGGTCCCCTGAACGGGAAAAGAACCGTCCCCTGAACGGAAAAGGGGACGGTCCCCCGAACGGGAAAAGAACCGTCCCCCGATCGGGAAAAGGGGACGGTCCCCTGAACGGGAAAGGAACCGTTCCCTGAACGGAAAAGGGGACGGTCCCCTGAACGGGAAAAGAACCGTCCCCTGAACGGAAAAGGGGACGGTCCCCTGAACGGGAAAGGAACCGTCCCCCGGATGGAACGGGGACGGTTCCTTTCCCGTTCGCTGGTCTGTCCCCGTTCCCGTTCGGCACGGTCCCCGTTCAGGGCGGCTCGACGGCGGGACGGTCAGTCGCGGCGGTAGCGGGGGAGAGGGCCGTAGTAGACGTTGGTCGTGGGCGGCGCGAAGAACTGCTGGGGGTGGCGACGCGCCCACCAGGCGACGAAGTAGCGGCCGGCCGGGGGAGTCCACAGCAGGACCGCTGCCGCGATCGTCCACAGGATGGTCGGCCAGGCGTAGACGTTCAGCGTGAGGACGCCGAGGCCGAGCGCTGCGCCAATGATCGCCGAGACCCGGGTCCAGCGGTACCCGGTCCACGCGTAGTAGCCGGTGATCGCCACCGGCACGGCGATGAGCAGCGCGATCACCGTCACGGCGACGGCCAGCAGCACCCGCTCGAGCGAACCCGGCTCGGTGACGAACTGGCCCATCAGCCAGGACGCCTCGGCGAACCGCTCCTTCGGTACGGCGTTCCAGTACACCCACAGCAGGGCGCCGACGACGTTGGCGACCGCGAGGTAGCACAGGCTGCTCGCGATCCGCACCGTCCAGGGGATCCGCGGCTCGCCGGTCCTCGGGTCATCGGGGACGCCGAGCACGGGCGCGGATGGGGCGACGAGGGTCGCAATCGGCTCACCGGCCGCAATCGGCTCATTCGCCGCAATCGGCTCGTCGGCCGCGATCGGCTCGTCGGTCGCGGCTCGCCGCGGTGCGACGTCCTGCTCGGTCATGCCACCTCCTGATCGGGGGCCCAGCCTACGTCAGGGTGCTCAGGCCCCGACCAGGCAGGCCTGCATGGCCCGTCCCAGTGCCGTGATCAGGACGGGGTTGCGGGCCTTCACCAGGGCGGGCAGTTCGAGGATGTTGCGGGCCAGGGCGAACCCGAGCACCTGACTCATCCCGATCTGGGCGCGCAGCCGGGCGTCGGGGTGACCGAGTTGCTCCGCCACCTTGCCCAGGACCTCCCTGACCAGGAACTCCGACAGCGGACGGCGGGCATTGGGGTCGGTCACTGCCGCGCGCAGCATCGCGGTGAACCGCTCGCTCGCGCCCGGCTGGTCCCAGATGTTCAGGAACGCGGCGACCGTGCGTTCGCCGATGCTCTCGACCGGCCCGTCCAGGATCGCCCGGACCACGGCGTCGGCATCCATCGGCTGATCGAGCACCGACCGCGAGAAGAGGTCGGCCTTGTTCTCGAAGTAGTGGTGGATCAGCGCGGGGTCGACATCGGCCGCGCGGGCGATCGCCCGCAGCGAGACCTTCTCGTAGCCCATCTCGGAGAACAGGGTGAGGGCCGCGGCCTGGATCGCGGCCCTGGTGTCGGTCCGGCCGGGACGCCGTCCTCGCGGTCGGGGCGCCTGGGTGGTCACCTGCGGTCCCTCCTCTGGCCGGGTCGTATCCTCTTGCGACGTGTGCGAACCTCGGTGGCCCTGCGTCGTCTTCGATCTGGACGGGACCGTGGTGAACACCATCCCGCTCATTATCTCGTCCTACCGGCATGCGATGGACAGGGTCTTGGGCGAAACGCCGACGGATGATGAGGCGCGTGGCTGGATCGGTCAGACGCTGTACGACACGTTCCACAGACTGCATCCGGCCCACGCGCAGGAGCTCATCGACACCTACATCGCCTGGAACCTCGAGCACCTCCCCGACCTGATCGAGGAGTTCGACGGAGTTCCCGAGCTGCTGGACGCGTTGAGCGCGGCCGGCGTCCTCACCGGTGTGGCGACCTCCAAGCGGCGAACCTCCGCAGAGGTCTCCTTGCAGCACGCCGGCCTGTCCGGACGGCTGCCGGTGACGGTGGCGATGGACGACACCGCGGTGCACAAGCCGAATCCCGAGCCGCTGCTCCTCGCCCTCACCCGGATCGGCCGCAGCCCCGGTGAGGCGGCGTACGTCGGCGATGCGGTGGTGGACGTCCTGGCGGCCAGGGCGGCGGGGATGTCGTCCATCGCGGTGTCCTGGGGAGCGGCCGAGCGGGACGCCCTGGTCGCCGCGGAGCCGGACTTCCTGGTGGACACGGTGGCGGAACTGCGGGCCGTGCTGCTGCCCTGACCCGGTCTGGCCGGATCGCCCCGACGCCGCTACGCAGGAATGCCCATGATCAGGCACTGCCGAGCGGGCTCCCACGGGAGAAGCATCAGCCGTTGACGGCTGTTCTCGAAAGGGGAGTGGAAGAATGGCACCACGAACGGTGACGCGCCTGTTGGCGTGTCTGGCGGTCCTCGCGGCCGTAGCGACGGGCGCGCCCGACAATGCGATCGCTGCCGGAAGGCCGACGCCTCCGGTCACCGACGGTGGACCGATCGCCGAGCGCGGCTCGGTCACCATCCAGAAGGCCACGCCGTCGAAGGTGACGGCTGCGGCTGCCTCGACCAAGGCGATCGCGCTGTCCACCGGCTACGGCCACAGCTGCGCGATCACGACGGCGCGCAAGGCGATCTGCTGGGGCTACAACTCGAGCGGACAACTCGGCAACGGGACCATGGTCAGTTCTTCGGTGCCGGTGAAGGTGTCCGGGCTGACCAAGCTGGCTTCCGTCGACGCCGGCAGCTACCACTCCTGCGCGGTGACGACCAAGGGCAAGGCCTGGTGCTGGGGCTACAACGGCTACGGCCAGCTGGGCGACAACACCACGACGAGCTCGTCGGTGCCGGTGGCGGTCTACGGGCTCACCAAGGTCAAGACGATCTCGCTCGGATACGAGCACACCTGCGCCCTGACCACGTCCGGCAAGGTGTGGTGCTGGGGCTACAACGCCTACGGCCAACTGGGCAACGGCACGACCACCAACTCCTCCGCCCCGGTGAAGATTCCGGGCCTGCCGAAGATCGCCTCGATCTCGCTCGGCAACGCGCACTCCTGTGCGGTCAGTACCAAGGGCAAGGCCTTCTGCTGGGGCTACAACGGCTACGGCCAGCTCGGCGACAACACCACCACCACCCGGACCAGCCCGGTCGCGGTGTACGGACGTGGCTCGGGGACGAAGTCGCTCTCGGCCGGCTACACCCACACCTGCGCGACGACGACCAAGGGCAAGGCGCTGTGCTGGGGCAACAACGGCAACGGCCAACTCGGCGACGGCACCACGACCGCCTCGACCAAGCCGGTGCAGGTGTCTGGGCTCACCACGAAGGTCACCTCCACCAAGGCGGGCTGGCTGAGCTCCTGCGCGCTGACCTCGAAGGGCAAGGCGAAGTGCTGGGGCTACAACGCGGACGGTGAACTGGGTGACAACACGACGACGAACCGACTGACGCCGGTCGCCGTGTACAACCTCGACAAGTCCACCAAGGTGAGCGTCGGCTACCTCAACGCCTGCGCGCTCACCGCCAAGAAGGCGGTCAAGTGCTGGGGTGACAACAGTGCCGGCCAGCTCGGGAACGGCTCTTCGACGGACTCGCTGGTCCCGGTGAAGGTGCACGGGTTCTGACCGTCCGGTGAGGTGGCGCCTTGCCGATCCCACCACCGTGGGACCGGCAAGGCGCCAGCCGGGTCTGCAGCTTCGAGCGGCTCGTCGTCGCCGGGTCGCGCTCGCGTCCGCGGGCGCGGGCTCAGCCCTTCCGCGTCCGACGTCCGCGTCCCCACCGGGCAGGGACGCCACGCAGGGGTGCTGACGATGAACACTCCCGCCCGGGCCCCACCGGGAGAATCATCGGCCGACGTCGGAGTTCAAGGCTGGGGGAGTAGGGCGATGGCAACACGACGGTGACGCTCCTGCTGGCGTGCCCGGTGGTCCTGGCCGCGGGGGTGCCGACGCCGCGGGCGCCGCGCGGAAGTCCCGCGCCCGCCCAGGATGGCGTCGATCTCGTCCGGCTACCTGCACGCCTGTGCGACGACAACCAGGGGCAAGGCGCTGGGCTGGTGCGGCGACACCCTACGGCCAGCTCGGCGACGGCACCACGACGGGCGCGTCGAAGCCGGTGCAGGCCTCCGGGCTCGCCAAGAAGATCGCGTCGACGAAGACCGGCTGGACCAGTTCCTGCGCGCTGGCCACCTGCGGCAAGGCCAGGTGCTGGGCGACGACAGCTGCGGCGAGCTCGGCTGACGCCACCACGCGACGGCTCACCGCAGTGGCGGTGTACGACCTGGACAAGTCGACGAAGCTGCATCGGCACCTGCGCGTTGACCGCGATGAAGGCCCTCAAGTGCTGGGGCGACATCGGCGTCGGCCAGCTCGGCGACAACTCCACGACTCGTCGGTCCCGGCGAAGGTGCAGGGCTTCTGAGGAGACGCCGAACTGATCACCAACCGGCGTCCCGGGCAAGACGCCGGGATGCCCGGGCGTGCTTCGCAGTGCGCGGCGGGGATCCCGGGCCGGGATGACCGGTGGGCACCGGAGTGGCCCCGGTGCAGTGCGCGCCGCATGGTCGGTGGCCGGGTGACGGCTGCGTCCCGCATGGTTCGGATCTGCTCAGTCGAATCCGGGGACGCCCTGTGATGGGGTCCCGCGACGATCGAGTGCGCGAATCCGAGCGCTCTGCCTTTTGCACAGCCGGATTGGGTGGGGCTGGGCCTGTGGACGGGTGAGCGCCCGACGCCACTGCTGCCGAGGATGTCGGGCGTGCGTGCCACGATCGAGGCGGTTCTGGCGGACCAGGGCGTCATCACCGCTCGTGCTCACCCGGCGCTGAGCCCCACGATGCGACGGCTTGCCCGCGCCGGGCTGCTCGCCAACCCGCTCCCCGGGGTCTTCATTGCCACCGGGGAGACGTCCGCGCTCGCCTGGTTGCGGGCAGTGGCGCAGTGGTCGGCACCGGCAGGCATCATCCATGACACGTCGGCGGCCGGGTTGTGGCTGCCTTCGCTGGCAGACTCCACCGCGAGACTCGTCCATCCCACCCTGCGGTCGCGCCACCGAGTCGTCGTGGTGCGCCGGAGGGTGCCGCCCGACTTCGTGAGGGAGGCCATGGGGCTGCGAGTCGTCACCCCGGCCTACGCCGCCGCCGAACTGGCCGCGCGGGACGACGGTCGCTCCGCCTGCGAGATGCTGCGACTCCGGTTGGCCACCTTCGAAGAGCTCGCCCTCGCCACGCGCGCCTTGGCAGGGTCCCGCGGTCAGGCCGAGCGGGTGCGGGCGATCGCCGCGTGCCAGGACAATCCGTGGTCGTACGCCGAACTGCGTCTGCATCGCATCCTGCGAGAGGCGGGCTTCCGTGACTGGGTGAGCAATCGGCCACTCGACATCGGTGGCTGCGTCTTCCATCCCGACGCCCGGTTCCGAGCCGCGCGGGTGATCATCGAGGTCGACGGACGCGAGACCCACGAGCGGCCCGGCCAGTTCCGCCGCGATCGCGAAACGCAGAACGTCTACATCGCCGCGGGCTACCTGGTGATCCGGTTCACCTGGGAGCACCTCGACGACGTCGACTATGTCGTGCGGGTCGTTCGGGAGGTTCTGCGCCTGCGGGGGCATTGACCGGATTCGCGCACTCGATAGCTCATCAGGCCACAGGAAGCACCGAAATGCGATCGAGTGGGCAGATCCGGTCGAGTCTGTGCGCAGGGCGCCCGGACAGCCAACGGCCCGTCGCGTGTGCGGCGGGCCGTCCGGCGTCCCTCAGGCCTTCATCGTTCCCGTCTCGAGGAACCGCACGTGCCAGCTGTGCGCCTGGCGCAGGTCGTGCGGCGTGTGCAGACCGTTGGCCGTCTTCAGGGAGTGCTCGTAGTACTCCTCGAGCATCGGCCGGTAGTCGGGGTGCGCGCAGTTCTCGATGATCAGCTTCGCCCGCTGCTTGGGCGAGAGGCCGCGCAGGTCCGCGAGGCCCTGCTCGGTGATCAGGACCTGCACGTCGTGCTCGGTGTGGTCGTGGTGGGAGACCATCGGCACGATCGCGGAGATCGCGCCGCCCTTCGCGGTGGACGGGGTGACGAACGCCGAGATGTAGGCGTTGCGGGTGAAGTCCGCCGAGCCGCCGATGCCGTTCTGCATCTTGGAGCCCATGATGTGGGTGGAGTTTACGTTGCCGTAGATGTCGGCCTCGATCATGCCGTTGCAGGCGATCACGCCGAGGCGGCGGATCATCTCGGGGTGGTTCGAGATCTCCTGCGGGCGCAGGATGATCTTCGAGCGGTAGTCCTTGGCGCGTTCGTTCATCCGGTGCGCGTACTCCGGGCTGAGTGAGAAGGCGGTGGCCGACGCGATCGTCATCTTGCCGGAGTCGATCAGGTCGACCATGCCGTCCTGGATCACCTCGGTGTAGCTGGTCAGGTAGTCGAACGGGCCCTCCAGCAGGCCGGCGAGCACGGCGTTGGCGATATTGCCCACGCCGGACTGGAGCGGCAGCAGGTTCTTCGGGAGCCGGTGCTGCTTGACCTCATTGGCCAGGAAGTCGAGCAGGTTCTCCGCGATCGCGCGGGAGTCGTCGTCCAGCGGCTTGAACGGCGTGTTGCGGTCGGCGTCGTCGGTCTCGACGATCGCGACGATCTTCTTCGGGTCGACCCGGAAGTTGCGCTGGCCGATCCGGTCGCCGGGATGGGTCAGCGGCACCGGCAGCCGGTTCGGGGGCAGGGCGGCGCGGTAGTAGATGTCGTGCATGCCCTCGAGGTCGCGGCTCTGCCAGCTGTTCACCTCGAGGATGATCTGCTCGGCCTCCTGCAGGTAGGTCTTGTTGTTCCCGACCGACGAGGACGGGACGAGCTCGCCGTCCTCCGCGATCGCGGTCACCTCCACGACGGCCATGTCGAGCTTGCCGAGGAAGCCCTCCCACACCATCGGGGCGAGGTGGGAGAGGTGGATGTCGGAGTACTCGGAGATGCCGGCGTTGATCTTGGCCCGCATGATCGGGTCGGACTGGTACGGGGTGCGGAACGCGACCCCGTCCACCTCGGCCAGGGCGCCGTCCAGTTCGGGGGCGGTGGACGCGCCGGTCCACATGCCGATCATGAACTCCTCGCCGCGCTCGTGGGCCTCCTTGATCTGGGCGGCGAGCGCGACCGGCACCTCCTTGGGGTACCCGGCACCGGTGAAGCCGGAGAAGCCGACGTTCATGCCGTGCTTGATCAGCTTCGCCGCCTCCTCCGCCGTGGTGACCTTGCTGCGGAAGGACGGGTTCTCGATGCGCGATGCCATGCCATCTCCTCGACGCTGATGCTGAACAACGGTCAGGCTACAGAATTCTGCGTAGGGGCGTCACCACGGGGGCGGCCGCGGTCACCGGTCAGGCGATCTCCACGGTCTGGGTCAGGATGTGCAGTTCACCCGGATCGAGGCTGATCGCCGCGTCCCTGACATTGCCGGCCTCGACGCACACGAAGCCGCTCCAGTACCGGCCGACGTCGGCCAGCGCCGAGCCCTTCACCGGCCCCGGGTTCCACACGACCGTGTTCGCCGACCCGTCCTTGCCGACGGTCAGCGTCCGCGCCCAGCCCGGATCGGTCACGACGGCCGTGCCGGTGTGGCGGTAGACCCGGTCCACCTCGTCGTCGAACCGCACGGTGCCGTCCTGGTGGACCTCGTCGGGGCCCGCGCCGTCCGCCTTGTCGAGGTAGGCGCACCCGTCCAGCCCGTCGATGCCGATCGCGGTCACGTCCGCCACGGCCAGGTAGGTGTGCAGCGCCTCCTCGTAGCTGAACGTCGCCGTTCCGGTGTTGGTGACCGTGAGCGAGATCGTCAGCAGGTCGTGGGCGAAGGTGACGTCGAGCACGGCCGAGAACGGCGCGCTGCCGAGTCCGGTCTCCTCGAGGGTGTGCCGGACCTGCAGCCTGCCGGTGGCCGAGAGGTCGTTGACCACCTCCCCGCGCCGCCAGGCCGCCGTCCGGGCGAAGCCGTGGGCCGGGCTGCGGTCGCCGGACACGCCGGAACCGAACCAGGGGAACACGACGGGGACGCCGCCGCGCACGACGACGCCGGGCTCGAAATCGGCTACCGGGCTCACCCACAGGACGGCGTTCTGGCCGGGCGGGCTCCAGGAGAGCACCTGGGCGCCGCTGTCCAGCACGGCGTAGTGGCCGCCCTTGTGACGCAGTTCGACGCCGGGAAAGGGAACTTCGGGCATTCCGGAAGGCTAGCGCGCCGCGCGTCACCGGGCACCCCCGGACCTGCCGATAGGCTCGGCCCGCCGGCGCGTCCGCCGGCCGGCGGACGGGAGACGCGGTGCGACACAGGCGGCAGGTGCTGCTGGTCCTGGTGGTCGGGCTGCTCGCGGTGCTCAGCTTCGTCCTGCGGGCCGGGTGCCTCGGCGATCAGGTGAGCGGCTGGTGGCAGGTGGTGCCCGGCTGCCACGGGGACCTGTATGTGATGTGGGACCAGCGGGGGCTGCGCGAACACCTCGTTCCCTACCTGCAACCGCTGTCCACCAGCGGCGGCACCACGACCGTGGAGTACCCGGTGCTGACGGGTCTGCTGATGTGGCTGCTCAGCCTGCCCGGTTCGTATGCGGCCTTCGCGGTGCTGAGCACGGCGCTGATGGGGGCGGCCGCTGCCGGTGTCGCGCTCGTGCTGGAGCACTTCCAGGGTCGGCGAGCCTGGTTCTGGGCGGCGTCCCCGGTGCTGGTGCACTACCTCAGCTACAACTACGACGCGCTGCCTGCCTTCACCACCGTTGCGGCGTTCGCGCTGCTTCTCGGCAGGGACCCGGTCACGGTGGGGCGCGCCCGCTACCTCGGCGCCGCTGCGATCCTTGGGGTGGGGGGTGCGCTCAAGCTCTACCCGCTGCTGTTCGTGCTGCCGCTGGCGCTGTGGCTCCTCTTCGGCAGCCGGGGGCCCACCCAGCCCTCCGCGCGGCGGCGGCTCGCCCGTTCGCTGGCCGCAGCGCTGGTTGCCGCCGGCGTCGTCGCTCTCGTCAACGTCCCGTTCGCGCTGGCCAACCCGGCGGGCTGGTGGCAGCCCTTCGCGTTCCAGGCGAATCGGCCGATCGACGCCTCCACGATCTCGCTGTGGTACTTCGTCGGGATTGCGCTGCCGGGAGTCGCCTCGTCGACCTGGATGGCTGTCGCCACGGTCTGCACCGGTGCGGCGATCGTGCTGGTCGGTGTCGCCAGCTGGGGAACCGCCCGACGCGTCGGCAGCTTTCCGCTGCTCCCCTCAGCCGTCGCACTACTGGCCGCCTACCTCGCTTTCAACAAGGTCTTTTCGCCCCAGTACGCGCTGTGGGTCCTGCCGCTGATGATCCTGGCCGGCTTTCGCTGGCGCTCGCTGGTGCTCTTCCAGGCGATCGACCTGGCCCTGTTCTGGGGGCTCGGGCTGGCTGTCCTGTCGCACACTCAACTGGCCTTCCTGATGGCCGTGGGCGGGCGGATCACGGTCTACGCGGCGCTCGCCAGGCTCGCCTTCGTGCTCTGGCTCGTCCCGGCGGCGTTGCGATCCCCGGGCGCGGTCAGGACGCGACCCGCGATCGCCGGCGGCGCCCCGGGCGGGTAACGGGACGCCACTGCCTCGGTGCGCCGCGGTCCTGCCTCACGTGCCGGCGAGGAACACTCCGAACTGGACCATGGTGATGACGGTGCCGAGGAGCCCTTCCAGCGGCCAGCGTGTTCCGCCGTTCATCGGGCCGGCGTTCGGGACGCCGGCGAAGCACACCAGCAGGAGGGTCGACACGGGGTTCCACAGGGCCGATGCGATCGCCTCCGCGGGGCACAGCATCACGCAGACCATGAGTTCGACGAAGAGGATGTGGCCCCAGCGTCCGTAGTCGATCGCAACCAGGTACAGCGGTGCGGTGGCCAGTGCCGCGGCCAGCGCCCAGCGCCAGTTCCGGGCGAGCCAGGGGGAGAGAAGGAGGGGCAGCATCGCGATCACCATGACCACCGGGTAGCCGGCATACATCGGCCACAGTGAGGCGACGTTGGCCATTCCGTCGGAGAGACTCTGGCCCACGACGAGGACAGCTCCGGCACAGGGATCCGGGGTCGGGTTGCCGCCGGCTACGAGCGAGGCGCAGATCGCCGCTGCCTTCTCCGGCGAGCCGGGGGCGAGCACTGACGCCCCCAGACCGGCCAGGGAGACGAGGGCGAAGCCGAGCCCCAGCACCCTGGCGTGTGGGGGCCGTGGCGGAAGCCAGTCGTTCGACGACAGCAGCAGGTGGAGGACGGCCGGCAACATCAGGGCTGTGGGCTCCCAGGAGAGGACGCCGAGCACCCACAGGAACGCGGCCGCCCCGACCAGCGTCCAGTGGGCGATGGTCCGGTGGGGACGCAGCCGGAGGCTGGCGAGCACCACGAGTGCGAGGAACCCGATGATCTCCTTGCGGAACCCGCCCCCGGGGTCCCAGCCGATGAACGGCAGCGAGAGAGGGCCGCAGGCCAACGCGAGCGCCGGCCAGGACCATCGCTGCCGGGACAGGTAGCTCACCACGAACCAGAACACCGGCGCGTAGAGCGCGAGCTGGAAGCCGAAGAGCACCCAGAGGGTCGCCTGCCCGCCGGGCCCGAACACACGGAGGAGTTCTCCGAAGAGTCCGCGGCGCACGAACCCGCCCGCATAGTTGATCAGCCAGTCGGCGGTGCGGTAGTTGTCGCCGCCGAGCGCGACCATGTGGGCCTGGTTGACCACACTCAGGACGGCAGCGAGCGCCAGCACTCCGAGGGCGACGGCGCGGCGGTTGCGGTCCGCGCCGGTGAGGCTGATCTCGGGCACGGACTGCTCACTTCCGGGGGGTCGGGTCTGAGGGAAGGCTAGTGGCCGTGACGCCGTCGGCACCAACCGTGTTCGTGGGCCATCCGCCGTCATTGAGGGCCACGGTTCGCGCCCGGGGCTCCTGTCCGGGCAGGGGCATTCGAGGGCGAGCGCAGGCCCTCGTACGCGGACGGTGCCCCTCGCGGCGACCCCGGCGCCGGGATCAGGCGCGCGGAAGCCTCGCGGTCGGCCGAATCACCAGCCCGGTGCGCAGCTTCGGGGTGAAGAACGTCGACTTGGGCGGCATCAGCAGACCTTCGCGGGCCGTCCGCTGGATCTCCTCCAGCGAGGTCGGCCGGATCAGGACTCCTGCCGTCACCTGCCCCGAGCCGACCACGTCGAGCACCTCGTCGAGGCCGTGCTGGTAGGTCACCTCGGCGGCGGAGCCGGCGAGGGCATGCTCGAGGTAGGCCCCGTCCAGTGCACGGACGCCGTTGAACGCGCCGTCCCTGGGGATGAGCCACTCCGCCGAGCCGTCCGGGGCCAGCAGGACGAGGCGTCCGAGCCGGACCATGTCTGCGAGCAGGGCGGGCGTCGGCACCGGGGCGGGTTCGAGGTCGAAGCTGCCGGCCAGGTCCGCCCGCAGCTGGTCGATGGTCGGGCCGGTGTACACGCGGTGGATCGCCTCGATGCTGAGCTGGTCGGCGACGAGTTCGTTGACGAAGGTGAGCGTGAATTCGGCCTCGGTGTCGTCGCGTCCGGTCGCCGCCCGGACCTCGTCGCGGTAGGTGCGGGAGATCGAGTAGCGGTGGTGCCCGTCGGCGATCAGGACGTCGTCAGCCGCCAGGATCTGTGCGATGGACGCGATCCGCGCCGGGTCGCTGATCCGCTCGACGGTGTGGACGACGCCGTCGAAGGCCACGTCGCCGACGGGTTCGCCCGGCTCGGTGAGCGCAGCGGTGAGCCCGTGCGCCAGCGACAGGCCCCAGACCGGGGACAGGTTGGCGGCCGTCGCCCGCGTGAGATCCAGGCGGTCGGTGACGGCCTTCGGTGTCGTCCGCTCGTGGGGCAGGACGCCGCCGGCGCCGGCGTCGACGACCTCCAGGCCGCACAGCACGCCGACGATGGTGCGGGCAGAGCCGGTCGCGTCGGTGAACGACATCCGGTAGATCGTCAGGGACGGGGCGCCGTCCTGGACGAGGACGCCTTCTGTCAGCCAGTCGCTGAGCGTGCGCGCGGCCCCGTCGTAGCGGTCCTCGTCCCCGCTGGGTACGTCGATGCGTACGATGTTGTGCTCGTCCAGCGCTGCGAGCCCTGCGACGTCTGCTGCCGAGAGCACGTCATAGGGCGGCGCGATCACCTTCTGCAGGTCGGTGCCGGAGGCGTAGCGAATCGCGGGGAACGGGGCGATGCGGGGCATGGGCACACGCTATCGAACCGGTGGTGCCGGGAGGGGACTGCCGGCACCACCGGAGTGCTCAGTAGGCTCCCGACGAGCCGACGACAGCCTTGGCGGTCTTGGCCAGGATCATCAGGTCCTGGACCATCGACCAGTTGGCTTGTAGGGCACATCTGCCCGCGGAGAGATCAGGCCCTGCGGGTGAGGTACTCAGCCAGTCGCGCTGCCGCCGGCGGTGGCTCGAAGCCGGCCCCGGCGAGTTTCGTCAGGTCCAGGGTGCTGTGCCGCGGTCGGGGAGCAGACGCTTTTCCAGCGTTGTAGTCCTCGGTACTGGTGGCGCCGACATCCTCGCGCGAACGCCCGGTCAGTTCGAACACGTCCCTGGCGATGTCGCACCACGTCTGGACCGGGCCGCTGTTGGTCAGGTTGTAGGTGCCGAACGGGGCGCCCGACCCTGAGAGGTGAACGATGCCCGCTGCCAGGTCGGTGGTGAACGTGAGCCGGCCGAACTGGTCGTCCACGACTGTCGGGCGGACTCCTCTGGCCGCGAGGTCGGCCATCGTGCGAACGAAGTTCCGCCCGTCCCCGATCACCCAGCTGGTGCGGACCAGATAGTGGCGGGCGAGCTGACCGACGAGGGCGTCCCCGGCCGCTTTGGTCTGGCCGTAGACGCCGAGCGGGCTGAACCCCTCGTCCTCGGTGTGCAGTTCTGCGGTGCCGTCGAACACATAGTCGCTGGAGATGTGGACGAGCGTGGCCCGGTGCGCAGCAGCGACCCGGCACAGGTTCGCCACGCCGGTCACGTTCGCCGCCCAGCAGGCGCGCCGGCCCTCCGGGGTCTCGGCCACGTCGACGGCGGTGTACGCGGCCGCGTTGACGATGGTGCCGACCCCACGCCACAGGTAGGCGTCGACCGTGGCGACGTCGCTGCAGTCGAATGCCGGCAGGTCAAGCAACTCGGCGCCGGGCAGGAGGGCCTGCAGCGCTCGTCCGAGCTGGCCGTTGGCGCCCACGATGACGGTGCGCAGCGGTTCCATCGGACGGACGTCCGCGAGCCGCGGGTGCGCGGCGTCGGCG
The DNA here is from genome assembly GCF_047606205.1 of Propionicimonas sp. Taxonomy (GTDB): domain Bacteria; phylum Actinomycetota; class Actinomycetes; order Propionibacteriales; family Propionibacteriaceae; genus Propionicimonas. The sequence continues at coordinate 17,542 of NZ_JASGES010000084.1, read as the reverse complement.
GCCGAGATGGTGGCCTCGGCGAGCGGGATCGGCCACGCGACGGCGACGCTTTCGTCGGCGAGATTCAGGTAGGTGTACTCGGCGGTCGCCTCACGGCTCCAGTGCTCGTTGACCAGGTAGGAGTAGACCGTGCCGTGCTCCAGCGTCTGGTAGCTGTTCGCCACCCCCCGGGGCACGAACACGGCGGTGTCGGGGCCGAGTTCCACGCTCACCACCCGTCCGAAGCCGTCCCCGGCCCGCAGGTCGACCCAGGCTCCGAACACGCGTCCGGAGGCGAGGGAGACGAGCTTGTCCCACGGCTCGGCGTGGAAGCCGCGGGTGACGCCCGCCGCCGCGTTGAAGGCGACGCTGTGCTGCACCGGCCCGAAGTCGGGCAGGCCGAGCGCCGTCATCTTGGTCCGCTGCCAGTTCTCCTTGAACCAGCCCCGGTCGTCGCCGTGCAGTGGCAGATCCAGAACCAGCAGGCCCGGGATCTCGGTGGGACGCACGGCAAGTTCCGGCATGGGGGAGAGAGTATCGCCACCCAGACGACGGGCGCGGACGGTCATCCAGATCAGGACGCCGCGGGGAGTTCTCTGTGAACGCGGTACGCAAGGTCGCCCCGGCCGCTGACGCCAGAGGTTGCTCGGGAGCGACTCCAGGTGCTGAGCCGATGGCAGGTGCACTCGCCGCTGACGCACGAGGTGGTCGCTGCGACCCTCATCTCCGAGCACTCGCAGGTGTCGCTGTGGGATGCGATGGTCGTGCAGAGCGCCGCGTCATTGGGCTGCGAGGTTCTCTGGACGGAGGACCTCGACGACGGGCAACGGATTGCCGGGGTGGAAATCCGGAACCCGTTCGCCACAGCGGCAGGACACCAGTGAACCACTGATCACCGGTCGGTCGGGTGATGACCGACTGGTCGAGCCTGTCGAGACCACCGACCCGGCCGCTGATGCGAAGATTCCTCGAATCCTCCTGCCCGATCCATTCGCTCACTGACCCACGGCCGCGTACTTCGCCTCGGTGGCCTGCTTCACCGGACGCCACCAGGCCTCGTTGGCGCGGTACCACTCGATGGTCGCCGCCAGCCCGGATTCGAAGTCGCGGTAGGTCGGCGTCCAGCCCAGCTCGGTACGGAGCTTGCTCGCATCGATCGCGTAGCGCAGGTCGTGGCCGGGCCGGTCGGTCACGTGCTCGTAGGCGTCTGCCGGCTGACCCATGAGAGTGAGGATCAGTTCGATGACGCTCTTGTTGTCCTCCTCGCCGTCGGCGCCGATCAGGTAGGTCTCGCCGATCTGTCCGGCTTCGAGGATGCGCAGCACGGCGAGGTTGTGGTCGGCGACGTGGATCCAGTCCCTCACGTTGAGGCCGGCGCCGTAGAGCTTGGGGCGGACGCCGTCGATCACGTTCGTGATCTGGCGTGGGATGAACTTCTCGACGTGCTGGTAGGGCCCGTAGTTGTTCGAGCAGTTGCTGATCGTCGCCCTCACTCCGAACGAGCGCACCCAGGCCCGGACCAGCAGGTCCGATCCGGCCTTGGTGGAGGAGTAGGGGCTGGACGGGTTGTACGGGGTCGTCTCGGTGAACCTTGTCGGGTCGTCCAGTTCCAGGTCGCCGTACACCTCGTCGGTGGAGATGTGGTGGTAGCGCCTGCGGTGTTTCCGGACGGCTTCCAGCAGGGTGTAGGTGCCGACCAGGTTGGTCTGGATGAAGGGGGACGGGTCTCGCAGCGAGTTGTCGTTGTGTGACTCGGCGGCGAAGTGCACGACCACGTCGTGATCGGCGACCAGCCGGTCGACGAGGTCGGCGTCACAGACCGAGCCTTCTACGAGCGTCAACCGGGACGGATCCAGAGCGTCGAGCGAGGCGCGGTTCGCGGCGTAGGTGAGCGCGTCCAGCACCGTCACGTGGTCGGTGCGCTGCTCGAGCGCGAGGCGCACGAAGTTCGTGCCGATGAAGCCGGCCCCGCCAGTGACCAGTAATCCCGCCATGGCCCGCGATCCTACGCGAGCGGATTCGAGCCGTGCGACACTACCCATCATGCGTGGCATCATCCTGGCCGGCGGCTCTGGCACCCGACTGCACCCGATCACGATGGCAACCAGTAAGCAGTTGGTCCCGGTCTACGACAAGCCGATGATCTACTATCCCTTGTCAACGCTGATCCTCTCGGGCGTCCGCGAGGTGTTGGTGATCACGACCCCGCACGAGCAGGACGCTTTCGTCCGTCTGCTCGGGGACGGTAGCCAGTTCGGCACGAGCATCAGCTACGCCACCCAGCCGGAGCCCAGGGGGCTGGCGCAGGCGTTCACAATCGGTGCCGACTTCGTGAGCGGCCACAAGTCCTGTCTGGTGCTCGGCGACAACATCTTCTACGGCAGCGGACTGGGCGCTCGATTGCGTGCCAACGCCGAGGTGTCCGGAGCTACCATCTTCGGCTATTGGGTGGCCGATCCGACGGCGTACGGCGTGGTCGAGGTGAACGCCGATGGTCGAGCGGTCAGTATTGAGGAAAAGCCGTCCCAGCCGAAGTCCAACTACGCGGTGCCGGGCCTGTATTTCTACGATGAGCGGGTGGCCGACATCGCCGCCAATCTCGCCCCGTCCTCTCGCGGAGAGTACGAGATCACGGACGTGAACCGCTCCTATCTCGAACTCGGCGAACTCGGAGTTTCGATTCTGCCGCGCGGGACGGCTTGGCTCGACACGGGCACCTTCGACTCGCTGCTCGAGGCCGGCGAGTTCGTCCGCACCCTTCAGGCTCGTCAGGGTCTCCAGGTCGGGTGCCCTGAAGAAGCATCCTGGCGGGCTGGATTTCTTACGGATGAGGAGTTGCTGGCTCGCGCGGCCCAGCTGGAGAAGTCCGGCTACGGCGGCTACCTGCGGCGGCTTGTCGACCGGTCCTGAGCCGGCCGGCGGCCCTCCCGGAGTTGCCCTCCCGGGGAAACGGCCGGAGCTTACGGGCGATGCACGGTCGGGCCGAGCGACGAGAGCTCGGCGCCGGAGGCGTAGCGAATCGCGGGGAACGGGGCGATGCGGGGCATGGGCACACGCTGTCGAACCGGTGGTGCCGGGAGGGGACTGCCGGCACCACCGGAGTGCTCAGTAGGCTCCCGACGAGCCGACGACAGCCTTGGCGGTCTTGGCCAGGATCATCAGGTCCTGGACCATCGACCAGTTGTCGACGTAGTACAGGTCGAGACGGACCGTGTCGTCCCAGGACAGGTTTGACCGTCCGGAGACCTGCCACAGCCCGGTCAGACCCGGACGGACGTCGAGCCGGCGTCGCGTGTCGGAGTCGTACTGAGCCACCTCCGTGGGCAGTGCCGGGCGGGGTCCGACCAGGCTCATGTCTCCGCGGAGGGCGTTCCACAGTTGCGGGAGTTCATCGAGGGAGAACCGGCGGATGAACCGGCCCACCCGCGTGATCCGCGGGTCGTGCGTCATCTTGAACAGAGGGCCGGAGCCTTCGTTCTGGGCCATCAGCGCCGCCAGACGTGCCTCTGCATCGGTGCACATGCTGCGGAACTTGAGGCAGTCGAACTCCTCGCCCTTCAGACCGACCCGGCGCTGACGGAACATCACCGGACCGCCGTCCTCGAGCTTGATCGCGAGCGCAACCAACCCCATCACCGGGGCGATCAGCAGCAGGATCAGGGCGGAGCCGACGACATCCCAGGCCCGCTTGAGCCAGCGGGCTGCCTCGACCGCCTGTGGGCGGTCGACGTCGACCAGCGGCAGCCCGGCGACGGGCCGGACGTCGAGCCGCTGGGCGCTGACGTCGGTCAGGGTCGGCACCATGATCATCTGGATGTCCTTCTCCTCCAGTTCCCAGGCCATCCTGCGGAAGTCCGCGGGAGTGGCGAAGGAACCCTCGGCGAAGATCACGGTGGCGATGTCGTGCTCCTCGATGACCGCGACGGTCTCTGCCGTCGAGCCCAGCACGGGAAGCCCGCCCGGTGTCGACCCGTTGCGATCGCCGGTCACGGCGCCCACCACCCGGTAGCCGAGCCAGGACTCGCGGCGCAGCACCTTGGCGATCGCGTCCACGTGGCCGGCGTCCCCGGCGACCGCGACCGGAGTGAGCAGCGCGCCCCTCCGGTGGATGGCGTGCATGAACTGTCGGCGGGCGAAGCGGGACACGACCAGCGCGGCCGTGCCGACGGAGAACAGGAGCACGAACAGTCCGCGCGGGAACTCGGCCTTCAACAAGTAGCTCGTGATGCCGACGGCGGCGGTCATGGTGAACGACGCCATCACGACCCGCTTGTACTCGGTCGCTCCAGCCCGCTGGTGGCGCAGCTGGTAGCTGCCGAAACCCCACAGCAGGCTCAGCCAGACCAGGACGAGGAGCGGGCCGACGACCAGCATATGGCTGCTGAACTCGTCGGCGAACGGCAGAATCCCCCTGGCGTAGAACGCGAACACGAGCGCCAGGGTCAGCAGAACCCCGTCCATGGCGATCAGGATGGCGTGTTGCACCGCGGGCGTCGCCGCGCGGTGCCTGCGCGTACGAGCCCTGGAGTCCGCGTTGTCTGCGAGTGCGTCAAGGTATGCACTGAAAGTGGTCATGATCCCCCCGGCTCTGACCAGATCCCCTCAGCCAATCCCCCCCGGATCGGCTGGACCGGTGCCTACTCCCCCAAGCGGTCTACCAGTCGGGGAGTAGTTTGCCAGACGGTAACCTGGATTGCCAAGGCAATTCACAGGTTGGACAGATCAGGTCGACGGGGCCCGCGGTCGATCGGGCCGTGCCACCGTCTCGTCCGGCCGCCGGCCCGCGGCTGCGTCCTTCGCCTCGGTGGCCTGTCTGTGGGGGCGCCACCAGGGCTGGTTGGTGCGGTACCAGTCCCTCACGTTGAGGCCGGCGCCGTAGAGCTTGGGGCGGACGCCGTCGAGCACCGTCACGTGGTCGGTGCGCTGCTCGAGCGCGAGGCGCACGACCTTCGTGCCGATGAAGCCGGCCCCGCCGGTGACCAGTAGTCCCGGCACGGTTCGGGATCCTACCGAGCACCTGTGGAGGCGTGCGAGACTACGGCCCATGCGAGGATCATCCTGGCCGGCGGCCCGGCACTCGACTCGACCCGTCCGCCGGATGCCGCGCAACCGGAGAGGTCCGGGCACGGGGCAGACCCGCCCCGCCTGAACGCCACTGGTCTAGCATGAAGCCCCACCGCCCATCTTGGAGTGGTGCCTGTCGCGACAGGGCCGGGAAGTCACATCTGGAAGGCGCGAATCGATGGTAAGAGTGGCCGTTGTCGGCCTCGGCAAGATGGGGATATCGCACCTGTCGATGGTGCGGGCGTTGCCCGGCGTTGAGGTGGTAGGCATCGTCGACACCACCAACTATCTGTTGGGCATTCTCAACAAGTACACCGAGTTGCGCACCTATACCTCGATCGACAGGTTGTTGGCGGCTGAATCGGTGGACGCGGCCATCGTCGCGACGCCTTCGCGGCTCCACTTCCCGATGGTGAAGCAACTCCTCGACGCCGGCATCGACGTGTTCTGCGAGAAGCCGTTCACCCTGGCGAGCAGCGGGGGCGACGAACTCGTCGCGCTGGCGAAGGCGAAGGGGTTGGTGACCCAGGTGGGCTACCACAACCGCTACGTCGGCGCCTTCTGCGAGGTGAAGCGACTGCTCGGGCTCGGCGCCATCGGTGAGGTCACTCACGGTCTGGCCGAGGCGTACGGCCCGGTGGTGCTGAAGCCCCAGGGTGGCACCTGGCGCAGCAAGAGCACCGAGGGCGGGGGCTGCCTCTACGACTATGCGGCCCACCCGCTGAACCTGATCAACTGGTATCTGGGCGAGCCGGAAGGCGTCGGCGGGACCGTCCTGAACAGCGTGTTCTCGGCCGAGATCGATGACGAGGTGTCCTCCACGCTGTACTACCCCGGTGGCCGGACCGTCTCGGTGTCGGTCAACTGGTCGGACGAGTCAGTGCGCAAGATGACCACCCGGATCACGCTGTGGGGAACGGGCGGACGGATCTTCGCCGACCGTCAGGAGGTGCAGGTCTATCTTCGTGATGACACCGCGATCCCCGCCGGATACCAGGCCGGCTGGAACGTCCGCTACACCACCGAGTTGACCGAGCCCGTCGACTTCTATCTGCGCGGCGAGGAGTACACCGCGCAGTTGAGCAGCTTCATCGAGCGCGTCCAGCAGAGAGACCTGGCAGGGGTGAACTCGTTCGAGACCGCGGTCGTGACCGATCGGCTGATCGAGCGAATGGTGCAGGACTCCCGACAGGGCCCCAGGGTTCGGATCAGCGACGCGGTGGTCGCCGAGCCGGTGCGGCGCACGCCGCTGCAGAAGGTTCGGGACGCGGTCGGCTCGGGCATCAAGCGGGTTCGGGCCATGCTGCCCGGCCGGAAGTGAGGTCGATGATGGACAAGCTGATCTTCGGGGACAACCAGTTCTTCGGGGTCAACCACATGTCGGAGGAGAAGGCGCGTCAGCAACAGATGCGCTTCCAGCGCACCGATGCCGTGATCGACGTGCTGAAGGACGCCTATGACGTCGGTGTGACCACCTTCATGTGCACCACACACGACCGGATCGGAGAGGTGGCGGAGTATTTCCGCGAGCACAGGGCTCAGTACCCCGATTTCACCTTCTTTCCTGGAATGCCCTACGCCCACAAGTACGCGAACGCGATCACCACGGACGGCATGACCGGTGCGCTGAAGCGCTTCCTGCCACAGGAAGGAATCATCGACGCCGCTGTCCGCGGCACCAGCTCTCTGGTCGGCAAGGATGTCGAAGGCTTGGTCACCCTGCTGATCGACGCCGAGATGCGGATGTTCGACGGGCTGCCCACGCCGGTGATCTGGCTGCAGAACGTGGTCACCGACCTGCTGCTGGGCCTCGGCTTCAACGAGGCCTTCCGGATCTTCGCCGACCATGTTCGCAGCCGGTACAACGCCGAGCCGGGCTTCATCACCATGAACCTGCCGATGCTGGCCCAGGTGCTGGACCGCCAGGGGATCGAATCACCGCTGATCTGCGCGAACATCAACAAGATCGGGTTCCGGATGTCCGGCGGCATGGAGGCCTACCACCGGGCGCTGGAGTCGCACGACTTCCGTCCCGTGGCGATGTCGGTGTACGCCTCCGGGGCGATTCCTGCAGACGAGGCCATCCAGTGGGTGTGCGAGCAACCGAACCTGGAGGCGATCGTGTTCGGGGCGTCCTCGCGGCGCAACATCGCGAGCACCAAGGAGCTGGTCGACCGCTACTGGAGGACGTAGGGCCGGGAGCGGTCCGGCGTCGGCCGTTCCGAGCGGCTGCGGCGGTGCCGGGGATCGGTGCCCCTGACGGCCGGGGTTGAACCAAGCCACGCCTGTGCCTTAGGATTTTCTCAGGAATCTTAGGTGTGTCACAGGCTGGGTGTGCTCGGCGTGGCTCACTGAACCCCCCTAGCAGGTCGCCCCCCGCGACCTTGGAAGGCCCCCATGCGCTTCATCCATACCCCCTCCCGTTGGGTACGCGCCAGACGGCGACTTGTCCTCGTTCTGGTGGCCGGGCTTCTGGCCACCGTCGGTGCCGTCGCCGTACCGGTCGGTAACGCCTCCGCGGCCGCGGTTCAGCGAATCGTCAACGGCAACTTCGACAAAGGCAAGGCCGGCTGGACCACCAAGAGTTCCCGGCACGTGCTCAAGGTCACCCACACCGGCCGCAACGGCAGCCTCGGGGCACAGATCAAGCCCAAGAACACCTCCACGGTGGTGTTCAAGAACGCGCGAAGCACGATCGCCTCGACCAAGGCCGGGACGAGCTACGCGGTCGCGCTGTACGCGCGCTCGAGCCGGCCTGGGGTCACCGTCAAGGCTCGCATCGTGGAGCGCAACAAGGCCGGCAACAGCACCTACAAGTCCTCGCAGAAACTCCGGGACACCAAGTGGCAGAAGGTCACGGTGAACTTCAGCGCGAAGCGCAGCGGCTCGACCCTCAGCATCGAGGTGCGGTTCTACCACACCAAGAAGAACCAGATGCTCTATGTCGACGATGTCTCCTTCATCGAGTTGGCGTCGAACAGCGTCGCCGAGGTGCCGACCGCGTCGCCGTCGGCCAGCGCCGCGCCCAGCGCCACCGTGACCTCCTCGCCCAGCGCCTCGCCGACCACTCCGAGCGCGACCGCCACCTCGGCGAGGCCCACGGCCACCTCGGCCAGCCCCACCGCCACCTCGGCCAGCCCCACCGCCACGATCACGTCGAACGGGTGCACCCGGCCCGCGTTGCCCAAGGGCACCCAGTTCGGATCCAGCGTCTCGATGAGCAGCACGATCTGGCTGGAGGACGCCCTCGCCGATCGGGACTCCCGGTTCGGCAAGATCGCGGCCGTGCGGATCTGGGATGAGCCCATGCCGTTCTCGTGGACCGCGGACCGGCTGCGGTCGCTGGCTGGCCGGACGCTGATCATGTCCTTCCGGCCCGCACCGGCAGACGTCCTGAGCGGCAAGGACGACGCCGCACTGCGGAAGTGGTTCGAGGAGGCGCCGGCCTCGGCGACCATCTACTGGAGCTACTACCACGAGCCCGAGACCCCGATCACCGAGAAGAAGCTGTTCAGCGCCGACCTGTACAAGAAGGCGTGGAAGCACATCAAGGCGATCGCCGACTCGGTGTGCCGTCAGAACATGTACTCGACCCTGGTGTTGATGAACTACACGGTCAACTCCAGCCGGGACTGGAAGACCTACTACCCCGGCGACGACGTGATCGACGTACTGTCCTTCGACCCGTACAACGGCGTCTACGACGTGAATCGGGACTACTACGAGTCGCCGTCCAGCATGCTCGGCAACATCGTGAAGGTGTCGAAGGAGTCGGGCAAGCCCTGGGGGCTGGCCGAGCTCGGGTCGCGCAAGATCCCCAGTGACAGCACCGGCAGCAAGCGGGCGGCCTGGCTCACCGACATCGCCAACTACACCCGCTCCAACGGCGCGCTGTTCGTCTCGTACTTCCAGTCCACCAGGGATGGCGAGTGGCGACTGCTCGACCAGCCGTCCATGGACGCCTGGCGAGCCGCGGTCAACAGTTCACCTCGCTGACCAGCTGAGGGCAGGCCCGGCTCCGAATCTCGGGGCCGGGCCTGCCCTCAGCTCGGGACTAGCAGGTCGTCTTGGCCGGGAATGTGCGTTTCGCGACGAGCCACTTGCCGTCGATCTCGTGCAGGACAAGGGTCGAGGGCACGCGCTGCTGGGCGGTGCGGTCCTTCACCGACGTGCCGTCGGGCGCCACGAGGTCGACGTCGGTGTAGTCCAGGCAGAGGCGCACGGTGACCCGCGGCGGCTTGGCGGACAGCTTCTTCTTGGTCACCGTCGACGTCACCACCTTCGGGGAGCCGACCTGCCGGATGCCGTCCTCGGCCATTTCCTGAGCGTTGACCTGCAGGTCCTGGAGCGCTGACCCGACTGCGATCGAGCTGAAGTCGACCGATGTGGTCGGGTCGGTGCGAGACGCCGCCTCGGCCGCGACGAACGGATCGCTGAACTCGCTGCCGTCGCCCCCCACGGATCCCGGGGCCGCTGTGGCAGGGGGCGCCGGCGCCGAGACCGTCGGCTTAGGGGTGTCCTCGGCCTCTGGAGTGGGAGTGATCGGCGCGGACGCGTCCGGACTGCCGGTGCCCCCCAGCAGTGAAACCGTCGTCCACGCCGCGACCGCGGCGACGACGACCAACACGATCACAATCACCAGTCGGGCGCGCTTCGCCTGTGGACGGTCCATGGTTCCCCCCTCCGCCTCTGCCAGCGATTATGGCAGAGGGGCCCAACCCCAACCAGACTCGGAGAGTGGCCGGATCACGCCCGGAACTCGGGCCGTCGCCGGGCCGCGAGGCCTGCGGCCCGGCTGAGGTGCTCGGCCGTGAGCTCGTCCGGATCGACCGTGATCGCCAGTCCACGATCGGCGAGCACGGCTGCGATCTCCGTCTGGTGGTCGTCGACCATCTCCTTGTGGTGCTGTCGACGAGGGAGGATCACAGGGACCTTGCCCTCGTCGAGTGCGACCAGAACCGAACCCACCCCGGCGTGCATCACCACCAGGTCGGACGCGCTGATCGCGGCCCGCAGTTCCTCGGCCGGCAGCCACTGGCGCAGCGGCTGGCCGTCTCGCGAGAACGACGTCGTACCCACCTGCCAGGTGATGGCAGCTTCGGGCAGCAGGCTGATCACCCGCTCGATCGCGCGGGGGAACGGCCACAGTTCGGAGCCCAGGCTCACGGTCACCCGGTTCAGCGGCGCGGGAGCACCCCCCGGACGCGGGTATGCCTCGAAGGCATCGAACACCGAAGGCACGAGGGTCCACGCGTCGTCCCAGCCCGCATTCTGCGTGTAGAGCTTCGCGCGGGTGAAGCGCTGGGCGAACTTTCCGGTCGAGGACGGACCGGCCACGCGCGTGGCACTGTCGATGAACCAGGTCTCGCACCGGGCCAGGGTCGCGGCGAGAATGTGGGGTGCGGCAAAGAGAGCGCCTGTGGTCACGACCAGATCCGGCTTCACCTGGCGCTGGATCTGAATCGCCTTCGGCAGCGCTCGAATCGCCTTGAACGCCTCTCCCGAGCCGACCCTGGGAATCCAGACGACGTTCTGATCTCGAAGCAGCGACTCGGTCTGAGGTGTGGGGCTGGTGACCCAGACCGCGTCGTCGGTGTCGATCCCCAGGCGGTCCACATGGATCATCAGCTCGTCCAGGTGCCCTCCAGCGGATGCCACCAGCATCGTACGCGTCATGATCGGCCAACTCCTTTTTCGATGGACGGCTCGAGGCCGGAGAGGTGCCCGAACGGGTCGTCGGCGTCGGGGTGGGTCGAACGCAGCACCAGCGCGGCCGCAATCATTATCACCGGGAGCGCGTGCGGCACCGACCCGTAGTAGAAGAAGCCCACGAGCGCCACCAGAAGCACGGTATTGGCGGCCAGGCCCACCGCGTCGTGCCAATGGAATGAGCGCATGAAGGCGAGTGCGAACCAGGCGAGGAAGAGAACAACGGCGCCGACCCCGTGGGACACGAGGACGATCCAGAACTCGCCCTGGGTGCCGACCGGGTCCACAGCACCGTCGGCCATGAACGTGCGACCGTAGCCGAAGAGTACGGAATCCTTGATCGCGTCCAGCGACTGCAGGTAGAGCCACGCCCGGTCGACCAGGCTGGTCGCTTCGCTGCGGGTCTGGAGCCGGTCCTGGATCGGCAGCAACTGGAAGACGATGAGTCCGACGACCGAGGTGGCCGCGATGGCGAGGAGCCCACGGATGTCGCGCCGTGCCGCCAGCCGGAGTGCCACGTACAGCGCGGCGATCCCGACGGCCAGGAACATGCCGCGATTCGTCGTGTAGAGGGCTGGCACGAAAGACACCGGAATCGCCAGGAGAAGCAGCCAGAACCGTCGAGAGTTGTCCCTGCGGATCTGCGCGAGATAGGCGATCACCATCGGGAGCAACAGGGAGTAGGCGTTTCCCCACTGGTTGGTGTAGATGAACGGTGCGCTCGGGCGCGGATCCAGTTTGAAGTAGGAGTCAGGGTTGTACTGGTTGAGCGGTCGCACCACCATGAGGTGGACCCAGTCGTTGCTGAGCAGCGAATCCGGGACGAGGTAGCTCATCGGCGTTCGAAACACGCCGGTCGGGAAGGCCATCGCGATGTATCCCCCGACAACGATGAGCAGCCACCACCAGGTCAGCATGCCGGTGACGGTCCGGTCGTTGAGCGACTTCCGCGCATTGAACGTGTAGAGGAAGATCACCGTGTAGGCCAGGAGGTTCGCGAACCGGTAGCCGAACCCGACGAACTGGATGGCGGCAGTCAGGCCGATCACCGAGCAGCCGACCCACACCAGGAACAGGAGCCAGACGCCGAATCGCGGGGGAGTGAAGATGGCTCGCCGTTGAATCAGGTAGACGGCCATGATGCAGGCGATCGGGATATAGATGAAGTCGACGATGCCGAGAAACCACCACACCGGGAAACCGAAGTAGACGGCGGCGAGCGGCCAGGCCGGAAGCTCTGTCCGCTGAGAGGATGCCGGCTGCGAATGCACCGTCTGCAGGCCGGGCTCACGCCCCGTCTGCATGGTCATCGTGTCCGTGGCACTCATCACGCAACGGCCTAGATGCCCTTGCCGAGGCGCTGCACCGTCCCGACGACCCACTTGGTGGACAGGAGATGGAGGGAGATGCCGAGGGCGAGCCACGCCTTGATCTGCGTCGGGTTCCTTGACAACGAGGTGCGAACCCACTGCCGGGCGGTGCGACGGTCGCCGTTCGCTGCCCTCGCGAAGGCGATCTGTCCCGCGATCCGCGCGTACGCCTTGCGGTCGTTCTTGAAGCCCGCGTGAGTGTTCAGCAGGTACTCCAGTCCCTCGGCGTAGGCGCCCCACTTCCCGAAGAAGTACGAGTTCTGGCTCCAGGTGACCGACACCAGAGGCTCGTTGATGACGTCGATCCGGCCCAGTCCGGAAGTGCGCAGCAGCAGGTCGTAGTCCTCGCCGTAGCTGCCCGGCAGGTTTTCGTCGACAAGTCCAAGGTCGCCGAGCAGGGCATCCCTGCGGAAGACGAAAGTACTGGAGTGCAGCCCCGCGATCCGGTCCCGCAGGAGGACGGCGTGCGTGACTTCGGGGACCGGAATGAGACGTTCGTGGCGATGCTCGCCGTCGTCGAGCACCATCGCCGAACCGACGAGCAGCGTGTCGGGTGCGAACGCCGGCATCTGTCTGGCGAGCTTGCCGGGGAACCACCAGTCGTCGTCGTCGAGGAAGGCGACATACTCGTTGGCCGCGGCCAGGATCCCGCTGTTGCGCGCGCCGGCAAGCCCGCGGCTACGGTTGTTCACGATGGTCTTCAGAGAACGTCCCGGTGGGACCTCTACCTCGGGCCGGTACGGCTCCTCCGCGTCGAAGACGACGATGACCTCGATGTCGCCGTCGTAGTTCTGGGTCAGGACGCTTTCCAGCGCGCGCCGCATCTGGTCGGGTCGATTGTGTGTCGGGATGACCGCGGTGACCGCAGGAAGTCGAGTCATGCCGCTCCTTTTGCGTCCGCCGGTTGGGGGCTAAAGACTAGCGTGCCGGCAGCGACGGCGGGGGTCCGACAGCGGCAGGGCCGAGGTCGTGCGTAGTTACACCCAGACAGGTCTGGGCGTAACTGGTTGACGCGGCGGCGTCCCGTCGAGGATCATGGAGCGTCGGGCTCAGCGTGCTGATTCCCCGATGTGGGCCTGCAAATGGGGGTAGGGCCCGGCCGAACTCTGGGGGGAGTCGTGGTGTCCAATTGGCACCGCCGCGTTCGCGGCCTATTCGGAATCATCACAGCACTGGCTACTGCGGCGACGGCGTTTGCTCTTGGAGCTCCCGCTGCGTCCGCGGAGGATCTGACCGGTGACGCGGCTGCTGCGGCAGCGGCGTCGGACACTCCGTGGGTGGATCCCGCGAAGTACAGCGGTCTGACCTCGGACACCGCGGCAGCGTCCTGCTGGGAGATCAAGCAACTCAATCCGACCGCGCCGACCGGGTCGTACTGGCTGCTCACGCCGGCCATGTCGGCACCCGCGCAGTTCTGGTGTGACCAGGACACCGACGGCGGCGGCTGGGTCAAGGTCGGCCAGGGACGGCAGAACTGGGAGTACGAGACCAAGGGCCGAGGCAGCGCGTCGTCGCTGTTGGTCGACCTGCCGGCCGCCGACTCCGGCACCGTTCAGCTGCCGACGAGCGTGGTCGACGGCCTGCTGAACTCGGCGTCGGTCAGCACCCTCGACGACGGCATCCGGGTGCGCCGGGCACTGGACACCGCAGGCACGACCTGGCAGGAGGTGCGGTTCAAGCCCACCAAGTCGGCGGGCTTCTACTGGACGATGGGCGCGCTGTGGCCGCTCACGAGCTGGTCGATCGGCAGCACGTCGGGCACGTCCGGCACCACCTCGTCCTTCGGCACCGGGAGCAGCACGTCGGTGGTCGACACCACCAACTCCTCCTCGGCCCAGAACTACACGTGGAGCTTCTCCTACGGCTCCGGTGTCGCCGGGTCGTCGGCCGCCAGCAGCTACCTGTGGTCGGCCACCAACAACGCCGGCTCGGCTCGACCGTTCAGCTTCGTCTACGTCCGCCCGAAGCTGATGAGCGCCAACATGACCTACTCGAGGATCGCCAACTCGGGAACGCCGAAGTCCGAGCAGGCCAGCGTTCCGGACGCGAACGCGATGGTCAACCCGTGGGGTGTCACCGGCATGGCCGGCGTGTACTCGCGCGAGGGTGATGTCGAGGTGCAGGACATGGTGGCGATCGGCAACACCATGTACGTCGGCGGCGCCTTCAAGTATGTCCAGCGCGACTCCTCAGGGACCGGGCAGGTGCAGCAGTCCTTCCTGGCCGCCTTCAACGCGACCACCGGCGAGTTCATCTCGACTTTCAAGCCCGTGCTGAACGAGCAGGTCCTGGCCGTCTCGCCCACCGGCGACGGCCGGCTCGCGATCGGCGGCAAGTTCACCACGGTCGGCGGCCAGGCCGCTGCCGGCTTCGCGATCATCGACGCCACGACTGGCGCGCTGTCCGGGCCGCAGCCGACGCTCAGCAACTCGGCCTCGCCCGGGTCGGTCCGGGTCGAGGTGATCAAGTACTCCGGGGGCGATCTCTTCATCGGTGGCTCCTTCACGCACACCACCGGCCCGACCGGAGCCACGCGTTACACGCGCAACGCCTCCCGGATCAACGCCGCCACGGCGATGCCGGTGGTCGGCTGGGCCCCCGAGTTCAACGGCTCGGTCAACGACCTCGATCTGACCTCCGACGGTTCCAAGGCGTTCTACGCGGGCTTCTTCACCCAGACCGGCACGGTGACGACGAACCGCGCCGCGGCGCTGCCGACCTCCGGATCGCCGACGCCCTACGACTGGACGCCGACCTGGTCGTCGACCAACGACTACCAGCGCACGATTGAGACCAAGGGCAACCGGGTCTACGTCGGGGGCTCGGAACACTCGATGTTCTCCTACGACATCAACACCTTCCAGCGTCTGTCGACCCACATCACGAACCCGAAGGGCGACTTCCAGACCCTGCTGGCCGCCGGCGACTTCCTCTACGGCGGATCGCACTCCAACTGGTTCATCTACCAGGACGCCACCAACTGGCCCTCGGTGGGTAGCGCGTGGACGCGGGCCGACGGGGTGTCGTGGATCACGGCGTGGAAGCTCGGCAGCGACGGCAAGCCTGTCTCGGTGCCCTCCTTCACCCCGGCGATCACCTCCCGCACCGGTGAGGCCGGCTGGGCGACCGCGGTCGCCCCGGACGGCACGATCTGGGCCGGCGGTGACTTCACGACCGCGCGCCTCACCACCGGTGCGGGCGGGTGGACCGGCGCGTTCGTCCGGTTCGGGTTCACCGACGGAACCGCGCCGAACACGCCGACCAACTTCCGCTCGACCGCGACGACCTCCTCCACGGTCACGCTGGCCTGGAGTGCTCCTTCCGGCGGCATCGGCAGCGGTGGCAGTTACCAGATCCTGCGGGACAACCGGGTGATCGCCTCGACCACGTCGACCAGCATCACCGTTCCGCTGGACGGCGAGCGCCGGTACTTCGTCCGGGCCGCTGACAAGGCGGGCAATCTCAGTGCGAGCACCTCGGTGGTCACCGTGGCCGGCGGCAACCCCGCTCCGGTGGCGACCATCCAGCACACGGTCAGCGGGCTCGACGTCGCCTTCGATGCCAGCCAGTCGACCGACGACGGCTCGATCAGCGCCTACTACTGGTCCTTCGGTGACGGCACCACCTCGACCGATCCGGTGGTCACCCACCACTACCCGACCGGCGGCAGCTACCAAGTTCAACTCACCGTCGTGGACAACCTCGGCGCCTGGACTACCACCGTGGTCTCGCTCGATCTCACCCAGCCTGTTCCGTCGGATCCGTACGGCGCTGCCGTGTACGGAGACCAGCCGTGGGCCTACTGGCGGCTCGACGAGACCAGCGGCACGACCGCTGCGGACGCGTCGGCGACGGGGCAGCACCCGGCCGCGTACCAGCAGGGCGTGACCCAGGGCGTGGACGGGATCATCCCGGCGAACGGGGCTTCCCGCTTCGACGGCGTCGATGACGTCGTCGTGTCGACCACGCCGATCTCCGGTCCCACCACGTACTCCGAGGAGGCGTGGTTCCGCACCACCACGACCCGGGGCGGCAAGATCATCGGCTTCGGCGGCTCGGCATCGGGGTTGTCGAGTTCCTACGACCGGCACGTCTACATGCAGGACGACGGTCGCCTGGTGTTCGGTGTCTACGTGGGTGGCGAGTACACGATCACCACGGACAAGGCACTCAACGACGGTCTGTGGCACCACGTGGTGGCGACGCAGTCCAGCGACGGCATGAAGCTCTACGTGGACGGTTCGCTGACGGGAACCAATGCGCAGACCAGCGCCGAAGCCTCGACCGGCTACTGGCGGGTCGGCGGTGACCGTACCTGGGGTTCGACTTCGTCGTACTTCGCCGGTGACATCGACGACGCGGCGATCTACACCACGGCGCTCACCGCAACGCAGGTCCAGGCGCACTACGCCAAGGGCTGGCACCTGGTCGCACCGAGCACGAACGATCCCTACGCGCGCAGCGTCCTGTCCGATTCGCCGTCGGTCTACTGGCGGCTCGACAACTCCCAGCTGGGCACGGTTCCGGACGCGTCGGGCAACGGGCAGAACGGCGTGGTCGCCAGCAGCCCGGTCCAGACCACGAACAGCGCGGTGGCGGACGGCATCGGTTCGATGACGTTCGACGGAACCGACGACGGGGTGGGAGCGACCACCAGCGTGGCCGGCCCCACGTCGTACGCCTCGGAGATCTGGTTCCGCACGACAACCGGTCGGGGCGGGAAGCTGATGGGCTTCGGCAACAACCGCAGCGGGCTGTCGAACAACTACGACCGGCACGTCTACATGCTCGACGACGGCCGGATCGTCGCTGGAGTCTGGACAGGGAGCGCGACCACGGTCACCTCGACGGCCAGCTACAACGACGGCAGGTGGCACTACGTGGTGGCGCAACTCGACGGCAGCACGCTGAGTCTGTACGTGGACAGCGTTCTGATCGGGAGCGCGACCCTGCCCGCCGCCATCCAGGCCTACAACGGGTACTGGCGGATCGGCGGGGACACCCGGTGGGCCGGGTCGTCGGACTACTTCGCCGGCGACCTCGACGAGTTCGCGGTCTACCCTGGCCCGCTCGCGCTGAGCCAGATCCAGACCCACTACGCCACCGGAACCGCAGCTGCCAACCAGCTGCCGACCGCGTCGTTCACACCGACGGTCGACCATCTGGCGGTGAGCGTCGACGGCAGCGCGTCCAGTGATCCGGACGGCACCGTTGCCTCGTACAAGTGGGACTTCGGTGACGGGTCGGCCGTGGTGGAGGGGACGTCCGCGACGGCGACGCACACCTACACCGCTGCGGGTGCCTACACGGTCACGCTGACGGTGACGGACAACCGCGGCGGCACCGCGACCACGACCCAGTCGGTGACCGCGGTCGAGCCGGACAACCAGTTGCCGACGGCGTCGTTCACACCGACGGTC
>NZ_JASGES010000083.1:0-14210 GCF_047606205.1 Propionicimonas sp. | reverse complement strand
GGGGTATATGGGGGGGGGGGCCTGTGCCCCCGATCTACCGGGGCCCCTGGGGGGCCACCGGGGCCGGTCCGCGCCGCAGGGTCCCGTTCGGCCAGGAGTGCCTTGCCGAGCTACTTCTTGCCCTGGTTCTTGACCGCCTCGATCGCCGCGGCGGCGGCATCCGGGTCGAGGTAGCGCCCCCCGGCGGTGACCGGACGCAGGTCGTCGTCCAGTTCGTAGAGCAGCGGGATGCCGGTGGGGATGTTCAGCGCGGCGATCGCGTCGTCGCTGATCCCGTCGAGGTGCTTGACCAGCGCGCGCAGCGAGTTCCCGTGGGCGGCGACCAGAGTGACCTTGCCGTCGCGGAGGTCCGGCACGATCTGGTCGTACCAGTAGGGCAGCATCCGGACGACCACGTCCGCCAGGCACTCGGTGAGCGGGCGCGCCTCGCTCGGCAGCGCCGCGTAGCGCGGGTCGGCGAACTGGGAGAACTCGTCGTCGGCCGCGATGGGCGGCGGCGGGGTGTCGTAGGAGCGGCGCCACAGCATGAACTGCTCCTCGCCGAACTCCTCCAGGGTCTGGGCCTTGTTCTTGCCCTGCAGCGCGCCGTAGTGGCGCTCGTTGAGGCGCCAGGACCGCTTCACGGGGATCCAGTGGCGGTCGCAGCCGTCCAGCGCCAGGTAGGCGGTGTGGATGGCGCGACGCAGCACCGAGGTGTGCACGACATCGGGCAGCAGGCCCTCGCTCTTCAGCAGGTCGGCGCCGCGTCGGGCCTCCCCGACACCCTTCTCGTTGATGTCGACATCCACCCAGCCCGTGAACAGGTTCTTGGCGTTCCATTCGCTCTCGCCGTGGCGGAGCAGGATCAGCGTTGAAGTCATGGCTCGAGCCTATCGGCCCGCGCCCCCTCGAGCTCACGCGAGTTCACCCGCCGCGGGCCGCGAACCTGGACGGAGCGTGCGTCGACCCGCCCGAGGGGCTAGGGTGAGAGCGCTTCCATCGGGTGGCCTGCCGGCGGCACGGGTCCGTCCCCCCGCAGGTCACCCGGGACGCCGAACACCCACCTCGACGGAGAGGCAACCCGATGCAGTACGGGCACTTCGACGATGCGGCCCGCGAGTACGTGATCACCACGCCGCGCACGCCGTATCCCTGGATCAACTACCTCGGCTCGCAGGACTTCTTCTCCCTGCTCTCGCACCTGGGCGGCGGGTACTCGTTCTACCGGGACGCCAGGATGCGCCGGCTCACCCGCTACCGCTACAACAACGTCCCCACCGATACGGGCGGACGGTACCTCTACGTCAACGACGGCGGCGACGTGTGGTCGCCGACCTGGCTGCCCGTCCAGGCCGACCTGGACTTCTACGAGGCCCGTCACGGCATGGGCTACTCGGTGATCACCGGCGCCCGGGGCGGCGTCGAGGTGAGCACGACCTACTTCGTGCCGCTGGGCGTCAACGCCGAGCTGCAGCGGGTGCGGGTGACCAACCTCGGCGACACCGCCCGGTCGATCACGCTCTTCTCGTTCGTCGAGTTCGCGCTCTGGAACGCCTACGACGACCAGACCAACTACCAGCGCAATCTGTCGATCGGCGAGGTCGAGATCGAGCCGAGCACCCCCTGCGGCGGCTCGGCGATCTACCACCGCACCGAGTACAGGGAGCGCCGCAACCACTACGCCGTGTTCGGCGTGAATCTGCCCGCGGCCGGCTTCGACACCGACCGCGAGACCTTCCTCGGCGGACCCTGGGCGGGGTTCGCGGATGCGGCCGTGCCGCGGTCCGGGCGCTCGGCGGACTCCGTGGCGTCCGGCTGGTACCCGATCGGGTCGCACAGCGTGGACCTCGACCTCGCGCCCGGGGAAGCCCGCGACCTCGTCCTCGTGCTCGGCTATCTGGAGAACCCGCAGGACGCGAAGTGGGCCGATGACGCCCACCAGGTCGTGAACAAGACGGGCGCCCACGACCTGCTCGCCCGCTTCGCCACCGCGGACGCGGCCGACGCGGCGCTGGCCGAGCTGAAGGACCACTGGACGGAGCTGCTGTCGACCTACACGGTCACCAGCCCGGACGAGAAGCTCGACCGGATGGTCAACATCTGGAACCAGTACCAGTGCATGGTCACGTTCAACATGTCGCGGTCCGCGTCCTACTTCGAGACCGGGATCGGGCGCGGGATGGGCTTCCGCGACTCCAACCAGGACCTGCTCGGCTTCGTCCACCTCGTGCCGGAGCGGGCCCGGGAGCGGATCATCGATATCGCGTCCACCCAGTTCCCGGACGGCAGCGCGTACCACCAGTACCAGCCGCTCACCAAGCGCGGGAACAATGACATCGGTTCGGGCTTCAACGACGACCCGCTGTGGCTGGTGGCCGGCGTCGCCGCCTACCTGAAGGAGACCGGCGACGACTCGATCCTCGACGAGCCGGTGCCGTTCGACAACGAGCCGGGCAGCGAGGTGCCGCTGTGGGAGCACCTCGTCCGCTCGTTCGGGTTCGTCCGGGCGCACCTCGGCCCGCACGGCCTGCCGCTGATCGGGCGGGCGGACTGGAACGACTGCCTGAACCTGAACTGCTTCTCCGCCGAGCCGGGGGAGCCGTTCCAGACCACCGAGAACAAGGCTGGCGGGTCGGCGGAGTCGGTGTTCATCGCCGCCCAGTTCGTGCTGTACGGCGGCGAGTATGCCGCGATCGCCCGGCGTCGCGGCCTGGCGGAGGTGGCCGACGCCGCCGAGGCGGACGTCGCGGCGATGCGGGCAGCAGTCCTCGACCACGGCTGGGACGGGGAGTGGTTCCTGCGTGCCTACGACTACTTCGGCAATCCGGTCGGGACCGGGGCGGACACCGAGGGCAGGATCTGGATCGAGCCGCAGGGGTTCGCCGTGATGGCGGGCGTCGGGGTGGGCGCAGGGCCCGACGACACGTCGGCTCCGGCGGTGCGGGCGCTGGACGCGGTCGGCGACCTGCTCGGCAGCCCGCACGGGCTGGTGCTGCAGTACCCCGCGTACACGACCTACCGGATCGAGCTCGGCGAGGTGTCGACCTACCCGCCGGGCTACAAGGAGAACGGCGGGGTGTTCTGCCACAACAACCCCTGGGTGATCATCGCGGAGACGGTCGTGGGACGCGGCGAGCGAGCGTTCGACTACTACCGCCGGATCACCCCTGCCTACCGCGAGGAGATCAGCGACGTGCACCGGCTCGAGCCGTACGTGTACGCGCAGATGATCGCCGGCAAGCAGGCCGTCCGGGCCGGAGAGGCGAAGAACTCGTGGCTGACCGGCACCGCGGCCTGGAACTTCGTCGCGGTGTCGCAGTACCTGCTGGGGGTGCGGCCTGACTACGACGGCCTGGTCGTCGATCCGCAACTGGGACCTGCCGTGCCGTCGTTCACGGTGACCAGGAAGCTGCGTGGGGCGACCTACGTGGTCACCGTGACCAACTCCGGTGCGCCCGGCTCACGGGCGAGCCTCGTGGTCGACGGCAGCCCGGTCGGGGGCAATCTCGTGCCGTACGCCCCCGCCGGTTCGGTGGTGCGGATCGAGGCCACCCTGTAGCGGTTGCCCTGCGGAGCTGCACCCCCGATCGCCGCTCCGGGGCCATCTGGGGCCAAGCCGTGTGTCCACAGCGCAATCCCGCAGAACTCACCGTCGGCCGCCACGGGCCACCAGCGAGGCCCTCCGGCCCCGCCTTTGCTTCGCTCTCACCACCTCTCTCCCAGTGAGCCCTGCGGATCTGCACCCGGCATGCGGCCGATAGCCTCCTTCGGGGCCGACCGGTCATCCACAGAGCAATTCGGCCAAGGCGCCTGTGGACGACTGAGCGGTTCACGCGTCACCTGCCGAAGGTGCAGGGCATGGACACACGGATCGTCGGACTGCTCGCCGGCCAGGGCCACATCGCCGTCTCGGAACACCCTCGGCTGCGGTGGTCCCTGTCGCAGCTGAAGGCGAGCGGAGAGCTTCTGACTCCCCTCCCGGGCATCTACCTCTCGCCGGGCTTCACCACCACCGACTGGCTGAAGGCCGTCTCGACTTGGAGCAGTCCGCACGGGGTACTGCATGCCGGCTCAGCCGCATCGATCTGGCTGCCAGAGCTGACCTCACCGGTTGCACAGCTCGCCCACCCGAGCCTGCGGTCCCGTCGCAATGTCGAGGTCACCCGCCGGAGAATCCCACCCGGGTTCGTGATGGAGCTCCCCGGGCTTCGCCTCGCCGCCCCGGCATACGCGGCCGCGGAGTTGGCCGCCACAGACGACGGGAGGGCAGCCTGCGAGGCGATTCGCCTGCGCCTGGCGGACAGCGACAACCTCCTGATCGCGCTCGTCGCGCTCCAGGGGACAGTTGGTCAGGAAGCCCGACGCAAGGCTGTCCTGGCGTGCCGCACCAACCCGTGGTCCTACGCCGAACTCCGGCTGCATCGCATCCTGATCGGGGCCGGGATCACGGACTGGGTCGCCAACCGCCCGCTGCGGCTCGGGGATCGGCTGCTGTGGCCGGATGTCCGCTTTCGGCGTCGGCGGCTGATCCTGGAGTTCGACGGCAGGACCGTGCACAACCAGCCGAGCCAGTTCCTGATCGATCGGGGACACTGGAACCTGTTCGAGGCGTTCGGCTACCACATGCTCCACTTCGGGTGGGAGCACCTGGACGAGCCCGCGGAACTGGTGGGCATCGTGCGCCAGGCCTACCGACGGGCGGCGGACTGCTGAGCCTGCGGAACCGCACGGCAGATCGAGTCCGCGTACCGCTGCAGGGCAGACGTCGCCATCCGCTGGGCAACTCCGCAGGAACGCGCGACGGCCCGGAGCCTGAGCTCCGGGCCGTCGTCGGAAGGAAGGGTCAGCCGACGCTCTTGCCGACGCTGCGCAGGTACTCGCAGGCCTCGATGACCCGCTTCGCCATGCCGGCCTCGGCAGCCTTGCCCCAGGCGCGGGGGTCGTACTGCTTCTTGTTGCCGACCTCGCCGTCGATCTTCAGCACGCCGTCGTAGTTGCGGAACATGTGCTCGACCACCGGGCGGGTGAACGCGTACTGGGTGTCGGTGTCGATGTTCATCTTCACCACGCCGAAGTCGACCGCGTCCGAGATCTCCTGCGGGGTCGAGCCCGAGCCGCCGTGGAAGACCAGGTCGAACGGCTTGTCCTTGCCGTACTTGGCGCCGACGGCGTCCTGGATCTCCTTGAGCACCTCGGGACGCAGCTTCACGTGGCCGGGCTTGTAGACGCCGTGCACGTTGCCGAAGGTGAGGGCGGTCATGTAGCGGCCCTTCTCGCCCAGGCCGAGCACCTCGATCGTGCGCAGGCCGTCCTCGACGGTGGTGTAGAGCTTCTCGTTGATCTCGCCCACCACGCCGTCCTCCTCGCCGCCGACGACGCCGACCTCGATCTCGAGGATCTGGCGGGCCTTGGCCGTGAGAGCGAGCAACTCGTCGGCGATCTGGAGGTTCTCCTCCATCGGCACGGCCGAGCCGTCCCACATGTGCGACTGGAACAGCGGCTCCAGACCGCGGTCGACGCGCTCCTGCGAGATGGCGATGAGCGGCTTGACGTAGGTGTCGAGCTTCTCCTTCTGGCAGTGATCGGTGTGCAGCACGACGTTGATCGGGTAGTTCTTGGCGACCACCTGCGCGTACTCGGCCAGCGCGACCGCGCCGTCCACCATCTTCTTGATGGTGGGGCCCGACGCGTACTCCGCGCCGCCGGTGCTGACCTGGATGATGCCGTCCGAGCCGGCCTCTGCGAAGCCCGCGAGGGCCGCGTTGATCGTCTGCGACGAGGTGATGTTGATCGCCGGGTAGGCGAACTTGCCGCTCTTGGCGGCGTCCAGCATCTCGGCGTACTTCTCAGGACTTGCAATGGGCATTCGAGGCCTCTCTGGAGTGGTTGCGCCCGCGACATCGCGGCCGCCAGCAACGCGTCCAGTCTCTCAAAGTTCGGGTGCGCTTGCCCAACCCCGCACGAGATTGGACGGAGCCGTCCCAGCCTGCGGAATCAGTCCAGCCGGGACAGATCGACCCACGCGCGACCGGACGAGAGGACGCGGACGGCGGAGTCGAGGGTGGCGGGCATGGTGTCGGTGTAGTCCAGCGGGACGCGGGCGCTCGACCGGTCGCGCGCGGTCGCGACGAGGGAGGCGGAGGACCCCAGCGAGCCGGGGCGGACGACCACCGATCCGACCTCAGGCCAGACCAGCCACCGCTGGCCGATCAGCATGCCATCGCGGTTGAGCCCTATGGCCAGGCCGGTCTTCGCGAGTTTCGCGTCCCGGTCGACCCGGATGAACTGGACGATGCTGAGCGTCACCGAGACCAGCCCGGAGACCACGGCCGCACCGATCACCCAGGGGGCCCACTCGCCGAACTGGTCGGGCCAGAAGTACCAGGCCGCACCGACCAGCGCCACGCTGAACAGCAGGGAGCCGACCCGCCACCAGATCAGGTTCCGTGCGCGCGACACCTGCCGCTCGCCCAGCCCCCGGGTGTAGTAGACCCCGTACTCATCGCTCACCCGGCCAGTCTAGGAGCGACCCGCTCTGGTGAGCGGCGCGTGGACCGAGTGGGGACGGTTCTCTACTCAGTCCATACTCAGCCACCAGCTGAGAATGGACTGAGAAGAGAACCGTCCCCCATTCTCGCTGTCCCGTCTGGTTGTCCGGCAGGCGGGGTCGGTCGAGAACGACACCGGCTGGCGACAGGGGGTTGCGACACCTCAACCAGCGGTGGCGGGTGTCGATCAGCGTTTCGCTAGGAACCGGCCGGACGGGGCCACTGGAGCGACCAGTGGTACAGCGCGATCGCTGCGGCGGCGCCCGCGTTGAGCGAGCGGGTGGACCCGTACTGGGTGATCGCGACGACGCGCTCGCAGGCCGAGGCCAGCTCGTCGGTGAGACCCGGCCCCTCCGAGCCGAAGACCAGGCAGCAGTGCTCGGGCAGCGCCTGGGTCTCCAGCGGCACCGAGCCGGGGATGTTGTCGACCCCGATCGGGGTCACGCCGGCCTCGCCCAGCCAGGCCAGCAGGGACGCGACATCGGGGTGGTGGCGGACGGAGAGGTAGCGGTCGGTGACCATGGCGCCGCGGCGGTTCCAGCGCCGTCGCCCGACGATGTGGACGCCGGCGACGTTGAAGGCGTTCGCCGTGCGCACGATCGACCCGATGTTGAAGTCGTGCTCCCAGTTCTGGATCGCGACATGCAGCGGCGCCCGGCGCGTCTCCAGGTCGGCCACGACCGCGGCCACGCTCCAGTACCGGTAGCGGTCGAGGACATTGCGCCGGTCACCCTCGGCCAGGAGGGACGCGTCGTAGCGCGGGTCGTCCGGCCACGGCAGGGGGTGCGGCCCCACCCCCGGGCTGCTCACAGCCGCCACCTCGTCGTCGCTCAGGGAGGGCATGGCCGTCACGGTACCCTCAGTCCTGTGAACCTGTTGCCCCAGCTGGCCCTCGTGCCCCTGCTGCTGCCCGACTGGCTCGACCCCGAGTTCCTCCTGCGGGCGCTGGGCAACGGAGCCTTGTGGGGCGCCGCCTTCATCGTCTTCATCGAGTGCGCGATCTTCCCGGTGCTGCCGGGCGACTCGTTGCTGTTCACGGTGGGCATGTTCATCGCCCAGGAGCCGCCGATCATCAGTTTCGCGGGGATGAGCCAGCAGGCCACCCTCGCGATCGCGATCCTCGTCCTGGTCGTCGCGGCGGTCGCGGGCAACGTGGTCGGCTACTGGGTGGGCAAGAAGGTGTCCCCGTGGCTGTTCAAGCCCAGGCCGGGATTCATCGGCAAGATCTTCTCCGCCAAGCACCTCGCCCAGACCCACGACTTCTTCGAGCGGTACGGCTCCAAGGCGCTCGTCCTGGGCCGGTTCGTCCCGTTCGTCCGGACGTTCGTCACGATGGTCGCCGGCGCCGCGGGGATGAGCTTCCGCACCTTCATCACCTGGACGGGCATCGGGGCGGTGCTCTGGGCAGCCGGCGTGACGCTGCTGGGCTACTTCCTCGGCACGATCGACTTCATCGCCCACAACATCGACGCGGTCCTGGTCGTGATCGTGCTGGTCTCGGTGATCCCGATGGTGGTCGAGTGGCTGCTCGCCCGCCGCCGGGCGAGGGCCGAGTCGGCACAGGGCTGATGCCGCTCCGGCGCGCGAGCATCGGGTGGATGCCGGGCGAGGTCGACTCGCGTCCCCCCGCCGGCCAGGCCGAACTGGACGCCGCGGTGGCAGCGCTGGCCGGACGCCGGTTCGTCGCGCTGACCGGCGCAGGATTCTCCACCGATTCGGGCCTGCCGGACTACCGCGGCCCCGACGCGAAGGAGCGCCACCCGATGACCTACGACCAGTTCGTGGGCAGCGCGGACCACCGGCGGCACTACTGGGCACGAAACCACCTCGGCTGGCACCACATGCGCCTCACCGAGCCGAACGAGGGGCACTACGCGCTGGCGCGGCTGGAGGCGTCCGGCCGGGCGACCGGTGTGATCACGCAGAATGTCGATCGGCTGCACCA
This sequence comes from Propionicimonas sp., assembly GCF_047606205.1. Classification (GTDB taxonomy): domain Bacteria; phylum Actinomycetota; class Actinomycetes; order Propionibacteriales; family Propionibacteriaceae; genus Propionicimonas. The sequence continues at coordinate 5,738 of NZ_JASGES010000083.1, read as the reverse complement.
GCGCGCGGGGTCGAGGCGGGTGGTGGACCTGCACGGCCACTACGACGTGGTCCGCTGCCTGTCCTGCGAGTGGACGTGCACCCGCGCGGACCTGGACACGATGCTGTCGGCGCTGAACCCCGGCTTCCTCGAACGGGTCACCGAGCTGGGCGATGTCGAGGTGGCACCGGACGCGGACGTCGTGCTGGAGGAGACCTCCGACTTCGTGGTGGCCGACTGCCCCGTCTGCGGCGGAGTCCTGAAGCCCGACATCGTGTTCTTCGGGGAGTCGGTGCCCCAGGCGACGGTGCGGGCGGCCTTCGACCTGGTCGACGCCGCCGATGCCCTGCTGGTCGCAGGCACGTCGCTGGCGGTGATGTCGGGGCTGCGGTTCGTGCGGCACGCGTCCGGCCTCGGGCTGCCGATCGTCATGGTGAACCGCGGCCTGACCCGCGGCGACGACCTCGCGACCGTCCGGCTCAACGCCGGCACCACCGAGGTGGTCAGCTATCTGGAGCGGCGGCTCTAGGAGACTGCTGAACAATCATGTCCCGGCTGCGGCGCGCCGGGCGCGACGCTGCCGACCCGACCACGACGTGGGGCGAGTGTGCTGGCGCTCACCGAGGAGGAAGGGCGCCGCCAAGCTCCAGGTCCGGCCAGGCTCCCCGGCCCTTACTGCTGGGTGGGCGGCTGCTGGTAGTTCGGCGGCGTGTAGCCCCCCTGCTGGGGCGGCTGCGGCGGGACCGCCGGCTCGGCGGGCGGCGCGTAGGTGGGCGGCTGCGGGGTCCCGAACTGACCGGGCGCCGGAGCGGCCGGATCGGCCTGCGGGTAGGCCTGAGGGTTGGGCAGGGCGGACGGCTGAGCACCGGCGGCGAGCTGGTCGTTCGTGGGCTCGCTGGTGGCCTCGGGGCGGTCGCTGATCTCGCCGAAGCTGACCTGCGGGGCCTGCCGGACCGCGGCGTCGTTCACCTCGAAGTAGGTGGCCTTCTCAAACTTGAACATGCCGGCGAGGATGTTGGACGGGAACGACTCGACCTGGGTGTTGTAGTTGCGGACGTTAGCGTTGTAGAAGCGGCGACCCGCGGCGATCCGGTCCTCGGTGGCGGTCAGTTCGCGCTGCAGTTCAAGGAAGTTCACGTTGCTCTTCAGCTCGGGGTACGCCTCGACGCTGACCAGCAGGTTGCGGACGGCACCGCTCAGCTGCTCCTCCACCTGCGCCCGCTCCTGGGTCACCTGGCCCCCGCCTGCCTGCGCGAGCGACGCGGCCTGGTTGCGCAGCCTGGTCACGCCCTCGAGAGTGTTGCGCTCGTGCGCGGCGTAGGCACGCACAGTCTCGACAAGGTTGGGGATCAGGTCGTAGCGCCGGTTCAACTCGACATCGATCTGCCGCCATGACTCCTGGATCAGGTTCCTGGACCGGACGAATCCGTTGTAGAGCGAGACGCCCCAGATCGCCAGGATGACGACGATGACCAGGAGGATGACGAGGACGGTACCCATTGGTAGTTCTCCATTCCGCAGTGACGGTGGGCCCAGCCTAACGATGGCTGCTCGGGACTGGCGAGAGCGCGCCGGGGTTTCCGGCGCCGAAGCCGCCGACAGATCCGGCCGCGCCTCACGCCGTCCTGAGCCGGACCATCGCCCAGCTCACCGGTGGCAGCACGAGGGACGCCCTGCCCGCGTCGACCAGGACGCCGTCGAGCCGCCGCGGGCCCACCGACGTCGAGTCCGACGCCGTGGCGTGCCAGGCGTGGTCGGGGTTCGACAACTCCACCGCTTCGACCAGGCCGATCGGGTCGAGAGCGCGCAGGTCGAGCTCGATCCGGGTGGGCTCAGCCGTCGCGCGGTTGACCAGGAAGACGGCGATCTCGCCGGTGCCCTGGTCGTGGGTGGCGACCGCGTCCACGATCGGGACGTCCCCGAATCTGGCCGTTGCGCAGCTCGGCGAGCGCACTCCGACGCCCAGGACGTCGCCCCGCGCGTGCCGGGAGGTGAGCGCGAACGGGTGGAAGATGGTCTGCCGCCAGGCGGGGCCACCCGGCTCGGTCATGATCGGCGCGATCACGTTGACGAGCTGGGCGAGCGACGCGGCATGGACGCGGTCGGTGTGCCGCAGCAACGAGATCAACAGGTTGCCGACGACCACGGCGTCGGCCACGTTGTACCGGTCCTCCAGCAGGTGCGGGGCAACCGGCCAGTGGTCGCCGTCGGGGACCTTCGACTCGACCCGGTGCTGGTACCAGACGTTCCACTCGTCGAAGGAGATGTGGATGCGCCTGGTCGACTTCAGCGCCGTCCCGACCGCGTCGGCCGTGGCGGAGACGCCGGCGATGAAGGCGTCCATGTCGACGGCCGAGGCCAGGAAGGAGGCCAGGTCCCCGTCCTCCTCGCAGTAGTACGCGTGGGCGGAGACGAGGTCGACCAGGTCGTAGGTCTCGGTGAGCACCTCGCGCTCCCACTCCCCGAAGGTCGGCATGCCGGTGCCGGAGGAGCCGCAGGCGACCAGCTCGAGGTCCGGCCGGACCATCCGCATCGCGCGGGCGACCTCCGCGGCCAGCCGTCCGTACTCGCGGGCGGTCTTGTGGCCGATCTGCCACGGGCCGTCCAGCTCGTTGCCCAGGCACCACATCGTGACCGGGTACGGTTCGGCGGCGCCGTTCGCGCGGCGGGCGTCCGACCAGGCGGTGCCCCCGGGGATCGTGCAGTACTCGAGCAGGTCGACGGCCTCGGCGATCCCGCGGGTGCCGAGGTTCACCGCCATCATCGGCTCGATGCCCGCCTTCGCGCACCACGCGATGAACTGGTCGACGCCGAAGGTGTTGGGCTCGGTGCAGTGCCAGGCCAGGTCGAGCCGGCTCGGCCGCTGGTCCACCGGCCCGATCCCGTCCTCCCAACGGTATCCGGAGACGAAGTTGCCGCCCGGGTAGCGCACCGTCGTGACCCCGAGTTCGCGGACGAGGTCGAGCACGTCGGTACGCAAGCCCTGCTCGTCGGCCGCCGGATGACCAGGCTCGTAGATGCCGGTGTAGACGCACCGTCCGAGGTGCTCGACGAAGGAGCCGAAGGTGCGCCGGCGGACGGGCCCGACGACCGAGCCGGGATCGACGGTGATCTGCGCTGTGCTCATTTCTCTCTTCTTCCCCGGCCGCGGGGTCCGGTGCTGTGGCGGCCGGATCGGCGAGACCCGGCCGGCGGAGGTCAGGCCAGGCCGAGGTCGGCCAGGCCGACGGCGTAGCGGTAGGGGACGCCGGCGGCCTCGATCACCTCGGCGGCACCGGTGGCGCGGTCGACGATGACGGCGACGGCGACGACCTCTCCCCCGGCTTCGCGGACGGCCTCGACGGCGGTCATCACCGACCCGCCGGTCGTGGAGGTGTCCTCGACGACCAGCACGCGACGTCCGGCGACCTCGGTGCCCTCGATCCGGCGCTGCAGGCCGTGGGCCTTGGACTCCTTGCGCACGACGAAGGCGTCCAGGCGTCCACCGGTGCGGGCCGCGTGGTGCAGCATGGCGACGGCGACCGGGTCGGCGCCGAGGGTGAGGCCGCCGACGGCGTCGAAGTCCAGGTCGGCGACCAGCTCGGTCATGACCTCTCCGACCAGCGGGGCGGCCGCGCCGTCCAGCGTGACGCGGCGCAGGTCGACGTAGTAGTCGGCCTCCCTGCCGGAGGCGAGGGTCACCGTGCCTCTCACGACGGCGAGGTTCTTGATCTGTTCGACGAGGTCGTCACGCGCTGCCATGGTCAGAACCGTATCGTCAGGAGAACCAGCCGCGGCTCCACGCCGGGGAGGGGGACGGCTCGGCGTCCGTGTCGGTGAAGGGGACGGCGCCGCCGATCCAGCGGCCGAGTTCGCGCCCGTGCAGGAGACGGTAGGGGAACGGCGCCCGGGCGAGGTGGCGTTCGAGGGGCTGGACGGGCACGTCCGCGCCGGCGGCGACCACCAGGTTGCCGAACCGGCGTCCTTTCCAGACCGGGACCTCCGCGCTGACCGCGACCTGGCCGAAAGTGGCGGTGAAGCCCGCCAGCGTCCGGCGCGACCAGCCGAAGGGCGCCTGGTCGGTGAGGTTCATGATCACCAGCCCGCCGTCGCGCAGGGCACGGGCGAGCTCGGCGAGGAACTCGGTCGTGGCGAGTTCGGCGGGGACGCTCGCTCCGGCGAAGGCGTCCACGATCACCGTGTCGGCGCAGGCGGCGGGGAGCTGGGCCGCGCCGGTGCGTCCGTCGACCGGACGGATCCTGATCCCGCTGTGCCGGGGCAGCGGGAGCTTGGCGCGGACCTGCGCGGTGAGGGCTTCGTCGGGCTCCATGACCACCTGGGCGGTGCGGGGGCGCCGCGCCTCGACGTAGCGGGGCAGGGTGAGCCCGCCGCCTCCGATGTGGACGATCCGGACGCGTTCGGCCGCCGGGCGGGCGAGCACGCCGGACTCGAGCACCTCTGCGATGCGCTGCACATACTCGAACTCCAGCCGCAGCGGGTCGGACGGGTCGACCCAGGACTGCTCGGTGCGACCGTGGACGACCATGAAGGCACGCCGGTCGTCGGGGGCCGGGACCACTTCGCTCATCGGGGTCTCAGCGCGTGAAGAAGGAGGCGACGGCGAGGACGAGGGACACCGCGCCGAGCGGGATCCACAGGATGGTCGCGGGAATGAAGAACAGGGAGGATCGGGGCGTCACCCACATCGCACGGCCCTGTGGATCGAGCGCGGGGACGACCTCGTGGGTCTGGACGCGTCCGTCCGGCCAGGTGTACGGCTGCGGGAGCTGGCGGGTGACGGTCACCTGGCGGGGCTTGTCCAGGCGTGGGTAGACGAGGCGGGCGAGCAGGAAGTTGATCGCCGCGGCCCACAGGAAGATGAGCGCGCCCATCAGCATCCCGGAGGTGTCCAGCCCGAAGGCGGACGCCGTGGCGAACGCGAGTCCCACCCCGAGACCGAACCCGAGGAAGGACAGGAACCCCCAGCGCGACCAGATGATCATGGGTTGGCAGCCTAGCGAGGATCAGCGGGGCGGCCCGCACCGACCGGGCCCGGCCGTCGACGACGGGGACCTCAACGAACACCGCGGGTCCGTCGATCGGCCAGGGTGTCGACGCCCACCCGGTCACCGGCAGCACGGCGGGCAACCCGCGCTCGCTATCGCTCAGGTGCTCGAAAATGTCGGAAGGTGGTGCTGAGATGGGACCGCTCGGCCCGCACGCCGCCGCGATCCCTGCCCCCGCATCGAATACCCAATGCATTGTGCGGACTCCGCCATCGTCGGCCGGGAAGGTGGGGCTGTGCCTGCCGATCCCGTCCAGCTCGACAGGGCGGCCCGGGAACTGGGCAGGAAAGTGTACCGGCTGCGCCGGCAGCAGAAGCTCACCCAGGAGGAGCTCGCCCACCTCTCGGGCGTCTCGCGGAACCAGATCCAGAACATCGAGCACTCGCGGAACAACACCCGCGACCCCCTGACCCGGCAGCTCGGGCGAGGCAATCCTCGTCTCGACACCCTGTACCACCTCGCCGAGGCCTTCGGAGTGAGCCCGGCCGTCCTCATCGATCCGGACGCCGACCTGCCCGAGCCCTGATCGCAATTCGTCCTCCGGCCACTAGGGTGGCAGCCACCAGCACGAGGACTGTGGGAGCGGACCGTGACCAACGATCAGAACCCGATGAACGATCCGGCGCAGCCGGTCGCCGGCACGCCCGCGGCCGCCGACCCCGCCGCCCCCGTGGAGACCGCGGACGGGTACGCGGCACCGCTGCCGGACGCCGC
>NZ_JASGES010000082.1:0-8861 GCF_047606205.1 Propionicimonas sp. | reverse complement strand
GCTTCGGCCCGTTCGGCCTCCGCCTCGACCTCGCGGCCCGCCGCGGCCAGGGCGTCGGCCAGCCCGGCCCGGGCGGAGGGGAGGAACTCGTCGTCGCCGAACGCCTCCAGCAGCGCGACCCCTGCGCGCCGGACGGCGATGCCCCCGGTGGGATCCCCGCTGGCGTCCAGCCGTTGCGCGTACGGCTCATGGAGGGCGGCGACCGGTGCCGCCGCGACCTTCCGGACGGCAGGGCGGGACCCGCGGCCCACCCCGTCCACGGCGCGGGCGTGCGCAGCCAGGGCCAGCTGGTGGTGGGCGAGGGAGGACTCCGGGCGCCCGGCCGCCCACCTCGCGTCGGCGACGGCGAGATGGGTGGCGACCGCCAGATACGGCTCGGCAGCGGCCGGGGCGTGAAGCCGCCGCTCCGCCGCATCCGCCCAGGCGTTGGCCTGCGCAGGGTCCGCGTCCAGCAGCGCCCGGGTGCGGGCCAGGAGCGTCCAGACGACCACCCTGGTGGGCAGGTTCTCCGCCAGCGGCAGCCTGGCCACCTGGCCGCGCCAGGCGTCGAGCCCGTCGAGCGTGCGGCCGGCGGCCTCGGCCTGACCGAGTCCGGCCTGCACCGCGGCGAGCTGTGCCGTGGCGGTGACGTAACGGACGGCGTCCGGCACCGACGCGTAGGGACCCGACGGTCCGCGGGTGGCCAGCAGGCGTGCCGACAGCACGACCGACTCCGGCGCGTCGGTGGCCGCCTCGGCGAAGTCCCACGCGAGGAGGCGGCGCGCCGTGAGCTCCACCAGCGCCGCGGCCAGTTCGTCGGCGCGCTGCGGGTCTGAGGTCGCCGCGACCCGCAGCCGCTTCACCGCGGAGGCGAGCTCGCGGCGCCGGGTCTCGCTGTCTTCCAGTGTCATCCCTGCCCATCCTGCCGCACCGGCGGGTGGTGCCGTGGTCCCGCGTGCCCTCGAGGGCGATGATTCCGGGACGGACCCGGCACCTGCGCCTGCCTGCACGGACGGGGAGGGCGTACCGTCGGCGCCAGGAGGTGTCCGCGATGACCCAGTGGGAGAACCTTCCCGAACCCGCCCCGCAGTCGGAGCCCGCTCCCGCCGTGGCGTCGTGGTCGGGGTTCAGCGCCGATCCGCGGGTGCCGGCGAACCAGCCCCTGCGCGCGTCCGACGCCGACCGGGACTTCGCGACCCGGTTGATCCGGCAGTCCGGGACCGAGGGTCGCCTGGACGCCGCGGAGGCGGAAGGACGTGTCCTCGCCGTGGCCCGCTCGCGGACCTTCGGCGAGCTCGCGCCGCAGGTCGCCGACCTGATGGTGGCCGGTGCCGTCCAGCAGGTTCCACAGCGGTCCCGCAACCGGTTCGCCCGCGCCGCACTGCGGGGCTGGCTGGGGCTGGCGATGCTCTTCAACGCGATCTGGCTGATGACCGTCCTCACCACCGGTCACCGGCTCTACTACTGGCCGATGTGGCCGATGCTGGGTACGGCGATCCCGGTCGTGATGGCACTGTCCTGGCAGGGCTCCGATCGTTCGGACGAGCGGCGCACGGCGCGCGACGGCCGGTGGGAGGAGCGCGACGAGCGCAGAAGCCTCCGGCACTCCCAGCGGGACCAGCGGCGTGCGCTCCGCCGCGGGGACCCGCCCGTCCTGCCGCCCGGGCCGCGGCCACCGGGGGACGACGACCTGCGTTGAGCACGCCGGACACCGACGCGGCCGTCCATGCTCAGTCGGTGATCCTGTGCCCGGAGGCGAGGTAGCTGCGGGCGCGGCGTTCGGAGGCGCGGGAGAGCCACGCGTCCTCGACCACCTCCGCGAGCTCGAGGCGGGTCAGCTCGCCGAGCCGGCTCAGCCGGATCAGGACCGCGTCGTACCCGTCGAAGTGCGCGGTCGTGAAGAAGGGGGTGGCGGGGTCCTGCACGAGGGACTGCTTGGCGTCCTCGCCGTCCACCCGCAGGATCACCACGTCGTCGTACCGCTCACCGGTCACCGGGTCGACGGCGTCGGGACGCGGCGTCCGGAAGTAGACGAACGATTTCCGCCCCACCTGGTAGATCGGGTTGCCGGACGGGCCGTGCACGAGCTCGACGTGCGGCAGCGCACGGGCGAGGTCGTGGAGGTCGTGCTCGGCCGCTGCGGCGGCGGGTGCGTCCATGCGCCCACCCTGCCAGCCGCCGCCGACAACCGCGCGACCGCTGGGCAGATGTGCTTGCATGGGACTCGGGAGGTCCGTCGTGGAGAAGGTCGAGCTTCCGGGGCTGGTGCTCCGCCGTGCCGCGGTCGGGGGCATGGACAACAACGTCTACCTGTTCACGTCCGTGGGCGGTGCACAGCTGCTGGTCGATGCCGCCGCCGAGCCGGACACGATCGAGGCGCTGCTGGACGCCGCCTCCGCCGACGCCGCGGAGCCGCACCTGCAGTACCTGCTGACCACGCACTCCCACCACGACCACATCGGCGCGCTCGCCGCGGTCGCGTCCGCCCACCCCGAGGCCGCCGTACTGGCCGGGGACGCGGATGCGGACGCGATCACCGCGGCGACCGGGGTCCCGGTCACGCGCCGGCTGCGGGACGGGGACGTGCTCGCCCTCGGCGATCTCGAGGTCGCGGTGATCGGGCTGCGCGGCCACACCCCCGGCTCGGTGGCGCTCGGGCTCGCTCCCGCCGGGGCGCCGGCGCAGCTGGTCACCGGGGACTCGCTGTTCCCCGGCGGCGTGGGGAACACGGGCCGCGACGCCGGGCGCTTCGCACGCCTGTTCGCCGACGTGGTCGCCCGAGTCTTCGCCCGCTATCCCGACGAGACGGTGGTGTGGCCGGGCCATGGACTGCCGACCACGCTGGGTGCGGAGCGTCCGCACCTGGCCGAGTGGGAGGCCCGCGGCTGGTGAGGCCGGCCGGCGGGTTCCCTGCGGGCTCGCGGCGGGTAATGACCGGGCATGCGGACGGTGGGGGTGGAGGAGGAGTTCCTGCTGGTGGACGCCCACGGCTACCCGGTGGGCGTCGCCGGCGCTGCGGCGGACGACGCCCTCGTGGAGCTGGAGCTGATGGAACAGATGGTGGAGACCGGCACGTCGCCGTGCCTCGACGCGGGCGACCTCGCCGAGCAGTTGCGCCAGCGCCGGTACGTCGCCGCGCGGTCGGCCGCCGACGCCGGCGCCCGCTTGGTGGCGGTCGCCACCTCGCCCCAGCCGGTGCGCAGCAGCGTCACCGCGACCGCCCGCTACCAGCGGATCCTCGCCGAGTTCGGCCTGACCGCCCGCGAACAGCTGACCTGCGGCTGCCACGTCCACGTCGGGGTGGCGGACGCGGACGAGGGCGTCCTCGTCCTCGACCGGATCGGGCCGTGGCTGCCGACCCTGCTGGCGCTGAGCGCCAACTCCCCGTTCTGGCAGGGCCAGGACAGCGGGTACGCCAGCTACCGCTCGCAGGTGTGGCGGCGGTGGCCGACGGCCGGCCCGAGCGACCCGTTCGGCAGCCCGGACGCCTACGCCGCGGTGCTCGAGGGCCTGATCGCGAGCGGGGCCGCACTCGACTCCGGGATGGTCTACTTCGACGCCCGGCTGTCCCAGCGCTACCCGACCGTCGAGGTGCGGGTGGCCGACGTCTGCCTGCGCTCCTCGCACGCCCTGCTGCTCGCCGTCCTCGCCCGGGCGCTGGTCGAGACGGCGGCGCGGGGCGAGCTGGCGGCCGGCGTGACGGCAGGCAGCCGGGCAGAACTGCTCCGCGCCGCGGCGTGGCGGGCGGCGCGCTCCGGCCTCCAGGGGGCGCTGGTTCACCCGCTGACGCTGCGTCAGGACCGGGCCGGGGTGGTGGTCGAGGCACTGCTCGAACAGCTCCGCCCGGTGCTCGCCGAGCAGGCGGAGTGGGAACTCGCACAGGTCCTGTGGACGGACGTCCGCGCCCGCGGCACAGGGGCTCAGGAGCAGCGCGGCTGGGCCTCCGGCGGCCTCAGCGAGGTGCTCCGGCACGCGGCGGACGCGACCCTGGCGACCCGCAACCGCTGAGCCGCCGCGATGGGTCGCCGCGGCGGGTGAGCGGCGTGCTCATCTCCCCCTGCGGTGGAACAGTCGCCCGACCAGATGCCAGGTCGTGGGCGGGTTCGCCCGGGTGAACGCCCATTCGGGGTCGGTCAGCATGCGGGCCCCGGCCAGCCCGGCGACCATCGCGATCGCGGCCAGCACGGTGGCCACGCCGTTCTGCATGGCCTGCACGACGTCGGCCTGGTCGAAGTAGATCAGCGTCCGAAGCGCGGAGGCGCCCGGGATCGAGACCAGCACCGTCGGCACGGTCATGATGATCTTCTCCATGTCGAACAGGCGCGCGGCCAGCGCGCAGAGCAGGCCCATGATGAAGCAGCCGATGAACGTGGCCACGTGGGTCTTCACGCCGTGCTCGAGCATCAGCAGGCGGGGCACGTTGCCGACCATCGCCGCCACCCCGGACGCGAGCGCCATCCGCCACGGCGAGTTGAACATCATCGCCCAGCCGAACACGGCGAAGAAACTGGCGGCCAGCAGGGCGAGCCAGACCGCTGCCGGGGAGCCGTCCAGCGCGGGCACGATGTCCGGGGAGACGCCGCTGATCGTGACGATCGTCCACACCCCGATGGTGATCGACAGCAGCACCATCGCCGCGTAGGCGAGCCGGGGGACACCGGCGAGCAGGTCGATCCGGGTGAGGTCGAGGCCCGCGGTGACCAGCGGGAAACCGGGAATGAGGAAGATCGCCGCGCAGACCAGGCCGGCGGCCATCCGCGGGCTGGGGGCGCCGAAGCCGAGGTCGAGCAGCCGGGTGAAGGCGAGGTACAGGCCGGTGGCCGTGGCGGCGGCGATGAGGACGACCGCGAGATGGTTCAGCTGGAACCCGGTGAGGGTTCGGTGCAGCCAGTAGGCCAGCGCGGACGCCGGCAGCACGGCCAGCACCTCGCGCCAGCCGCCGTTGGTGAGCACGGTGATGGACGCGCAGGCGAGCGCCACCAGCATGACCAGCAGCCAGGCCGGATAGAGCCGCGGCGTCCGCTCGATCCGGTCGAGCATCGCGTCCACCTCTGCCACCGTGGCGCGGGACGGGAGGTTCTGGGCGAAGTCCTTCACCATCGCGATCCGGTGCGCGTTCACCCCGGGCGCGGTGATCTCGGCGACCTGGGTGCGGAAGATCCCGCGGCGCTGCACGGTGAGGACGATGTCGGTGTAGGTGACCTGGGCCCTGACCCGGCCGATGCCCACCGTTCGGGCGACCGCCTGCATGACCTCGCGGACCCTGAGGCCGGAGGTTCCCGCGCCGAGCATCAGGATGCCGGCGCGCAGCACCACGTCCGAACGGCGGATCAGGTGCCGCGGCTCCAGGGCGTCCTCGTGCTCGTGCTCATCGAAGGTGGGCTCGCTCTCCTCGCTCTCCACAGGGGCAACGCTACGGCAGCGCGGCTGCCGGCACCCGCCGGCCGGTCCTGCCGAGACCGCCGGGACTCATCGGGATTGACGATGAATCCCGGCGGATCGACGATGAAGCCGTGACTGCCGCCGACGCCTTCTGTGAGGCCTTCCCGGCCACGTTCCTTGCCTTCCACCGCAGGGACGGGCGCCGCAGCGAGCTCACCAATGCCTCGCGCGCCGTGCTGCAGCACCTGGCCCTGACCGGACCGGTGTCGATCGGCGAGGCTGCCAAGCACCTGGAGCGGGCCCAGTCGGTGGTGAGCGACATCGTCAGCCAGCTCGAGGGCCACGGCCTGCTCGAACGAGAGCCGGACCCGGACAACCGCCGTCGCACCCTGGTCTGGCTGACCGAGCAGGGCTTCGAGCGACTGCGGGCGGACGCGGACGTCCTCGACCGCCGGTTGGTGGCCGAGGCCATGGACCACCTGGACGAGACAACCAGACGCGGCTTGATCGAGGGGCTGAACGCCCTCGTCGCGGCCGCAGGAAGGGAACCGAGATGACCACCCTGAGTTGCGAGAGCTGCGGCATGCCGATCGAGTCGGGCCACTACTGCCAGTTCTGCACGGACGCCGACGGCAACCTGCAGGACTTCGACACCCGCTTCGAGAAGATGGTCGCCTGGCAGGCCCGCCGCAACCCGGAGGCGTCCCGCGAACAGCTGGAGGCCGAGACTCGCGCCCACATGGCGACGCTCCCGGCCTGGCGCAACCATCCGAAGCTGGTGGGACGTGCCTGAGCCCCGCGGCATCGACAACGTGTTCGTCGACGTGGCCGACCTCGACGACGGCGTGGCGTGGTACGAACGGGTCGCGGGCCTGCGGGTGAAACTGCGGACGCCCGACATGGCCGTGCTGGAGGTCGGCGGCGACGTGGCCGGCGTCGTGCTCGTGCGATCGGAGTCGGTGACCCCGGCAAGGCTCTGGTTCGAGGTCGTGGACGCTGCGGCCGTCGCGGCAGAGTTGTCCACGGTGACGTTCCCCATTCCCACCGGGCTCACCACCCGGATCACCGACCCCTGGGGCAACGAGATCGGGTTCACCGACTACACGCTGCGTCCCGAACTCGCGCGTCCCTGAGCTGGCGCCGGGCAGGCCGGGGGCGGCCACACCGGGGACGCGTCGAGGGGCCCGAGCGTATCTGCACACTCGATCGCCCTGCTGGCTGCTCAGAGCACCGGAAGCGGATCGAGCGCGCAGATCCGATCGGGGCTCAGCCTTCCGGCAACGCGCGCAGGCTGCGCAGCGGGGTGGCCAGCACCCACACCGACGCGCACGCGAGCAGCACCGCGCTGACCACCAGCGCCGGGATCGAGCCGAACACCTCGCCCACGGCACCGCCGATCACGGAGCCGAGCGGCATGCTGCCCCACTCGATGAACCGCAGGGTGCCGAGCACTCGCCCCCGCGCGTGCTCGGGCGCCAGCAGTTGGCGGACGCCGGCAGCGAGCACCGTGAAGGCGAGCATTCCCGCGCCCATCACAACGGAGCCGGCGAACACCACCACCATGGACGCAGGGGACGAACCGCCGACGACGGCGAACAGTCCCAGGCCGAGGGCGGCCAGGATCGGCCCGCCGACCAGCACCGTCCCCGTGCCGACCCGGGCGGCCACGGGCGAGACCGTGATCGCTCCGATCGCGCCGCCCACCCCGAAGGCGAGGAAGACGAAGCCGATCATGCCGGCGTCCAGCCCCAGTCGGGTCGCCAGGTAGAACATCAGCACGGCGAACGCCGCGTTCATGGCGATGCTGAGCATGGCCGCGCCACCGGCGACGCCGACGAGTCGGGAGTCCCTCCGCACCAGCGACAGGCCTTCCTTCACCTGGGCCCAGCTGGCTTCGTCCTCACTGGGCCGGTGCCGCTCCGGCGTCCGGATGCTGGCGATGCTCAGCGCGGACACGACGTAGGAGCAGGCGTCCACGAGGATCGCGACCGGCGCCCCGACGAGCCTGATCAGGATGCCGACGAGACCGGGCGATCCCACCGCGGCCAGTGAGGTGCTGGTCTGCAGGGCGCCGTTCGCTGCCACCGTCCGCTCGCTGTCGACGAGTTCGGGCAGCTGGGCCTGGCAGGACACGTCGAAGACGATGTTCCCCACGCCGACCACGAAGACGACCACGCACAGCTGCGCGAAGGTGAGCCGGCCGCCGATGGCCGCGATCGGGACGCTGACCACGGCGACGGCCCGGATGATGTCGGAGAGCACCATCAGCCGGCGCCGGGCGTGGCGGTCGACGAACACGCCGACCCACAGGCCGAGCAGCAGGTAAGGAAGGTTGTCCAGCGCGCCGAGCAGGCCCATCGCTCCGGGCGTCGCGCCGAGCAGCGTGACGGCGATCAACGGGACGGCGATGAACGTGACCTGTGAGCCGACGGCGGAGACGCTCTGGCCGAGCAGCAGGCGTCCGAAGCTTCCTGACGCCCACCACGGCCTGCCTCCGGTGCGATCCGACGAGTCGAGGACCCCCTCTGCGGGCGCCTCGACGACCTGATCTTCCATGATTCTCCCCCATGATCAGCCTTACGGTGTAAGGCGACGCCATCAGGGTAGGCTTACGCCGTAAGGCTGTCAAGAAGGGACGCGAATGGCTCGGACGAAGCGGCCGCTCACCAGGGACGCCATCGTGGACGCGGCGCTCGCGCTGGTCGATGAGGGCGGGCTGGAGGCGCTCAGCATGCGCGCGATCGGAAGCCGGCTGGGCGTCCAGGCGATGTCGCTGTATCACCACGTGCCCAGCAAGGCCGCGTTGCTCGACGCGCTGCACGAGCGCCTGATCCTCTCGATCGAACTCGGTTCGTTCGACGGTGAGTGGACGGACGTGCTCCACAGCCTTGCCCACGCCTATCGCGCGGTGGCGCTGGCCCATCCGCAGTCGTTCGTGCTGCTGGCCACGCGTCCGCTGGCGACGCCTGCGGCGATCGCGCACGTGGCGCCGCTGCTGGACGTGCTGGCCGCCCCGGGTTTCGGGGTGCGGCAGCGCCTGCTGATCATGAACATCTTCTTCACCGCGCTGAACGGCATCCTGTTGGCCGAGGTCGCCCCCGTCCCCGGCCACTCGGACGTGCCGGAGCCCGACACGGAGGCCGTCTACCGCGAGCTGCGGGACGCCGGTGACGGCGCGACCGTCGGCGGCGCCGACCTCGTCGAGTTCATCGACCGGGACGTGAACAAGCTCTCGATCGCCGCCTGGTTCGACGAGGCGATCGAGCTCATTCTCCACGGCCTGCGGACCATGGTTCCCGACCCCGCCGACTGATCCGCTCGCCCTACCTGCCTGACTCCCCGGCCGCAGACGCTGCCGAAAAGCGCAGAAGCCACCGAAATTTCGGGAGCGCGGACGAGTTTCGGCAGCGTTTGTGAGGAAGGGCGGGGGAGGGGGTCAGGTCGGGCGGGGGCGGCGAGAGGAGGGGAAGGGCGAGGGCGGCGGACGCAGGGAGCCCCAG
>NZ_JASGES010000081.1:0-10939 GCF_047606205.1 Propionicimonas sp. | reverse complement strand
GAGCGGCCCGCCCCGCTGGGTGGGCGCAGCGAGGGCGGCGCGCGAGAGTGACGGCCCCACCCGAGGAGCAGCGGAGGGCGCCGTGCGCGCTGCCCCGGGCCGAAGGGATCGTGGAGCCGTCCTCCCCCTGCGTGGGTGCCTGGTCGGTGGCCGGTCGCGGACAGGCGGAGGCCGCCCTGTTCGATCGGCTGGGCGGTGTCTACGGGGCACCGGGGCTCCGGCTGCGGCCCGGCGAACCGCCGGTTCGCGCACGACGATGTCGGTTCACCCGCGACGGTTGCGGGTACGGGGTCATCGACGGATCCCCGCGGCGGCGCTACTGATGGACGCACCGGACGCGCGGTCCGTGCCAGGGCCGGCCACCCTGCGGCGAGGACACGTCCGCTCGGGCCGGACCACCTGCCAGGACGACCGGGAAAGCGAAAATGGACATGGCGATCAGGAAGCGCAGCGATGTCAACCCCGAACGGGGCGAGAAGGAGTATGGCGAGGTCCCATTCGCCGATCCGACCAACCACAAGTATCCGATCGACTCCGCGGAGCACGTGCGGGCCGCATGGTCCTACATCAACAAGAGGTCCAATGCCGACAAGTACAGCCACAAGGACGCCGAGGAGATTCGGAATCGCATCCGTGACGCCGCCGCCCGGTTCGACATCGAGATCGAGGCCGGTTAGCCCGTCCTGCCCACCCGGCGGCGCCGGCGGGTCGCCGGCTCGAACCGGGGATGAGCATCGTGGCGCGGCCGGTGCCGCACGGCTGTCCCGCTCGGGAAGCAGAAGTCCGGGCCGGGCGCGGGTTGTGCGCGCACCGGGCGGGGTACCTGTGTGCCATCGGTGAGTGAGGAGGAACAGATGCCACGACGCGACCCCGGACCTTCGGTGAAGGATCCCGAGATGTACGAGGCGATGCGGGACGAGGGCGCCAGCAAGGAGAAGGCCGCCCGGGTCTCCAACGCCGCGGCCCGGACGTCCCGCTCGGCGGTGGGCCGCAAGGGTGCCACGGCGGCCGACTACGACGAGCGCTCGAAATCGGAACTGCTCACGCGGGCCAGGGAGCTGGGGATCAGGGGCCGCTCGACGATGTCGAAGGCCGAACTCGTCCACGCGCTGCGCAACCACTGATCCCGGGCGACCCCCGTTCCGGCGGCGCCGCCGAGCCGTTGCCCCGCGCGCACCGCGTCCGGGCGGATCGATGATCGCCGGCCGCGGCGAAGCGAGGGTCGGGGCTTCCTGCTGCCCCGACCCGGGCGCCGCTAGGCGGACACCGCCTTGTTGGCCGCATCCTGCGCCTTCTGGAGTCCCTCGGCGACCGGAGTGCGTCCGAGGAAGATCTCGTTGAAGATCGGCTTCCATGCGCTGTAGGCGGCGCCGTAGTTCTCCCCCGCGGGCGCCGAGATGGAAGGCATCGAACCCTGCTTGGCGAACTGCGACGGGTCGACCTGCTTGGCCGACCAGTAGTCGGTGAACGCCTGCTGGGCACTGGTCACCGCAGGCATCGCCGCTCCGCTCGAGCCGATGAACTTCGCGCCGTCGCCCGAGCCCAGCCACTTCAGCACGGCGGTGGTCGCCTCGGGGTTCCTGGTCTTGGCGTTGCCGGACACGATCACCGAGTTGACCACCGACACCGCGCCCGCGGGCCCCGCGGGGAGGGGCGCGATCCCCCACTCGAACTTCGCCCCGTCGGACACGTTCTTCAGGTTGTAGACGCCGGACTGGAACAGCGCGATCTTTCCCTGCAGGAACTGGTCGCGGGTGAAGTCGCCGTTGTCGTTGGTGTTGGACGCCGCCGGCGACACCTTGTGGGTGTTGATCAGGTCGACGATGTACTGGAAGGCCGCCACCGAGGCGTCCGAGGCGAACACGAAGGCGCCGGTGTCGTCCTGGAACTGCCCGCCGTTGGAACCGATGAAGTTGTAGTAGATGCCTTGCAGGTCCTGTGCCGCCGAGTAGCCCCACTGCGTGGGCTTGGCGCCGTTGAAGCCGCTCTCGTCGCCACGCCTGCCGGCGCTGTCGATGGTGAGCTTCTTCAGGATCGGCAGCAGTGTGTCCGCGCTGCCGCCGTCCGGCGCCCAGACCAGCCCGGTCAGTTGTTCGGGGGTGATCCCGGCGTCGTCCAGCAGCGTCTTGTTGTAGTACATGGCGATGCCGCCGTCGGTGAGCTGCGGGACGCCCCACAGCTTGCCGTCGCGGGTGTACTGCTCGACCGCCGCCGGCACCCAGTCGCTCTTCAGCGAGTCGAAGTCCGAGCCGATCTCGAGCAGGGAGTTCGAGGTCACATAGGGCTGCAGGTAGGAGCCGTTCATCATGAAGATGTCGTCGGCGTTCCCGCCGCCGACATCGGTACGCAGCTTGGTGAAGTAGTCCGCCCACGGCACCAGCACGGTCTTGACGGTGATGCCCGGGTTCTGCGTGGAGAACGCCGCGAAGGACGCGTCGTACGCCTTCTGCACCTGCTCGTCCCAGAGCCGGACGGTGACCGAGCCCGAGGCCCCCGACCCGGACGCGGACGCGGACGAACTGGCTTGCTGCTGGGCCGGCGAACAGCCGGCAGCGCCGAGCAGGGCCGCGCCGGCCAGGCCGGTCATGAACGTTCGACGACTCAGTGGAGCTGTCACTGTCTTCTCCTTCTGGAGCTAGGGCTGGACCAATGGTCAGGCCATCGGGGACCGGCTGTCACTTGAAGCCAGTCAGCGAGATGGATTCGACGATGGTGCGCTGGAAGATGCCGAACAGCACCAGCAGGGGCGCCATCGCCACGGTGGTGGCAGCCATCACCAGCGTCCAGTTCGCGTTGTACTGGCTCTGCAGGTTGGCGGTGGCGACCGTGATCACCTGCCAGTCCCTCCCGGTGGTGATGATCAGCGGCCACATGAAGTTGTTCCAGTGGCTGACCACCGTGATGATCGCCAGGGTCGAGACGATGCCGCGGGAGAGGGGCACGACGATCTGCCACAGGATGCGCCAGTCCCCGGCGCCGTCGATCCGAGCGGCGTCGATCAGGTCGTCGGGAATGCTGCGGAAGTGTTCGCGGAGCAGGAAGACCGCGTACGGCGAGCCGAACATGAACGGCAGCACCAGGGCCCAGAAGGTGTTGCGCATGCCGGTCTGCACCATCATCACGTACAACGGGACGACGATCACCACCTGGGGGATCATCAGCGTCGCCAGGTAGACCCAGAACAGCGCGTCGCGGCCGCGGAAGCGCAGCTTGGCGAAGGCGTAGGCGGCCATGATCGAGAAGACCAGTTGACCGGCCAGAATGACCACGACCATCTGGGCGGTGACCGCGATCGGCGAGATGAAGCCGTACGAGCCGGTGAACAGCGTGACGAAGTTCTCCGTGGTGAACGGGTTCGGCAGGCTGAGGGCCGGCTCGGACGCGAACTGCTGCGGCGACTTGAACGCCGTCATGAAGCTCAGCACGAAGGGTCCCAGGGTGAGCAGCGCCCCGGCCAGCAGCACCAGGTAGGTGGCCAGATCGGCGATCCGGGCGTGCCGGCGCCGGCCGGGGCGGCCGGCGGCCGGGCCACGGTCGATCCGGGCGGGCTCTCCGACGGCGGTGGGCTCAGCTGAGGTCATAGGTGATCCTGCTCGAGAAGAAGCGCTGCTGGACCAGCGTGACCACGACCAGGATGACGAACAGCACCAGCGCCATCACCGAGGCCCTGCCCAGGTTGAAGCCGCCCTGGAACGCCTCCAGGTAGATCCGCGAGGCGATCACGTCGGTGGTGCCCTCCGGGCCGCCGTTCGGGGTCAACGCGTAGATCTGGTCGAACGCCTGGAAGGCGGAGATCACCCCGGTGACCAGCACGAAGAAGAGGGTGGGGCCGAGCAGGGGCACCTTGATCTGCCAGAAGGTCTGCCAGTCCGACGCCCCGTCCAGCTGTGCCGCCTCGACCAGGGTGTCGGGAATGGCGGCCAGTCCGGCCAGGAAGAACAGCGTCGTGTAGCCGACCTGCGACCAGATGGTCACGCCGGCCACCGCCGGCATCGCCCAGACCGGGTCGGACAGCCACTCCACGTCCAGGCCCAGCAGGTTGTTCAGCGCCCCGTCATAGGGAGCCAGGATCCACTTCCAGACCACGCCGAGGGCCAGCGGGGCGCAGATCCACGGGATCACGTAGATCACCCGGAACACGGTCGAGCCGGGCAGGCCGCGGGAGAGCAGCACGGCGAGGAACAGTCCCAGCGCAGTCTGCAGCGGGATCACCGACAGCACGAAGATCACGGTGCGCAGCATCGAGTTGCCGAAGGTCGGATCGGTGAGCACGTCCGCGTAGTTGGCCAGGCCGACGAATCGCATCGGGGCGAGCAGGTCCCAGCGGTTCAGCGAGAGCCAGATCACCACCACGATCGGCAACAGCAGAAAGACCGCCAGCCCGAGGAGGCTCGGTGCCAGCAGGAACGTGGCGGTCCGGCCGTGACGCATTCGTCCCCGGGAGCGGGGAGGGCGGACGGCGGACACGCAGGGAGCCTAGTTCGCCCACCGAGCCGGGAACCAGCCCTGGCCGTCCGAACGGAACAGCTCCGCGGCGACCCGCCCAGGACGGGAGGGCGACCCGGCCACGGGCGGCCGCGGCCGGTGGGCGGGGCAGGAGGGGCCGGGCGAGCGTCGGCAGGTGCGCCGGCTGTAGGTTCAACCGGCGCACCCCCTCGATGGGACCCGGGTCGCACCGAGGACTGCCTCAGGCACTGTTCCAGTACCCGGATATCGCGGGATCTCCCGAGGGTTGTCGGGTGGCTACGCGCTGTCCGGGTCCACGCCGGTCTCGATCACCCGCTGGGCAACCTCCCGCAACTTGAGGTTCCGGGTCTGGCTGGCTGCCCTGAGCAGGTCGAAAGCCTTCGCAGGGGTGAGCCGATGGCGCTCGACCAGGATGCCGACCGCCTGTCCGATCATCCGATGGCTCTCGACGGCGTACTCGAGGTTCGCGGTGCGGTCGGCGGCTCTCTGCGCGTCCACGAGGCGATCCACCGCGAGGCCGAATGCGTGGGCGAGGAGGTCGGCGGCGACCATCTCGTCGGCGCTGATCCTGCGGGGCCTGGGGAACTGCACCCAGGCTCGGGCCCCGGCGCTCGTGCTGCCCGGGACGAGCAGGATGCCCGGCCGGAGGCTGGCCGTATCCGGGTTCGGCGAGCCGGCGAGACCGACCTCGACCTCCTGGGTGAGGTCCTGGGCCCGGAGGCGACGGCCCTCGCCGAAGAGGTACCGCTCGCCGACCTCGACCTGAATGGTGCTGCCGCCGTCGAAGAGCACCGCGAACGCGTGCTCCGCACACCCCAGCAGCGAGCCGAGGTCGTCGAACTGGCCGAAGGCTGCGCACACCTCGGCCGCGGTCGCCCGCCGCGCCCTCGCCTCACGCGCCCTGGTGATGTCGCGGAGGACCCGGATCCGAGCGGTCGTTCCCGAGACCGGGTGGGTGATCGAGCTGCCGGTACTGTGCACCCAGACCGGGCGCCGGTCCCTGGTGTAGAAGAGCAGCTCGGCGTCGACGTCCTGGTCGTCCATGGTCTGGCGCAGCAGCGACCACGCTTCCGCGTGGCGTTCGGGATCCTCCTTCATCGTCGGCCACCACGGGTACGGCGGGGAGATCGGGCCGTCCTCGGCCAGGCTGAACCCGAAGAGGTCGGTGAATGCCTGGTTCAGCTCGACCACCCTGCCCTCGGCGTCGAACATCATGATCGCGTCCCGGAACGAGTGGAGGACCGCCTGGCGCCACAGGGCGTCCGAGGCCCGCTCGCTGTCCCCCTGCTGGAGCCGGGCGGCGGCCCGATCGAGCGCGGCGCCGAGCACCGCCGCCAGAGCGGTCGCGTAGTCGCTGAGGGACGGATCGGCCGAGGCGGCGTCCTCGACCTGGACCACGAGCTGCGGCGTCGAGGGGGCCGACGGCGGCTCGGTCGGAACTGGCGCACACAGCCGGCCGACCTCTCCGGCCCAGGTCGTCGGGTCGCTGTCATCCACCACCGCTGCCGAGCGGAACTCCGGAACCCGGCTCTCGATCAGGGTCGCGGCGGTCTCGCGGACCTGGCCGGGGTCCGTGCAGTTCCTGGTCGTCGTCCACAGGTCAAGGAGCACAGCGATCCTCCGGCCGGCCAGGCCGGAGTCGACGCCGCCGGCCCCGATCGCGAGCACTCCGCGGACGACGGCGTCCGCGTCGGCGATCGGGGTCAGCCACACGTCGAAGGGGCCACGACCAGCCCGGCCCACCATCCCGAACCGCCCCTCAGGACGGCCG
The DNA here is from genome assembly GCF_047606205.1 of Propionicimonas sp. Lineage (GTDB taxonomy): Bacteria > Actinomycetota > Actinomycetes > Propionibacteriales > Propionibacteriaceae > Propionicimonas. The sequence goes on along the minus strand of NZ_JASGES010000081.1, from coordinate 4,701 downwards.
GCAAGAACGCCTTCGACGGCCGGAACGAGCTCCGGCATCACCGTGTGTACCGACGCGCCGGGCGCTGGCGCGATCCGTCCGCTCGCCCGGATCCAGGCTTCGTTGCACACCACGCCCGAGGACGTCGCGCCCCAGACGACGGCGAGCGGGAGTTCGGAGGCCAGGCAGCTCGACACGGCTGCCCGCAGTTCCTCCGGCCACTCCTCGACGGGACCGAGCAGGCCGACGCTCCCCTGTGTCGTCGCGATCGAGGTTCCGACGCTGCCCAGCCGGGAGAGGGCCGAAAGCCACGGACCGAGCGGATCCGTCGCGGCCAGATGCTCGTCAGCCGACGTACCTGAGTTCACTGCGTCCCTTCCCGGGCCTCGATCTCCTGGCGCCGCCGCAGGAGCAGCGCAATCCTAGGTTGGGCCGGAAGAACTCGGCGATTTTCGGCGATATCCGCACACCGCCGCCCTCGGGCTGATAAAGGATCGTGTCTCGACCCGGCTGCCGCGCCGGCGTTTGCGCTGTGAGAGCACGGGTGTCATGATCAGCCCCGAGAGGTTCAACAGTGTGCCGACTCCTGCGATCGGCACATCACGATGGACGCCCATCCCCCCGCTTCCGCACCGGCATCGCCGTCACGACCGCTCCGCCTGGCCCGGACCGCCGCCCGCACCCGCCCCGTCGAGATGGGCCCGCAATGAGGATCGGCGTCGTCGCCACCTACCCGCCCACGCTGTGCGGGATCGCCGCCTTCGCCAAGCACCTGACGGACGCGATCGAGTCGTCCACCGAGTCCGAGTGCGTCGTCGTCCGTTCGGTTCCGACCCGGGACACCTCGCAGCATCCGCGGGTCCAGGAGCACCTCGTCGCCGGCGATCGGGACAGCCAGGTCGCGGCGGTGCGCGTGCTCAACTCGTGCGACGTGGCGATCATCGAGCACGAGTTCGGGATCTACGGTGGCGCGGACGGCGCCGAGATCCTGCCGGTGGCAAAGGGCGTGCGGCAGCCGCTGATCGTCACTCTGCACACCGTGCTCGCCGCCCCGAGCCGCAGGCAACTCGCCATCATCGAGCATCTGGCCCGGGCGGCGGACGCCGTCGTGGTGATGACCCACGCCGCGCAGGTCCTCGCGTCGCGCGTCTATCACGTACCGCCGGAGAAGATCCTCGTCATCCCCCACGGATCGACCTTCACCCCGCAGGCGCCGGCACGGATGGTGCCGAACCGGCTGGTCACCTGGGGGCTGCTGGGTCCCGGCAAGGGGATCGAGTGGGCGATCCGGGCGCTGCCGGCACTGGCCGACCTGCGTCCGGACCTCCGTTACCACGTCATCGGGGACATCCATCCCACCGTGCGTCGAAGCAGTGGCACGGCCTACCGGATGCTTCTCGAACGGGAGGCCGAGCGCCTCGGGGTGACCGAGAATCTCGTGCTCGACCCCGGCTACCACGCCGACCGCAGCCTGCTGCGGCTGATCGCGACCGCGTCGGTGGTGGTGCTGCCGTACGAGTCGACGGACCAGGCCACCTCCGGGGTGCTGGTCGACGCGCTCGCCGCGGGGCGTCCGGTCGTGGCCACGTGCTTCCCGCACGCCACCGAGGCGCTCGGCGGCGGTGCGGGCCTGGTCGTCCCGCACCAGGATCCGGACGCGCTCGCCGCCGCGATCCGGGAGCTCCTCACCACCCCCGGTGCGCTGGCCGCCGCGTCGCTGGCATCGGCGAGGGTTGGCCGTCACCTGTCCTGGAGCGCGGTCGTGGGCGCGTATCGGGACGTCGCGCGCCGGCTCGTCCATCGCCGACGGCGGATCACCCGAGGGAGGGCGAACCCGTGACCTTCGTCGGACCGCTGCCGCCCCCCAACCTCAGCCATCTGGTCCGGATGACCGACGGTCTCGGCCTTCACGAGCACGCACGCGGGCGCACACCGGCCCACGAGTTCGGATACTGCGTCGACGACGCCGCCCGGGCGCTCGTACTGGCGACCAGTGTTCGGGCCAGCCCGGCCGTCCTGTGGCTCCAGCAGCACTATCTGGCGTTCGTCCTCGGTGCCGCCCATCCTGACGGCGGGTGTCACAACCGGCTCAGTCCCGGGGGCGAATGGACCGACGAGCCGGGTGTCGGCGACTGGTGGGGGCGGGCGATCTGGGCGACCGGGACGCTTGCCGCCACCGGCGCGCCCTCGCCGGCCAGGGACGCGGCCGCGCGGGCTTTCGCGCTGTTCACCTCGACCAGCTCGACCCACCGGCGCGCCATGGCCTACGCGGCGCTGGGCGCGGCCCGGCTGGCTGCGCACGACGACGGGGCGCGATCGTTCCTGCACGCGGCGGTCTGCCGGATCCTTCCCGATGGCGGCGCGGAGCCCGCGTCCTGCTGGCCCGAGCCACGTCTCAGCTACGACAACGCGGTGCTGCCCTTGAGCCTGTTGTCGGCCTCGGTGCCGCTCGGCCGCTCGGACTGGCGGGCCACGGGACTCGGCTGGCTCCGCTTCCTCATCGCACGCCAGATGCGCCGAGGTCACCTCTCGGTCGTGCCCTCTGCCGGCGCGGACATCGGTGAGGGCGGCGGGCCGCCGTGCTTCGATCAACAGCCCGTCGAACTGGCGAACCTCGCCGCCGCCGCCCGGCTCGCCCACCAACTCACCGGGGAGCCTGTGTTCGGCCCTGTTCCCAGGCTCTGCGCGGAGTGGTTTCTCGGCAAGAACGACCAGGGCGTGCCGCTGTACGACCTCAGCGACGGCTCCTGTGCGGACGGGCTCACGGCCGAAGGTGTGAACAGCAACCGCGGCGCCGAGTCGACCATCGCCGCGAACCTCACCCTGTTCCACGCGCAGGGGGTGAGGTGAGTTGCCGCCGGCCGGGCCCCCGACCCGGCGGGTCGAACCCGGATGCGGCCAGGCGCGGGCTGTTCCTGCGCCGGCCGGGGGGTCGGGGTCACCCGTTGGGGCACTTGGACGGTGCCGTGCCGGTTTGTACTGTGGAAGGCCTGCCGTCTGGCTGGGCGAACGGGGGTTGGCCCGCGGCGGCGCAGCGAGTCGTGTCGGGGGGCGTCGGCTCGCGAACCACAACGGGCCTGGCCGCTGGGATAGACCTTCAGGGTGCGGCCAGGCCCGTTGCTGCCGCGAGGCGGAGTGGCCGACGGCGGGAGCCGGTCAGAGGACCTTCTGCCAGGCCGCCATCACGCCAAGGGGCCGGTAGCCCAGCGCGACATTGATCGCCAGCATGTAGCGGTTCTCCTGCGCGTTGTCGGTGTGGATGCGCCGAAGTCCCGGCCTGCGTTGGCGCAGCGCCACCAGGTTCTGTGCCTTGAGCGCCATGCCGAGCCGTCGGCCGCGATGCTCGTCCCGGACGATCGTCGAGCCCTGGTAGGCGAACGGGACTTCGGGGTCCGGATGCATCACCTCGGTGTAGCCCACGAGCACGCCCGTGGGCACGTGCTCGGCGGCGGTGATCGTCACGTGGAGGTTTCGCTCGGCGAAGGTCTGCAGCCAGCGCTCGACGCGAGCGGCGTCCCAGATCTCCGGCTCCCAGGCGAGGTCGCCGAGGGGGACGTCGGTCGACATCCGGGCGACGAGCTCGCCCAGGCCGTCACGCCACCGGGCCGGGACGTCGTCGTGCCAGACATGGAGCCGGTAGTCGGTTCCCGCCGCGGCGAGGGCGGTGTCGCGGGCATCGACGACGGCTTCCAGCTCGTCGGGCACCGGGAGCATCGACTGGCGGCTGACCTGCCCCAGTGCGTAGCCGCGACCGAGCGCCAGCCGCGTCGCCGGTCCGCCGGCAGGGACCCGGCCCGCGCCGGTGGGCGATTCGAGGGCACCCGGCCCGGCCGGCGGCTCGGGAGCGGAACTCGCCCAGCCGAGCACCACCGTGCGTCCCTGCGCCGCGACCTCGCGTTCGACGTGCGCCAGGAGCGCCGAACCCACCCCTCGGCCCCGGGCCGTGGGGCGCACCCACAGACCGATCCTCGCCAGGTGCGGGTTGTCGGCCTCCGGCAGCCCGACGTGCGCCACGGCGAGGCCGTCGCCCCGCGCAGGGTCGCCGTCCCCCTCGGGGACGCTCACGAAGAGGCGGTGGCGACCGTCGGTGGTCCCGGCGAGCTTCGGCTGCCACACCCAGGTAGGCGTCCAGAAGTCGTCGAACCCGAACGTCTCCCGGTAGCACTCCCCCTGGATGTCGGACAGCTCCTGCACCGCCCACGGCGAGGAGCCCGCCGGACGCGGTTCCACGATGCGCGATTCAGCGTCGGCGGTATGAGTCACGGGCAGAAGTGTGGCACGGCAGCCACCGGACCGGCCGCGAGCTCGTGGCGGTTCCGGGGCACCCCCTTCGTCCACGTTTGCCTGAACGCGACGGCGCAGCTCTGGGCGCGATGGCGCGTCCCCGGAGTGAAATCTGCTGTCAGGATGATCGCGTGCAACCAGGTGAGGTGAGCCACCAGGAGTTCCCGCACTCAACGGCGACGGCTGAGGGTATGCGGGTGGTCGACGCCGCGCGCGGTCTGACGAATGTGTACGTCCATCTGGGCGTCCCGTACGCGGTCAGGCACGAGCGCACGCTACGCCTGCAGATCATCCAGCCGAGCCGTGACTCGACATTCTGTGAGCCGGAGGAGGTGTTCGCCGATCGTCATCCGTGTGTCGTGTTCGTGCAGGGTTCGGCGTGGGGTGAGCAGGCACTGGGCGCCTCGATGGCGTTCTGGTGTCGTTTCGCCGAGCGGG
>NZ_JASGES010000080.1:0-20163 GCF_047606205.1 Propionicimonas sp. | reverse complement strand
CGCGACCACCGGGTAGTTGCCGCGGTCGGCCACGGCGACGATCGTGCGGGTGGTTCCGAAGTCGACGCCCAGCCTCATGCCCGCCAACCTAACCCGGACGCCGACCCGGCCTCCACCCGCTCCCTCGACGCGGACACCCCAACCGCCTAGGGGGCCGCGGAGTTCCACGGCTATCACAACGCCCTCGCCGACGGCCGGAGGGTCGCCGGGCTGTCCGTCCCGCCGCCCGGCGGGGACGGATCTCCGCGCTGGTCGGTCTACCTGGCCAGCGACGACGTCGCGGCCACGGCGGCCGCGGTCACCTCCGCCGGTGGCCGCACCGTGGCCGGGACGGCCCCGGTCGGCGACCTCGGCCGGATGGCCCACTTCCAGGATCCGACCGGGGCGGCCTTCAGCGCCTGGCAGGCCGGTAGCCACCCGGGGATCGAGCTCGTGGACGAGCCCGGCGCCCCGCTGTGGATGGACCTGATGACGACCGACCTCGACGTGGCGCAGCGCTTCTACGCGGCGGTGTTCGGCCTCAGCTACACCGACGCCTCCTCGGCGGGGATGCGGTACTCGATGTTCAGCGTTCCGGGTGGGGCGCGTCCGGCCGAACCCCACCGGCCGCGACAGGGAGCAATTCGGGCCTTTCGCCGCGCGCCCTGCCCGGCGGGGTGGAGGATTGTCGCCATGGTCCCGGTGATAAGTGGGTCGAACCGGCCCTGCGCCGTCTGCCGCCGGGTCCACCACGACCTCACCCGCGTGCTGGGCACCTCTGCTCCCGACGACTGGCTGGCGGTCAGCGAGGGCGAGCGGATGGAGGCCGAGCTGACCCCGGACGTGTGCATCCTGCCGTGCCACGGCACCACGAGGCACTTCATCCGAGGGCACATCCAGCTCCCGGTGGTCGAGCCCGACCCGGACGTGTTCGTCTGGTCGGTCTGGACCGAGGTCGACGAGGCGTCGATGGAGTGCATCGCCAGGAGCTGGAGCGATCCGAACCGGGCCGCGACCGCTCCGCTGTCGGGGTGGCTGGCCACCGAGCTGCCCTACGAGCAGCCGACGCGCGGCCTCCAGCTCACCATCTACACCCGCGATCCGGGGATGGCGCCGCTGCTGATGGTGTCCGCCGGATCGAAGCATCCCCTGGCCGGCGAGCAGCGGGACGGGATCGCGCTCCACCGCGTCGCGGAGTTTGCGGAGCTCCTCGCGCGTTGAGTGGGTCATGAGAAACCGCCCGCACCGTTCGTCCTCCGCGCCGGGCTCCCCCCTACCCCGCTGCGGGGCCTGCCGATGAGCGACTTCTTCTCCCTGTTCAACCCGGGCTACCGGCACGCGCGGGAGTACCTCGACGCGGAGAAGATGCTGGTCGTCGACTCCGAGCAGGGCGGGACGGGTCCGGAACCGCTCGACCTCGATGCGGGCACGATCGTGCTGAGGATGCCGGGCGGACCCTATCCTGGGCCGGTGCAGACGCCCGCCACTCCCGAGCCCGACGACAAGGACTGGACCTTCGTCCTCGAACGTCCCTGCCCCGAGTGCGGCTTTCTCGCCGCCGACGTGGACGCCCACGACCTGCCCGGCCTCGTCCGCGCCGCCACCGCGCCGTGGCAGGACGTGCTGGCCCGCGAGGACGCGCGGCAGCGCCCCGACCCGGTGGTGTGGTCGCCGCTGGAGTACGGCTGCCACGTCCGTGACGTGCTGCGGGTCTTCACCGATCGCAACCGGCTGATCCGCACCGCCGACGATCCACGGTTCGCGAACTGGGACCAGGACGCGACCGCCCGCCAGGACCGCTACTGGGAGCAGGACCCGGCCGCCGTCGCCGCCGAGCTCGCCGCGGCGGCGGAGGCGAACGCCGCCGCGTGGACCGGTGTCGGTGCGGACGAGTGGTCACGCCCTGGCATCCGCAGCAACGGCTCGCTGTTCACCCTCGACAGCCTCGGCCGCTATATGCTCCACGACCTCGTCCACCACCTCCACGACGTCGGCGCCTGAGCAGTGCGGCCGGCGTCCATCCGAGTGCGCCCGCCGCGCGGCGACGGGCTCAGCGGGGGCCGGACCCCGGCTCGGTGAGGGCCCGCTCCTCGACGAAGGCGTTGTCCAGGGCGGCGGCGGTGAGCCTCCGGCCGAGGTCGATCAGTTCCTGGGCGCGGTGGAAGTCCATCGTCCTGGCCGCGTCGCCGGGGATGCTGACCTGCACGTCCGGCGGCAGCGCAGCCAGCCGGAACCGTGTGATCAGCGCGCTCATCGTGTCCAGCGACATCGAGGTGACGTCGGTGATCCCCAGGCCCGGGGGTGGCGGCTCGAAGGCCGGATGCACGGGCTCGATCGCGGGAGCGTCCTCGTGGCCGCGCGAGAACCGGGCCAGGAAGGACGCCACCACGTCGTTCTCCCAGATGCCGGCCGCACCCTTGAGGAAGCGGTCCAGCCACTCGTTCGGAGGGCGCGGCGCCGAGGTCTCCTTCGCCGGACCCCACGAGGTGCCGCGCACCTTCTCCCCGCTGAGTGACACGGCGAGCGTGAAGTCCGCGTCCACCCCGATCACCGGGTCCATCGGGACAGGATTGAGGACGCCTCCGTCGACCAGCAGGCGGCCGTTGACCATGATCGGCGTGATCACGCCCGGCATCGCGACCGACGCCCGGATCGCCACGTCGACCGGCCCCGAGGAGAACCAGACCTCCCGCCGGGCGCCGATGTCGGTGGCCACGGCGGTGTACGGGATCGGCAGGTCCTCGATCAGCGCGCCGTCGAGCATCTCGCTCATCCGCGCCAGCACCCGTTCGAGCCGGATCGCGCCTGCGCCCGCCAGGGTCGGGTCGAGCAGCCGGAGCACGTCCCGCTGGGTGAGCGTCGTGACCCACTCGGTGTAGTCGGCCAGCCTCCCCGCGGCGTGCAGCCCGCCGACCAGCGCCCCCATCGACGTCCCTGCGACCGCCACGACCTCGTACCCGCGTTCGGCCAGCACGTCCAGCACGCCGATGTGGGCGTACCCGCGCGCCCCACCCGACCCGAGGACCAGCGCCACCCGCTTTCCCGTCATGTCCCCATTATCAACATCGCCGCGCCCGGTGCCGCGCCCGGTGGCGACGCCGGGTAGATTCGGCCCATGAGCACCCCGCAGCCGGTGGCCTACGGCTGCTACCGACATCCGGACCGGCCCACCTACATCCGGTGCCAGCGTTGCGGACGCCCGATCTGCGGTGACTGCATGATCCCCGCGGCGGTCGGTTTCCAGTGCCCCGAGTGCGTGGCGGCGGGAGCGCGGCAGACCCGCCAGAACGAGGGCTCCTACGGCGGCACCCGCTCGGCCAACCCTGCCGCGACCACCATCACGCTGATCGCGATGAACGCCGTCATCTGGGTGGCGATCCTGCTCACCGGCGGATCGGGCAGCAGGCTGGGCGACCAGCTCGCCCTGCTGCCGTCGGGACGCTGCAACTCGCTCGGCCAGCCGGGCTCCTACTACCCGAACGCCACCCCGTCGGTGTGCGCGATGCTCACCGACGGCAGCTGGCAGCCGGGGGTGGCGCAGGGCGCGGCGTGGCAGCTGCTGACCAGCGCGTTCGCCCACGTCGAACCGCTGCACATCGGCTTCAACATGCTCGCGCTGTGGTTCCTCGGCCCGGGCCTCGAGCGCGCGCTGGGACGCGGGCGGTTCCTCGCGGTCTACCTGCTCGCCGCGCTCGCCGGTTCCACCGCCGTGCTCTGGTGGTCCGATCCGCAGTCGAAGACGCTGGGCGCGTCCGGAGCGATCTTCGGCCTGCTCGGCGCGCTGCTGGTGATCGCGTACAAGGTGCACGGCGACGTCCGCAACATCCTGGTCTGGCTGGGCATCAACATCGCCTTCACCTTCATGGGCAACGGCATCTCCTGGCAGGGCCACATCGGCGGCCTGATCGGCGGCGCGCTGGCCGCGGCGATCATCGTGTACGCACCCCGCAAGGACCGGTCGCGGACGCAGTGGCTCGGGCTGGCCGGCGTCCTGGCCGTGCTGGTGGTCCTGATCGCCGTCCGGATCGCACAGCTCGTCTGAACCCGCTCGGGCACCCTCCCGCACACCCCGGTCCGGCTCAGGCGTCCGTCCGCTGCGCCCTCCGGTTGGCGATCAGGCTGGTGGTGATCACCACGGCGAGAATGCCGACGATCACGCCCAGGGACGGCAGCGTCTCCACCACCGGCACCCCCGGCCACACGCCGTGCGCCCAGTGCAGGACCAGCTTGACACCGATGAAGGCGAGGATCGCGGCCAGCCCGTAGCCCAGATGGGCGAGGGCCCCGAGGGCGCCCTCGAGCACGAAGTACAGCGCGCGCAGGCCGAGCAGCGCGAACGCGTTGGTGATGAAGACGAGGTAGGCGTCGCCGGTGATCCCGAACACCGCGGGGACGGAGTCGACCGCGAACACCACGTCCGTGCCGAGGATGGCGAGCGTCGCCAGCGCGAACGGGGTGATCGCGCGGCGTCCGTCCTCGACCACGCTCAGCCGCGGGCCGCGATAGCCGTCGGTCACCGGCCAGAACCGGCGGACCAGCCGCACGATCGGCAGCGTGCCGGGGTCGATCTCGTGCTCACCGGGGTTGAGCGTGTCCCGCAGGACCTTCACCGCCGTGGCCAGCAGGATCGCGCCGAACACCAGGAACGCCCACGAGAAGCTGGCGAGCATCGCCGCCCCGAGCGCGATGAACACCCCGCGCAGGACGAGGGCGCCCGCCACCCCGATCAGCAGGACACGCTGCTGCAGTTCCCGCGGCACGGCGAAGGACGACAGCAGCAGCATGAAGACGAACAGGTTGTCGACGCTGAGCGACTTCTCGACCAGGTAGCCGGCGTAGAACTCCAGGCCCCGCTCGCCGCCGAAGGTCGTCCAGATCCAGACGCCGAAGGTGAGCGGCAACGCGATGTAGAACGCCGACCAGCCGAGCGCCTCCTTCATCGAGACCTCGTGCGGCTTGCGGGTCAGGATGAAGTCGAGCACGAAGAGGGCCAGGACGCCGGCGATGCTGATCGCCCACAGCTCGGGCGAACCGATCGCGATCTCGAGGACGGGTGGGTTCACGGGGTCTCCTCACAGCAGGTCATGTTGTGAGGTCTCCTCCACCGTCGCCGGCCCACCTGCGGGGACGCGATCGCGCGTCCGGACTGACCAACAGGCGGCTGGGAAGTACTCCCCTCGACGACGAGTGTACGGGAGGCCCAAGGCGTGGCCCATCGCCCCCTGCACACCCTGAACGAAAGGGGACAGACCCTCGAACGGAAAGGGGACAGACACCTGAACGGGAAAGGAACCGTCCCCCGAACGAAACGAACGGAAAGGGGGACAGACACCTGAACGGGAAAGGAACCGTCCCCCGAACGAAATCGGGGACGGTTCCTTTCCCGTTCGCAGGTCTGTCCCCTTTCCCGGTCAGGGACGGGTCGGCGTGCCGTCGGCGGCCCGGTTCAGTCGGGGCGCAGGGTGGTGCCGGCGACCGCGGCCCGGACCAGGGGGCGGCAGGCCTCGCCCGCCGCCCACACCACCAGCAGGCCGAGCAGGAGCGCGACGGCGAAGGGGACCGCACCCAGCTGCTGGGCGCCGACCTTCGGCAGCAGGCCGAAGAAGAAGACCGCCAGACCGCCGGAACCCAGCGCGCTGAGCGCTGCCGGGGCGACCACCTCCACCAGTCGGGTCCGGTCGTGCAGCCGGGTCGGCACGCCCATGTTCGCGAGGCGCCTGAGTTCCCCGCGCCGGTCCAGCACCGCGGACGCCTGGTTGAGCAGCGTGGACGCCGCAGCCACGCCGAACGCGATCGCCAGCGTCAGGTACGTGCCGGTGCGGACGTCCTCGCCGAGGATGCGGACCAGCGGATCGGCATCGGCAGCGAAGTCGGGCAGGCTGACCAGCGCACCGCCGGTGAACCCGACGAAGGCGAGGCCGGCGACCGAGCGCCACGCCGCCTTCGGGTCGACCAGCAGCCGCCGCCCGGCCAGCAGCACCGACGGGTGACCCGAACGGGCCAGGAGGACGCCCAGCACCTGCAGCAGCCACGGACCGACCAGGTTGATCACGCCCATGAACACACCCAGCGTGCCGACGATGACCGCAGCGCTGAACACCAGCTCGCGGGCGAGGTTCAACATCGGCGCGACCACCAGCCAGGCCACCACCACGACCGGAAGGGCAAGGAACCGCCACAGCCTCAGCGCCGTGCGAGGCTGCCGGCGGGCCACCCCGAGCGGCGAGATCCGCAGCCGCAGCAGTCCGACCACGGAGCTGATTCCGGCCAGCAGGACCAGGAGCCCCACGATCCCTGCGATGGCGGCGGCGGGCAGCAGCATCTCGCCCGCGCCGAGCGGGGTCGCCTGGAACGCCACCCCCGCCCACAGCGGCAGCGTGGCCAGATAGCCGAGCGTGCCGAGCACGGCCCCGGCCAGCGCGGCCAGCATGGTCTCGATCGCGCTCAACGCGACGACCTGGCCGCCCGTCGCGCCGAGCAACCGAAGGCCGGCCAGCCGCCGGTCGCGGCCCAGCGCGCCCATTCTGGCGGCCGCCGCGCCGAGAGTGAGGACGGGGACGATCAGCAGCACCCCCGCGCAGGCCGCCAGGATCGTCCAGACGACGAGCTGGGACGCGCCGTACGCGGCGTCATCGCCCAGGGCGGCCAGGAAGGCGGCCGGCGGCACCAGCTGCCGGTGGTAGAAGGCGTTCATGCCCGCGGTGACGACGAGCAGAAACCAGCCGCTCAGCGTGAACGCGGCCACGCTCATCGCCTCGATCAGGCCGTAGCCGGCCGAGATCCGTCCGCGCAGCAGCAGCGGAGCCAGCCGCAGGACGCGCATCAGGCCACCTCCGCCGCAGTGAGGTCGGAGAACAGCCGGCCGTCGACGATCTGGACGTGACGCTCGCACCAGGCGGCAACATTGGAGTCGTGGGTGACGACGACCAGGCTGGCGCCCACTTCCCTGGTGGCGGCGGTCAGCACCCGCATCACCTCGGCGCCGGTGGCCTGGTCGAGAGCGCCCGTCGGCTCGTCGGCGAGCACGACCGCAGGCGAGCCGACCAGCGCCCTGGCGATGGCGACCCGGTGCTCCTGGCCACCGGACAGCTGGCCCGGACGCCGCTTCTCCATACCACTGAGGCCCAGCCGGGCCAGCCAGTCGGCCGCGCGTCCCAGCGCTTCGGCGCGCGGCAGGCCGAGCAGGAGCAGCGGCAGGGCGACGTTCTCCAGCGCCGGGAGCTCGGGCAGCAGCTGGCCGTCCTGGAACACGAAGCCCATCCGCTCCAGCCGCAGCCGGCTGCGGGCGGCGTCCGAGGAGAGCGAGACCGGCTCCTCGCCCAGGCTGACGTCCCCGGAGTCCGGCCGCAGGATGCCGGCCAGGCAGTGCAGCAGCGTCGACTTGCCCGACCCGGACGGACCCATCACCGACACCGACTGCCCGGCGGGGATGTCGAGCGACACCCGGTCGAGCGCGTGGACGTCGCCGAAGGACTTGGAGATGTTGTGGGCGCTCAGTGTGCGCCCGGCGGAGTTCAGCATGCCTCCCAGCCAACCTCAGCCGGGGCCCCGATTCACGGGCGCTGAGCGGCGTCCTCGGGGTAGTGCCAGCACGACCCTGCGGTGGTCCCTGCGCACCTGACCGGGGCGGCGGGGACGCCATAGGGTGGCGGCATGACCCGGCCCGTCCAGCTGAGCGACGCCGACCTGCGCGCGCACCTGGCCCCGCCGGGCAACCCGCTGCGGATCTTCGCCAGCCCGCTGGCGTGGCGCTCGGTGCTCTACTGCCTGACCTCGATGGTGGCCGGCCTGGCCGCGCTCGTGGCCGGCATCGTCGGCGTCCTGGTCCTGCCGCTGGTCACCTGGGTGACCGCGAACGTGGAGCGGGTGCGACTGGTCGTGCTCGGGTTGCCCCGGCTCAGCCCGTTGCCGCGCAGCAGGGTGCGGCACCCCTGGGACCTGCGCGGGCTCAAGGACGGGAACCTGTCCGTCTGGGGCATCACCGTGCTCTTCGGGCTGATCGACCTCGTGCCGGGCACGGCGTGGGCGGGCGCGGTGTCGTCCCTGATCCGCTCGCTGGTGATCGTGTACAGCGCGCCCGCCGCCCCCCTCGACCGGGTCCTCTCCGTGGTGGGGTTGCTGCTGGTCGTCATGGGCGGCCTCTACGGCGCGTGGGCGCTCGCGTCCGCGCAGGCTCTCGTGATCGACCTGCAACTGCGCCCCTACTCCGAGCTCAGCCGGAAGGTGGACGAGCTGACCACGTCCCGGCGGGAACTGGTGGACGTGTTCGCCGCCGAACGCCGCAGGATCGAGCAGGACCTGCACGACGGCGCCCAGCAGCACCTCGTCCTGCTCGCCATGCACCTGGGCGAGGCGGACTACGCGCTCGACCAGGGCCGTCCCGACGATGCGAGGGCTGCGCTCGAGCTGGCCCGGGGTTCGGTGGAGGCGGCGATGACGTCGCTGCGGGACACCGTCCGGGGGATCCACCCGCAGATCCTCACCGACCGCGGTCTTGCGGCAGCCGTCCGCGAACTCGCCGAACGGCAGCCGATGCCGGTGCGGGTCGAGATCAGCGGCTCGGCCGAGCCGGGCGAACAGCTCACCCTGGCCGCGTACTACCTGGTCAGCGAGGCCTTCACCAACATCGTCAAGCATTCGGGGGCGAGCGCGGCGGCCGTCCGGCTGGTCCTGGCCGACCCGCTCGAGGTGGAGGTCTACGACGACGGCCGCGGGGGTGCGGTGGTGCGGCCCGGACACGGCCTGAGCGGGCTGGTCGAGCGGGCCAGGGCGGTCGGCGGCGACTGCTGGCTGACCAGTCCCCCGGGTGGCCCGACGCTGGTTCGGGCGACGTTCCCCAACCCGAAGGAGCGGCGATGAGACTGCTGGTGGCCGACGACGCGGCCCTGATCCGCGCGGGTCTGGTCGGACTGCTCGAACGGGCCGGGCACCAGGTCGTGGCCGAGGCGGGGGACGCCCCGGAGCTGCTCGCGCAGTGTCGCAGGCTCGACGCCGGTGACGGCCTGCCGGACCTGGTGATCGCGGACGTCCGGATGCCGCCGTCGATGACCGACGACGGGCTGCGGGCCGCCGTCCAACTGCGGCTCGACCATCCCGGACTGCCGGTCCTGATGCTCAGCCAGTACGTCGCTCCGGCATACGCCGCGACCCTGCTTGAGGCCAGGGACGGCGGTCTGGGCTATCTGCTCAAGGAGCGGGTGGGCCGGGTCGCGGACTTCCTGCACTCGATCGAGCTGGTCGCCGCCGGCGGGGTGGTGGTCGACCCCGACGTCGTCGGCCAGCTGCTCAACGCCCGCCGCGGCGATCCGCTGCTGGACCGGCTCACCCCGCGCGAGCTCGAGGTGCTGTCGCTGATGGCCAACGGCGCGTCGAACTCCCACATCGCCACGCAGCTGGTGGTCACCCCCGCGGCGGTCGCCAAACACGTCGCGAACATCTTCGCCAAGCTCGACCTCGGCCCGAGCGAGGAGAACCGCCGTGTCCGGGCCGTGCTGGCCTATCTCAACCGCTGAAGCTCGCCCTGGCGCTCGCCCCGTGCGCCCGGCCGATCAGCGGCGACGTGTCCTCACCCGGTCGAGGAGGATCCCCGCGGACACCCCACGGGCGCGGGCGCCCGGCCCCGGCGGGACACCGCAGCCGGGGGCGCTCAGTCGCCCACCGCGTCCCGTGCCGTGCTGAACGCCCGGACGCAGGCCCGCACGTCGTCCTCGGAGTGGGCGGCCGACAGCTGGACGCGGATCCGCGCCTTCCCCTTCGGCACCACGGGGTAGCTGAACGCGATCACGTACACGCCCTCGGCGAGCATCCGGTCGGCGATCCGGGACGCGGTGCGGGCGCCGTCCTCGCCGGCGAACATCACCGGGACGATCGGGTGCGAACCGGGGAGCAGGTCGAAGCCGGCGCTGCTCATCAGCGTCCGGAACAGGGCGGCGTTGGCGGCCAGCCGGGCACGGGCGTCCTGCGAGGAGCTGACCAGTTCCAGCGCGGCCAGCGAGCCTGCCACCACCGCGGGGGCGACCGAGTTCGAGAACAGGTAGGGCCGCGCCCGCTGGCGCAGCAGGGCGATCATCTCCGACGCGCCGCTGACGTAGCCCCCCGAGGCCCCGCCGAGCGCCTTGCCGAGCGTGCCGGTGACGATGTCGACGTCGCCCTCGACACCGAAGAGCTCGGGCGTCCCTCGGCCGTGCTCGCCGACGAACCCGACCGCGTGCGAGTCGTCCACGAGCACCAGCGCCCGGTAGGTGTCGGCCAGGTCGCAGATTCCGTCCAGGGGTGCGTAGGAGCCGTCCATGGAGAAGACGCCGTCGGTGACGATCACCCGGCGCCGTGCCCTGGATGCCTCCTTCAGCCGGTCCTCCAGGTCGGCGAGATCGCGGTTGCGGTAGCGCAGCCGCCGCGCCCTGCTCAGCCGGATGCCGTCGATCAGGGACGCGTGGTTCAGCTCGTCGGAGATGATCACGTCCTGTTCGTCGAACAGCACCTCGAACACCCCTCCGTTGGCGTCGAAGCAGGACGAGAACAAGATGGTGTCCTCGGTGCCGAGGAACTCGCTGAGCCGGCGTTCCAGCCGGGTGTGCAGGGACTGGGTGCCGCAGATGAAGCGGACCGACGCCATGCCGAACCCCCACTCGTCCAGCGCGGACTTCGCCGCGGCGATCACGTCCGGGTGGTCGGCGAGCCCCAGATAGTTGTTCGCGCAGAAGTTCAGCACCTCCCCGTGCACCGTCTCCACGTGCGAGGACTGCGGCGAGGTCAGCTGCCGCTCCGACTTGTACAACCCGGCGTCCCTGATCCCGGCGAGGGTGGTGGCGAGCTCCGCGCGCAGCATGGCGTCCATGCGGTCGAGCCTACGCGTGGCGGGTCCCGCCGTGGTGCGGCTTCCGGCTGTCAGTGGCTGCGACCAGAATGGCGGGATGAGCAACGACTCGATGCCGGGCAGCGGCGCGGAGCGTCCACGGTGGCGTCGCGACGTCGCGCTGTTCCTCAGCGGCCAGATGGTGTCGTTGTTCGGGTCGATGCTCGTGCAGTACGCGGTGATGTGGTACCTGACCCTGACCACCAAGGACGGCACCGTGCTCGCCCTCTCGACGGTGTTCGGGTTCCTGCCGCAGGCGATCGTCTCGATCTTCGGCGGGGTCTGGGCCGACCGGCACAACCGCAAGTTCCTGATCATGGGCGCGGACGCGGCCATCGCCGCCGCCACGCTCACGCTGGCGATCCTGATGTTCCTGGGCGCCAGGGATCTGTGGCTGATCTACGTCGTGCTCGCGGTGCGCTCGGTCGGGGCCGGCATCCAGACCCCCGCGGTGGGCGCACTGGTCCCCCAGCTCGTCCCGGCCGACCGGCTGCTGGCGATCAACGGACTCAGCCAGACCATCCAGGCGGGCATGATGCTGGTCGCCCCGCCGGTGGCGGCCCTGCTCTACGCGACCCTGCCGCTGGCGGCGGTCCTCGGCGTCGACGTGGCGACGGCCGTGATCGGCATCAGCCTGCTCTCGCTGGTGCCGGTCGCCAGGATCGTCCGGCCCGCGGCCGCACCGTCCGGCTACCTCACCGACCTGGCCGAGGGGTTCCGCTACGTGGTCGGTCACCCGCTGGTCCGGTGGCTGCTCGGTCTGTACGCGGTCGTGATGGTGCTGGCGGCCGCGCCGTCCTTCCTCACCCCGCTCATGGTGGCCCGCAGCTTCGGCGAGGAGGTCTGGAAGCTGACCGTCCTGGAGCTGTCGTTCTCGATCGGCATGATGCTGGCCGGCGCCACCATCGGCGTGTGGGGCAAGCGGTTCGGCAGGATGACGCTGATCATCGCGGCGTCGATCGCCTTCGGGGTGCTGTCGATCGGGATGGGTCTGTCGACGAACCTGTGGGTCTTCTACGGGTTCATGTTCGGGATCGGGGTGGCGGTGCCGGCCTTCTCCACGCCGTCCATGACGGCGCTGCAGGAGGCGGTCGAACCGGAGCGGCAGGGCCGGGTGTTCGGCTTCTTCGGGATCGTCTCGGCGATCGCGATGCCGGTGGGCATGGCGGTCTTCGGTCCGCTGGCCGACGTCCGCTCGGTCGAGTTCGTCCTGATCCTGTCCGGGCTGACGACCCTGCTCGTGGCCGCGGTCGCGCTGCTGCTGCCGTCCGGCCGCCGTGCGCTGCAGGCCGCCCGGAGCCATGACGGCACCGCGGCGGACCAGGCCGACCGGGGCGAGGACGCGACGCCGGCACAGGGCTGAGCATCAACTCCAGTCGAGGATGACCTTGCCGCACTCGCCGCTGCGGGCGGTGGCGAAGGCGTCCGCCCACTGCTCGGCGGCGAACCGGTGGGTGATCACCGAGCGGATGGCGTCGGCGAGGGCGGGCGACGTGGCCAGCATCGAGCTCATCAGGTACCAGGTCTCGAACATCTCGCGCCCGTAGATGCCCTTGATCGTGATCATGTGCGTGATCACCTTGCCCCAGTCGATCGGGTAGGGGTCCTTCGGGAGGCCGAGCATCGCCACTTTGGCGCCGTGGTTGAGGTTGGCCAGCATCTCGGTGACCGCGGACGGGGCACCGGACATCTCCAGGCCGATGTCGAAGCCCTCCAGCATCGCCAGTCGCTGCTGGGCGTCGGCGATCCGGGTGTGCGCGACGTTGACGCAAAGGTCGGCGCCGGCGGTCTGCGCCAGGCCGAGCCGGTAGTCGCTGACGTCGGTGACGACGACGTGCCTGGCGCCGGCGTGGCGGACGATCGCGGCGGCCATCACACCGATCGGGCCGGCACCGGTGACGAGCACGTCCTCTCCCACGACCGGCCACTGCAGGGCGGTGTGGGTGGCGTTGCCGAGCGGGTCGAAGATGGCACCGAGCTCGGCGTCGATCGCGTCCGGCTGCAGCCAGACGTTGGCGGCAGGGATCACCACGTAGTCGGCGAAACAGCCGTTGGTGTTGACGCCCAGCCCGACCGTGTGGATGCAGACGTGGCGCCGGCCGGCGCGACAGTTGCGGCAGCGTCCGCAGACGATGTGCCCCTCGCCGGAGGCCCGGTCGCCGGGCAGGATGCCGGTGACTTCGTGCCCGACCTCGACGACCTCCCCGTAGAACTCGTGCCCGATGGTCAGGGGCGCCACGACCGTGGACGCGGCCCAGTCGTCCCACGACTCGAGGTGGAGGTCGGTGCCGCACAGCCCCGCCCGGACCACCCGGATCTTCACGTCCGCAGGCCCGCACACCGGCTCCGGGACATCCACGAGTTCGAGTCCCGGCCCGGGAGCCGTCTTCACCAACGCACGCATGCGGTCAACCTAGCCCCTGCCGACCCCCGCCACCGCCTCACCCGGGCCCCCGGACGCGCCCGCCATCCTGACCCCGAGCATGCACCCCGGCGGAGGCCCGAACGCTCCCCCGGACCCCCGAGCAGCCCCGGCCCGACCACCGAACGGAACCCCGGAACCAACCCCGGCCCGGACCACCGACCACCGACCACCGACCACCGACCACCGAGGACGGTTCCCTCCCGTTCGCTGGTCCGTCCCCCTTCCCGTTCGGGGGACGGTTCCTTTCCCGTTCGCAGAACCGTCCCCTTTCCCGTCAGGGGGACGGTTCCTTTCCCGTTCGGGGGACGGTTCCTTTCCCGTTCGCTGGTCCGTCCCTATTCCGCTTCATCGGCGGCGCAGAGACGACCACGGGCCGGTCAGCCGTCCACAGGCTTTTCGCGAGATCGAAGAAGTTATCCACAGATCCGATTCGGCCAGGTGATATCGGGCCCGAGGCTCCTTAAGCTCACGAGACACAAAGCCCAAGACCATCGCGAAGGGGAGGACGACATGCCGAGACATGCTCGAGAGCTTGCTGCGTCCGGGATCTACCACGTGCTGCTGCGTGGGGTGAACCGCGACGTGATCTTCCTTGAGGACGAGGACCGGATGCGGTTCCTCCATGCGGTGGCCAAAGCCAAGGAGCTGTCCGGCTGCCGTGTTCTGGCCTACTGCCTGATGTCCAATCACGTCCACCTCGTGCTCCGCACGGGAGACGAAGAACTCGGCGCCGTGGTCAAGCGGATCGGCGTCCGCTACGCCGGCTGGTTCAACCGCAAGTACGGACGGGTGGGCCACCTCTTCCAGGATCGGTTCAAGAGCGTGGCGGTCGACGACGACGCCTACCTGCTGACGCTGATCGGCTACGTCTGGGACAACCCGGTCGCCGCCGGCCTTGTCGTCCACGCCGAGGACTACCGGTGGGGCAGTCGAAGCCTTCTCGGCCGGTCCTCGATCGTCGACGAGGACGAGCTCCGCAGGCTCCTGTCCTCACGGGTGCTCACTGAACTGTCGTCCGCCGAGGCCGGCACCTCGCTCGAGGCACTCCCCGGGACGCGGGGGCGCCGCCCCGCCCACACCACCAGTGAGGCGGCCGGACTGCTGGCTCAGGCCTGTGGCGCGGCCAGCCCGGAGCAGTTCCAGCGACTCTCCCGCTCCACGCAGTGCCAGGCCATCCGCGAGTTGCGGACGCGCTCGGTGTCGTACGACCGCATCGCCGAGGTCACGGGGCTGAGCGCCTCCCGCGTCCGTCGTGAACACATCGCGGGCGACTGGACGGCGCAGCCTGTCTCCTGATTTCGGCCGCGGAGCCCCCCCCCCGGTCCAAGCCGGAGCCGGACGGATCGCCCTGAACGGGAAAGGAACCGTCCCCGAACGGGAAAGGGGACGGACCAGCGAACGGGAAAGGAACCGTCCCCGGGTCATCCCCGACCGGCGGCCACCGGGGTCGTCAGCCCGGGGTCGTCAGCCCGGGGGTCGTCAGCCCGGGGGTCGTCAAGGGGACGTCAAGGTCGGGCGGTGCGGCATCAAGAACACGTCAAGGGCCTGGAAACCCGCCCCGGCGCGACCTTGGCTGGACCCGTGACCACTCCGTTACGACTGCCCAAGCGGCTGCTCGTGGGCAATCCGATGCGTTCGGCCCAGCTCGCGGAGACGCTGCTGCCCAAGCGCCTCGCCCTTCCCGTCTACTGCTCCGACCCGATCTCGTCCAACGCCTACGCCACCCAGGAGATCATCCTCGTGCTGGCCCTCGGCGGGGCGTCGATGCTGCTGCTCACGCCGTGGGTGGCGGTCGCCGTCGTCTCCCTGCTGGCCCTGGTCACCCTGAGCTACCGCCAGACCTGCCACGCCTACCCCGACGGCGGCGGCGCATACGCCGTGTCCAGGGCGAACCTCGGACGCAACGCGTCCCTCGTCGCCGCGGCAGCCCTCATGGTCGACTACGTGATGACAGTGGCGGTCTCGGTGGCGTCCGGAGTGGAGAACTTCGTCTCCGCCTTCCCCCACCTGCGGCCCTACGGCGTCGGTCTGTGCATCGCCTTCATCCTCGTCCTGACCCTGATGAACCTGCGCGGCGTACGGGAGTCCGGGACGCTGTTCGCGATCCCGACCTACGGCTTCGTTCTCAGCGTCTTCGTGATGCTGGGCGTCGGCTTCTGGAACGCCCTCAACGGCCACGCCCCGATCGCCGAGTCCGCCGACCTCGGATTCGCCGGTGTCAGCCCCGCCGGCGCGGCGCTGATCCTCCTGCTGCTGCGCGCGTTCGCGTCCGGCTGCACGTCGTTGACCGGCGTCGAGGCCGTCAGCAACGGTGTCCCCACCTTCCGCACGCCGAAGGCGCACAACGCGTCGCTGACGCTGCTGGCGATGGGCGGACTCAGCATCGCCATGATGCTGGGCATCTCGGTGCTCAGCACCTGGGCCCGCGTCCACATCGCCGACAGCACCGACCAGCTCACCAACGTCCCGGCCGGCTACGAGCAGCGGACGGTGCTCGCCCAGCTCTCCGCGGCCGTCTTCGGCAACAACACGGTCGGGTTCTTCGCCGTGCAGGGCTTCACCACCCTGATCCTGGTGCTGGCGGCGAACACCGCCTTCAACGGGTTCCCGATCCTGGCGTCCATCCTCGCCGAGGACCGCTACCTGCCCAAGCAGCTCGGACGCCGCGGCGACCGCCTCGTCTTCAGCAACGGCATCCTGATCCTCGCCTCGATCGCCGGCGGCCTGATCGTCGTCTTCGACGGCTCGGTGACCCGGCTCATCCAGCTGTACATCCTGGGCGTGTTCGTCTCGTTCACCCTCAGCCAGTCGGGCATGGTCGTCTACTGGCGCCGCCGCGCGGCCGACGGGGGCTGGACGCCGAAGCTGGTCGGCTCGCTGCTGGTGAACGCCGTCGGCGCCGTCGCCACCGCCGTGGTGCTGGTGATCGTGCTGTTCACCAAGTTCACCCACGGCGCGTACCTCGTGGTGATCGCGATCCCGGTGCTCTTCCTGGTGATGGTCCGGATCCACCGTCACTATCAGCGCGTCTCCCGGCAGCTCGCCCCCAAGGCGGGCGGGATCACGCTGCCGAGCCGCATCCACGCGGTGGTCCTGATCAGCCAGGTCAACGAGCCGTCGCTGAAGGCGCTCGCGTTCGCCCGGGCGATCCGGCCCAGCACGATCACCGCCCTGCGGGTCGACACCAGTCCCGCCCGTACCCGCAAGCTGATCGAGGAGTGGGAGGCGCGGGAGATCCCGGTGCCGCTGACCGTGGTGCAGTCGGCCTTCCGCGACCTCACCGAGCCGGTGCTCGACTACCTGTCGAAGATCCGCGTCGGCCCCCGCGACGTCGTTCAGGTGTTCGTCCCCGAGTATGTCGTCGGCCACTGGTGGGAGCAGGTGCTGCACAACCAGAGCGCGCTGCGGCTGAAGTCCCGGCTGCTGTACATGCCGGGCGTGATGGTCACCAGCGTCCCGTACCAGCTGTCGTCCGCGGCGCCGTACAGCCTGGCACGTCCCGGCGCCGGCGCGGAGATCGCCGTCCCCCCGACCGGGTCGGCGACAGGGACGTCCGGCCCCCGTGCACCGTCCGCTCAGGCCGCCGCTCCCACGGATCCGCCAGGGCGGCCGGACGCCGCCGCCCGCGACGGTGCTGACCCTTCGGAGGGACGCGAACGCGAACGGAGTCTGGCAAGCTCTCAGAGGTGAGCCAGCACCTCGGCGCCGGGGGACCGGCCAGTGGCCTCGGGACGCGGCTGTCCCGCCGCCGCCAGCTGTACGGCTTCGGCGTGGCGGCGCTCGGCTCGCCGCTGTTCACCGTCGCCCTGCTGGGTGTGCGCGACCGGCTCGGGCTCGACACGGTACTGCTGCTGTTCGTCCTGGTCACCGTCGCGGCGTCCGTCGTGGGCGGGGTTCTGGCTGCGCTCGCGGCGACCGCGATCAGCCTGGGACTGGCGAACTTCTTCTTCACCCGGCCCTACGGCAGCCTGCTGGTCGCCAACGGCAACGAGCTGATCGACCTGCTCATCTTCTCCGCCGTGGCGGCGCTGGTCGGGGTGGTCACGGAGGCCGGCGCCCGGTCGCGCGGCCGCACCGAGCGTGCGCGGCTGGAGGCCGAGTTGCTGGCGGAGGTCGGCAACCGTGAGCACGAACCGGAGTCGGTCGAACTGGCGCTGGCCGACGCGCGGACGCTGTACGGCATGCACGCGGTCAGTCTCACCGAGGACGGCCGCACCCTGGCCACGTCCGGGACGCCCGAGCCGGACGACACGGTGATCGCCGTCCCGGCCGGCGAGCGGCTGGTGCTCCAGCTCAGCGGGCCGGAGCGGCTGGGCGAGGACCGCGGCCTGCTCAGCTCGCTGGCCCTGACCGCCGGCCGGCTGTGGCGCACCCGCCAGCTGGCCGGCCAGGCCCACCGTGCGGAGGAACTGGGACGCATCGACGAACTGCGGGCGAGCCTGCTCGCGGCGGTCGGGCACGACCTGCGCAACCCTCTGGCGGCGATCACCGCGGCCGCGTCCACCCTGCGCCAGAGCGACATCACCCTCGACCCGGCGGAGGAGGCCGAGCTGCTGGAGACCATCGAGGAACACGCGCACCGACTCAACGACATCATCGCCAACCTCCTCGACGCCAGCAGACTTCGGGCAGGGGCACTGTCCGTGCACCCGCGACCCACGGCGCTGCTGGAGGTCATGGCCGGTGTCGTCCGGCTGGGCGAGGGACGCGTGGAGCTGGCGATCCCCGAGGACCTGCCGCTGGTCCGCGCGGACGCGGGGCTGCTGGAACGCGTCCTCGCCAACCTCGTCGCCAATGCCGACCGGCACCTGCCCGACGGCGAGAAGGTGCTCGTCTCCGCGAGGCAGGAGGACCGGTGGGTGGCCGTCCGGGTGGTCGACCACGGGCCCGGGGTCTCTCCCGACCGGTTCGCCGAGATCTTCGCCCCTTTCCAGCACTTCGGCGACCGGGCCACGACCGGGGTCGGCCTCGGGCTGGCGATCGCGCGCGGCTTCGCCGAGGCGATGGGCGGTACCCTCACCCCGTCCGAGACCCCCGGTGGGGGGCTGACCATGACCCTGACCCTGGAGGTGGCCGATGCCGCGGCTGCTGATCGTTGAGGACGAGCCCGCACTGCGCCGTGCCCTGGTCATCAACCTGAGGGCACGGTCCTACGAGGTGGAGGCCGTGGGCACCGGAACGGCTGCGCTGCGCGCCGCGTCCGCCAGCCCGCCCGACCTGGTGATCGTCGACCTCGGGCTGCCCGACATCGACGGCGTCGAGGTGATCGCCGGCTTGCGCGGCTGGTCGACCGTCCCGGTGATCGTCCTGTCGGCGCGCGACAGCCAGGCCCAGAAGGTGCGGGCGCTGGACGCAGGGGCCGATGACTATGTGACCAAGCCCTTCGGGATGGACGAGTTGGTGGCCAGGGTGCGGGCGGCGCTGCGCCGCTCCGACGTCCATGCGCTCGCGGCCGGACCCGTGGTGACCACGCCGTCCTTCACCCTCGACCTGGCGGCCAAGAGGGCCACGAAGGACGGCGCGGAGGTGCGGCTGACACCCACCGAGTGGCACCTGGTCGAGGCCCTGCTGCGGCGTCCGGGCACGCTGGTGTCGGGCGCCCAGCTCCTGGCCGAGGTGTGGGGTCCGGGGTATGCGAAGGAGACCAACTACCTGCGGGTCTACTTCGCCCAGCTCCGCCGCAAGCTCGAGGACGCCCCCAGCGCCCCCCGCCACTTCATCACCGAGCCCGGCATCGGTTACCGCTTCGAGCCCTGACCCGGCCCGCTGGTTCGCCGCGGCCCACCCGGGAGCGGGAACCGCCGGGAACGGACCGCCCGGGGACGGAGCGCCCGGCCCCCCGGGAGGACCGCCCGGGGAGTCCCCGGGGACGGTTCCTTTTCCCGTCACTGGTGTGTCCCCTTTCCCGTTCGCGGAACCGTCCCCCGAACGGGAAAGGGGACACACCTGCGAACGGGAAAGGAACCGTCCCCGGCGGACCGCCGGCGGCGACCCGGACCCGGGGGTGTCGCCGGCGGGTGGGGACGGTGCCGGTGTCGCCAGCGGCTGGGGGGACGGTGGCGGTGTCGCCGGCAGGGTGGTGGGACGGCTGGTGGCGGCCGGGCCGCTCGAGCACACGCCCGGGAGAGCACAGAAGCCGCCGAGTCCTCGGCGGCTTCTGCGACTTCCGGCGGCGTCCGTGACGATGCCTCAGAGCACGGCTGTCACTGCCAGTTGTAGGTGCTCGCCTGAGGATCCGCCGAGTTGTCGATCACGACGGTCTTCATGATCTTGTCGGCGAGGGTCTGCTTCTTGGCGTCCCACAACGGGAACAGCCAGCCGATGTAGCAGATGATCGAGTCGATGATGTGGGCGAACTGGCGGATGATGCCGTTCGTGACGCCGAGCGGCTGGCCGCTCTCCGCGACCAGCTTGGTCTTGGCGATGCTGCGTCCGAAGGTCACCCCCGTCGTGCCGCTCTTGTAGCCGAGGTAGCACATCCAGCCGACCGACAAGATGATGTTGACCACGGTGCCGAGCCCCGAGGAGATGTTGCTCAGGATGTTCACGACGATGGCGATCACGACGCCCGCGGCGACGTAGTCGACCAGGCCACCGAGCGCGCGCTTCGGCCATTCGGCCAATCCACCCGCTGCGCTCCCGGGGACGGGGGCGACGGGGTAGCCGGCGCCTGCCCCGGGGTAGGCGTTCGGGTCGTAGGCCGGCTGCTGGCCGTAGCCGGCCGCGGGCGGGAAGGAGCCGGGCCCCGGGGGCTCGGGGAAGCCGCCACCGCTGGGCGGCTGGCTGTAGCCGCCGGACGCCGCGGCGCCGTAGCCGCCCGGAGCAGGAGCGCCGTAGCCACCGGGCGCCGGCGGCTCGTAGCCCCCGGTGCCGGCCGGCGGCTCGTAGCCCCCGGTGCTGGGCG
>NZ_JASGES010000079.1:0-18202 GCF_047606205.1 Propionicimonas sp. | reverse complement strand
GCGCCGGTCGTCGCCTCCGCGGGGCGGCCGCGTCGGCGCAGCTGCGGCGCCCGACCCGGCCGGATCGCGAGCAGTGCCTCGGCGTCCGGACGCCCGGGCTCGAGGCTCAGCCACGCCGCCTCGATGTCGATATCTGGCACGGTGTACCCACCCGGACGCCGGAGGCGCTGCGCCGGGCCGTCGACCCGGGCCACCTTGAACACGCGCGGTGCGTCCTTGTCCCGGTCGCGCCCCAGCAGATACCAGGCGCCGCGGCGGTAGGTCATCGCCCACGGCTCGACCTGGCGCTGCTCCCCCTTGTACCCGAACCGGATCGGGATCCGGGCGATCGTTGCCTCCCAGATGCTGGCGAAGGCCGGCTCTCTCGCCTCCAGGGACGGCGACAGGGCGGCCAGCCGGGCAGGGTCAGGATCGACCCCCGCCGCCCTCAGCTTGGCCAGCGCCGTCACCGCCTGTTCGGCCTGGGTCGCCGACTCCCACACGGTGGCGGCCAGGCCCAGCGCCGCCGTCTCCGCAGAGGTGAACTCGATGGCGGGCAGCTCGAAATCCATCCGGTTGATCCGGTAGCCGACCTCGTCGGGGAAGAACGCGTTGTTGCTGCCGGTCTCGACCGGGACCCCCATCGCGCGCAGGTCGTCCTTGTCCCGCTCGAAGGTGCGCTCGAACGCCGCGTCGCTGAGGTCGTGGTAGCCCTCGACGACCTGGCGGATCTGCGCCTTCTCGATGAAGCGGCGCGCCATCAGCAGACAGATCGCGAGGTTCATGATCCGTTCGGACTTGCGGGGCGCCACCCCGGTGACGTTACCGGATCTGGTTGACTGAAACGCGCACATCCACTACTCCGCGGGAGGTTGCCGGTGGCCGGACGCTTCGCCCCGAGCCCCACCTCCGACCTGCACCTGGGGAACCTGCGCACCGCACTCGTCGCCTGGCTGCTCGCCCGCTCCACCGGGCGCGCCTTCCGGCTGCGGATCGAGGACCTGGACACCCAGCGGGTGAGGGCGGCGGGCGAGGTCGCCGAGCGCCAGCAGCGCGACCTCGCCGCCCTCGGTCTCGACATCGACCCTCCGGTCGTGTGGCAGTCCCGCAGGACCTCCGCCTATGCCGAGGCCGTGTCGGCGCTGGACACCTATCCCTGCTACTGCACCCGCCGCGAGATCGCCGAGGCCGCGTCCGCCCCGCACGGGGACGGCTACCGGCCCTACCCCGGCACGTGCCTGCGGCTGTCCGCGTCCCACCGGGCCGAACGGGAGGCGACCCGGGCGCCGGCGCTGCGGGTCCGCGCGGGCGGGGCGAACAGCACGGTGGTGGATCTGTGGGCCGGCCAGGTCAGCGGGGTCGTCGACGACTTCGTGGTGGTCCGCAACGACGGCGTGGCCGCCTACAACCTCGCCGTCGTCGTCGACGACCTGGCGATGGGCATCGACCAGGTGTGCCGCGGCGACGACCTGCTCTCCTCCTCCCCACGCCAGGCGTGGCTGGCCCGGCAACTGGGGGGCGAGCCCCCGCTGTACGCGCACGTCCCGCTGGCCGTGAACGCGCGGGGGGACCGGCTTGCCAAGCGGGACGGAGCAGTCACCCTGGCCGACCAGGCGGCCCTCGGGCTGGGGCCGCGGGCCGTGCTGGGCCTGCTCGCCGTGTCGCTCGATCTCGCCGATCCCGGCGAGCAGGTCACCGCCGCCGGACTGCAGCAGCGGTTCGATCCGGCGCTGCTGCCGCGCGAGCCGTGGGTCGTCGGCTGAGCCCGGCGTGGAGGGCCGACCAACTCAACGGGGCACGTTTCACACCGAGTTCGGGGGGGAGACGTCACGCGCCGGCGACCCCTGATCGCCCCGCCGTCGGGCAGCGGCCGGGCTACTCCGCGCTCGCCGTGGTGAACAGGATGTCGACCACGTACACGACCGTGTCCCCGGCCTCCACCGGCGGGTTGTTGCTCCCCTTCGGGAAGCCGTCGTCGGGCGGCAGCACGAGCAGCACGCGGGATCCGACCGGCTTGCCGACCAGCCCGCTCTGCCAGCCGGGGATCAGGTCGGAGAGCTTGCCGGTGGTCGGGGTCGCGAAGCCGTCGTCGATCAGCTTGCCGGTCTTCCACGAGTAGCCGACGTAGCGGGCGGTGATCGTGTCGCCCTTGGCGACCTTGGTGCCGGAGCCCTTGATCAGGACGGTCGAGGACATCGAGCTCGGAGCACTGCTGGAGGGAATGGTCACGGTCGGCTTGTCGGCGGCGCCGCCGGTCACGGTCGGCAGTCCGGACGGCGGGGTGAGCTGCGCGCCCTCGGGCTGGGTCACCGACACGTCCAGGATGTCCACGACGAAGATCAGCGTGTCGCCGACCTCGATGCCGGCGCCGGAGTTGCCGCCCGCGGCGTCGTACGCGTCCGCACCGGGCATGGCGATCACCACACGGCTGCCCGCGCGCTGCCCGGTCAGGCCGGTCTTGAAGCCGGTGATCACCTGGGCGAGCGAGAACGTGGCCGGGGTGCCCCCGGAGTACGACTCGTCGAAGCTCTTCCCCGTCCTCCCGTCGACGCCGTAGTAGTGGACGGTGACGTAGCCGTCGGCGCTGGCCTTGTAGCCGGTGCCGGGGTCGAGCACCTCGACGCGCGTCTTGTCGATGACGAACGGGGTCTTGAAGGTCACGGTCGGCTGCTTGAGCTGCTTGCCCTTCACCCTGATCCCGTCGAGGGAGTCCTGCACCTTTGCGCTGGCCGTGGGGGTGGCCGAAGCGGTCGGCGTCGCCGACGCGGTGGTGCTGGCCGATGCCGAAGGCGACGGGGTGGCGGAGGGGTTGCTGCAGGCGGCGAGCGCCAGCAGGCAGGCGAGGACGGGGATCACGCGGGTACGAGGCACCCGGAGAGGATACCGAACCCTGCTATGCCCGGCGGTCACCGCAGCGGGGGCCAGCCGCAGTGCGTGGTGCGTGACGGCGAGCTGCCCGGCTCGAGTGGTCGTGCCCGCGTCCGGCAGCCCGACCATCAGGTCCAGCGTGACGCCCGCCGGTGGCTCGACGGTTCGGGGAAGGAGAGCCGACCCGTCCAGCTCCCTATCCGGCCAGCGCTGCGAGCAGGTCGTCGAGCTCGCGCGAGCGCGCGGCCAACGGATCGGTGAGCAGCACCGTCGAGTCCGACGGTCGTCCCTCGGCGTCGGGCAGGCCGTGCACGGTGCAGGTCTGCCAGTCCACGGTGTGCCGCAGACCGCGGCGACGGGCGGCCTCGAGGAAGGCGGACCGGGCCGCAGCCCTGGTGTCGCCGGGCGGTTCGGCCAGGGCCCGCTCCACGTCGACCGGGGCGGTGAGCCGCCGCACGGCACCCGACGCCTCCAGCAGCCCGAACGGACCGCCCAACTCGTGGAAGGCGAGGTCAAGCTGCGCGAGCCTCGGGTGGTCGGCAGCGAGCCGGCGACGATCCCCGAACTCCTGCAGCAGACGCCTCTTGGCCACCCACTCCACGGTGTCGGCGACCCGTTCGGGATCGCGGGCGAGAAAGGCATCCAGCACCTCCGCCCACAGCTGGGCGACCGGCGGCTCGGTGGCGTCACCGGCCAGGTCCAGATGCGCTCGCTGCACCTCCACGGCACTGAGCCGCCGACCGTCGGCCAGGTCGAGCGGCGCCCACGGGTCCCTGGCGACCTGATGCAGCGCCGCGCCCGGGTCGGCCAGCCGGAACGCGGCCAACCGGGGATCCGGCCCTTCGGGCCGGTCGAGCAACTCCAGGACGGCGGCCGTGGTCCCCACCTTCAGCGCCGCGGACGGCTCGACCACATTCGAGTCGCCCGCGAGCACGTGCAGCCGCCGGAATCGCGACGGGTCGGCCAGCGGCTCGTCCCTGGTGTTCACCAGCGGACGGGCGCGGGTGGTCAGCGCCGACAATTGGGCGTGCAGGTGGTCGGCCCGCTGGCTGATCCGGAACTCGCCCCGCACCCGGCGTCCCGACCCGCACAGCAGCTGCCGGGTGACCAGGAACGGGGTGAGCAGGTCGACCGCCGGCCCGAGGTCGAGTGCGCGGCTGACCAGATAGTTCTCGTGGCAGCCGTAGGAGTTGCCGAAGCTGTCCACGTTGTTCTTGAACAGCCGGAACCTGACCTGCGTGCCCTGCTCGGCGGCAAGAGCCGTCGCCCGGGCGGCCAACCGTGCGACCAGCACGTCCCCGGCCCGCTCGGAGACCAGCAGTTGCCGAAGGCTGCGGCACTCCGGCGTGGCGTACTCGGGATGCGAACCGACATCGAGGTACAGCCGGCCGCCGTTGCCGAGGAAGGCGTTGGTCGAGCGGTGCTCGGCGACGACCGGGCGGAAGAGCAGTTCGGCGGCCTCCGGTGCGCTGAGCCGCCGTCCGCCGGCCCGGGCGCTCAGCCCGTACTCGGTCTCCACGCCCAGCACCCGTTCCACGCCGACCATTCTCGCCGAGGGCTCGCCGAGGTGTCCGGGAGCGTCCAGGACGGCACCGTGGGGACACCTGGGGGGTCAGGGCGGACGCCTGGCCGGGCGCGCGCCCTACAGCTTCACCAGATCGAGCAGGGCGCCGATCTCGTCCCTGGTCAGGTCCCGGACGGCCCCCGGCTTCAGGTCGCCGAGCTTCACCGGCCCGATCGCGATCCGGGACAACTTGCGGACGGGGTGGCCGACCGCGTCCAGCATGCGCCGCACGATCCGGTTGCGCCCCGAATGCAGGGTGATCCGGATCAGGCTCCGGTCGCCGAGGCCCTGGACCAGTCTGGCCTGGTCCGCCTGCACGGGACCGTCGTCCAGCTGGATGCCCGAGCGCAGTCGCTTCAGCGTGGCCTCGCTCACCTGGCCGGTCACCTCGGCCACGTAGGTCTTGGACACCTCGTAGGACGGGTGGGCGAGGCGCTGGGCGAAGTCGCCGTCGTTGGTGAGGATCAGCAGCCCCTCCGTGTCGGCGTCGAGCCTGCCCACGTGGAACAGCCGGCCGTGCTCGCCGAGATAGTCGGCGACGGTCGGACGCCCGTGCGGGTCCTCCATCGTGGAGACCACGCCGCGAGGCTTGTTCAGGACCACGTACTCGTGCGCCTGCTGCGGGGGGATCCGCCTGCCGTCGACCCGGATCACCGCCGTGGCCGGGTCGACCCTCAGGCCCTGCTCCCGCACCACTTCGCCGTTCACCTCGACCCGGCCCCGGAAGATCAGGTCCTCCGCCGCGCGGCGGGACGCGACGCCGGCCTGGGCCAGCACCTTCTGCAGGCGGATGCCGTCGGTGCTCATTCGGTCCCCTCCGAGTCCCGATCGGCTCGCGGCCGGTCGGCCGCGTCCGGGGCGTCCTTCGCATCGAGCGGGAGTGGCTCGTCGCTGCCGTGGCCGGCCAGCCCGGCGAGCTCTGCCTCGAGGGCGGACGCGTCCGGCAGGTGCGGCGCGAGCGGCGGCAGCTGGTCGAGGCTGACCAGCCCCATCCGTTCCAGGAAGTAGGTCGTCGTCCCGAACAGGCGGGCGCCGGTCTCCTCGTCACGACCCACCTCCTCGATCAGGTCCCGGGTGGCGAGCGTCCGCATCACGCCGTCGACGTTGACCCCGCGCACGGCGGAGACCCGGCCCCGGGAGATCGGCTGGAGGTAGGCCACCACAGCGAGTGTCTCCAGCGCGGCCTGGCTGAGCGTGCCGCGCTGCCCCTCCAGCAGCCACCGACCGATCACCTCCGCGTGTTCTTCCCGCGTGTAGTAGCGCCAGCCGCCACCGACGCGGCGCAACTCGAAGCCCCGTCCGGTCTCGTCGTAGAAGGCGGCCAGCCCGGCCAGGCACTCCTCCACCTCGCCGACCGGTGCGTCCACGGCCTCGGCCAGGTCGCCGGAGGGCACCGGCTCGGTCGCCATCAGCAGCAGTGCCTCCACGGCCCCTGTGATCCCGCTCACTTCTCGTCCTTCCCGACGTCGGTGCGACCCTCGTCGAACTCGGCGCCGATCCGCTCGGCGTCCACTTCCGCGCCGAGCCAGCGAATGGTCAGCTCCCCCAGCGGGGTCAATTGCTCGAAACCGACCGCCTTCTCCCTGAACAGCTCCAGCAGCGCCAGGAACCGGGCGACCACGACGAGCCTGTCGGAGGCGTCCGCCGTCAGCGCGCGGAAGGTCGCGGTGGGATGCTCGCGCAGCCGGCGCACGATCTCCTCCGCCTGCTCGCGTACGCTCACCAGCGGCATGTGCAGGTGTTCCAGGCCGACCAGCGGTGGGTCCTTCGGGGTCAGTGCGCGACCGGCCAGCACCGCGATGACGTCGGCGAAACCGTCGAGCTCCACCTCCGGCAGCAGGCTGGCGAAGCGCTCCTCCAGCCCGCCGGGACGGGGGTGCCGCCGGGCCTGCGCGGCCAGCGTCCGGCCCAGCCAGCCGCTGACGATCTTGAACGCCCGGTACTGCAGGAGCCGCGCGAAGAGCAGGTCGCGGGCCTCCAGCAGGGCGAGGTCCTCCGCGTCCTCGACCTCACCCTGGGGCAGCAGCCGGGCGGCCTTCAGGTCCAGCAACGTGGCCGCGACCACGATGAACGAGCTGGTCTGGTCGAGATCCCACGCCGAGGCGCCCTGGCTGGCCTGGAGCTGCCGGATGTGCGCGACGAACTCGTCGGTCACCGTCGACAGCGCAACCTCGGTGACGTCCAGCTTGTGCCGGGAGATCAGCTGCAGGAGCAGGTCGAACGGCCCGGAGAAGTTGGTCAGGTGGACGGTGAACTCCTCCTGCGCGGCGAGCAGGCTCACGGCGTTCCGAGACCGCGGACCAGGTCGGAGTCGCCGCCCCGCGCGGCCAGATCGGCCATCGCCAGCACGATCGCCGTGCGCACGATCCTGCCGCGATCGACGGCGACCCCGTGCTCGGCCCTGAGCGTGAGCCGGGCCTGCTCGAGGGCGAGCAGTTCGTCGCTGCTCACGTAGACGGTGATCTTCTCGTCGTGACGGACCCGACCCGACCCCTGCGGCGCCGCGCCCTCCTCGCTCGGCGCCTCGCCGCTGCGGGCGGCGGGCCCGGCAGCGGCACCGGTGGCGTCCGCGACAGAGGTCGGCCGAAACAGCTCGGCCGCTCCGGGCAGGCCTACGCGCCGGGGCATCGGGCGAGCACCTCCCTGGCCAGCATGCGGTACGCGGCCGCCCCGGGAGACGACGGCGCGTAGGTGGTGATCGGTTCGCCGGCGACCGTGGTCTCGGGGAACTTGATCGTGCGCCGGATGACCGTGTGGAAGACCGTGTCCCCGAACGCCTGCACCACCCGTTCAAGCACCTCGCGGCTGTGCAGGGTGCGCGCGTCGTACATGGTGCCGAGAATGCCGAGGGTCTCCAGTTCTGGGTTGAGCCGGTCCTGGACCTTGTCGATCGTGTCGGTGAGCAGCGCGATCCCGCGCAGGGCGAAGAACTCGCACTCCAGCGGCATCAGCACCTTGTCGGCCGCCGTCAGGGCGTTGACGGTGAGCAGGCCGAGGGAGGGCGCACAGTCGATCAGGATGATGTCGTAGTTGTGCCGCACCTTCGTCAGCACCCTGCGCAGGGTCTGTTCTCGAGCCACCTCGGAGACGAGCTGGACCTCCGCCGCCGACAGGTCGATGTTGGACGGCAACAGGTCGAGCCCATTGACGACCGTGTGCGTGATCACGTCCTCGGCGACGGTGTGCTTGTTCAGCAGCAGGTCGTAGATGCTGGTCTCCAGGGTGTGCGGGTTCACGCCCAGCCCCACCGACAGCGAGCCCTGCGGGTCGAAGTCGACCAGCAACACCTTGCGTCCGGTCTCGGCCAGTGCCGCGCCGAGGTTGATCGTCGTGGTGGTCTTGCCCACCCCGCCCTTCTGGTTGCACATCGCGATGATCAGGGCACGTCGCGGCTTGCCGGGATCTGGCGCCGTCGGCTCCGGAAGATCGGGCAGCGGACGCCCGGTCGGGCCCAGCTCGCCCGCCGCCAACGTCGGGTCGGGTTCGATCAGGGCAGGGGTATCGGTGTTGCTCACCCGGTCACTCTAGGCCCAAATGTCGACAAGTCTCCTCCGCCGCGCCAGAGTGCATCTGCGATCACCCCGAGCTGTCGCGATCTGACCGCTCCGAGTGCCCCACGGTGCTCACACATCACGCTCGTGAACTCGAGTGGCCAGATCGCGACCCGCGAGCCATGCCGCACCGGGTCACGGTGGTGCAGGCACCAGAACTGAGACATGTCGTGGTCTGGCCGCTCTGGCGCCGAGGTGTGACGGGCGAGAACGGTGGGACCGACAGACTGGCCAGATCGCGTCAACTGCGACCGGGATCACCGGGCGCGAGGGTGCGCCGAGAGGAACACCTCACGGAGGTGCTCGACGGTGACCAGCGTGTAGATCTGGGTGGTCGTCACCGAGGCGTGGCCGAGCAGTTCCTGGACCACCCGGACGTCGGCGCCCCCGTCGAGCAGGTGGGTCGCGAACGAGTGCCGCAGGGTGTGCGGGGACACATCGACGCTGAGGTGCGCGGCCTCGGCGGCCTTCTGCAGCACGCCGTAGGCGCTCTGCCTGCTGAGCCGCCGGCCACGGGAGTTCAGCAGGAGGGCGGGGCTGGGCCGCGCGGATGCCTGAGCGAACGCCGGGCGCCCCCGCACGAGCCACGCCTGCACCGCGGCGCGGGCGTAGGAGCCGACCGGCACCAGCCGTTCCTTCCGCCCCTTGCCGAACAGGCGCAGGCCCGCGTCCGGGTCGCCCAGCAGTGGCTGCACGTCGTCGACGTCCAGGTCGGCGACCTCGGAGACCCGCGCCCCGGTCCCGTACAGCAGTTCGAGGAGCGCGGCGTCGCGCAACCCGGCCGGCGTCGTCGTGTCCGGGGTGTCCAGCAGCGCCTGGACCTGATCGATGTCCAGCGCCTTTGGCAGGTGGCGGGCGGCTTTCGGCGGCTTCACCGCCACCGCCGGATCCTCGCCGGTACGCCCCTCGGCGGCGAGGAACGAGTGGAACGAACGGACGGCGACCAGCGCCCGGGTCGCGCTGGAGACCGACAGGGGCGTGCGCCCGCCCGCGGGTGCCTGGAGGTCGGCGAGGAACGCGCTGACATCCGCCTCGGCGACGAGCGTCGCGTCCTCGATCCCCCGCGCGGCGAGGAAGGCCGTGTAGCGGGCGAGGTCGCGGCGGTAGGCGGCCACGGTGTGCGGGGAGGCTCCGCGCTCGACGGTCAGGTGGTCGAGGTAGGCGCGGACGAGCTTCTCAGCCGGCGTGGCCATCGAGTCCGGCCAGCTCCGCGTTGTGGGCGTCGCGGGCGGCCCTGGCCGGCCACGGGGCGTCCGCGGCACGCAGGTCGTCCAGCCGTCCGGACAGGCGCGCGACCTCCAGGGCCAGCACCCCGGACACCATGGTCGGGTTCTCCAGCCTGCCCGCGAGGATCGCGGCGACGAGGTCGCGACGTTCGGCCCAGGCGACCTCCATGTGGGCCTCCTCGTCGTGCGCGACGAACCCGTCCGGCACAGGGGCAGCAGCCAGCTCTCGCGCGAGGTAGATCCGCAACGACTCCTGGCCCGCGCCCGGTGAGGTGAACACGTCGACGAGGACGCGCCAGTCGCCCGCCTGCAGCCCCGCCTCCTCGGCCAGCTCTCGCTGCGCAGCGGCCAGCCAACTCTCGCCGTCGGCGTCCAGCAGCCCGGCGGGCGGCTCGAGGAGTTCGAACGAGACCGGGTGACGGTACTGCCGGACGACCGCGATCCGGTCTTCCGCGTCCCAGGCGACCACGCCCACCGCGCCGGGGTGCAGCAGGTACTGGCGGTTCATCAGTCCACCGTCGGGAACCTGCACGGCGTCGTTCACGAAGTCCGACACCGCCCCGCTGCCTCGCACCTGGTGGGAGACCACCGGCCAGGCCAGCGGGCGGTCGGTCACCTCTTCAGCGGCGAGGACGTGCACGCCTCACTCACCGTCCTCGGGCAGCCGCGAGGACAGCTTGCGCTTCAGTGCCGCGTCGATCAGCCCGACGAACAGCGGGTGCGGCTGGGTCGGACGCGACTTCAGCTCCGGGTGCGCCTGCGTGCCGATGTAGTAAGGGTGCTGGGCGCGGTCGAGCTCGACGAACTCGACGAGGTGCCCGTCCGGGCTGGTGCCGGAGATCCGCAGGCCGTGCGCCTCCAGGTCGTCGCGGTAGGCGTTGTTCACCTCGTAGCGGTGGCGGTGGCGCTCACTCACCCGGGTGGAGCCGTAGCGCTGGGCGACGAGCGAGCCGGGCACCAGCTCCGCGGGATACGCACCGAGCCGCATGGTGGCGCCCATGTCCCCCTTGCCGGACACGATCGCGACCTGTTCGGCCATGGTTGCGATCACCGGCGCCTTGGTGTCGGGCTCGAACTCTGTGGACGCCGCGTCCTCCAGCCCGAGCAGGTCTCGGGCCGCCTCGATCACCATGCACTGCAGGCCCAGGCACAGCCCGAGCGCCGGCAGCTGGTTCTCCCGCGCATAGCGCAGCGCACCCAGCTTGCCCTCCACGCCACGGATGCCGAATCCGCCGGGGACGCAGATGCCGTCGACGTCACCGAGCTCCTCCGCCGCGCCGGCAGGGGTCTCGCAGCTGTCGGACGCGACCCAGCGGATGTTCACCTTGGCCCAGTTCGCGAAGCCACCCGCGCGGAGCGCCTCGGACACGCTGAGGTAGGCGTCGGGCAGGTCGATGTACTTGCCGACCAGCGCAATCGTCACCTCCTCCTTGGGGTGGTGCACCCGCTCGAGCAGGTCGTTCCACTTCGTCCAGTCGACGTCGCGGAAGGAGACGCCCAGGCGCCGGACGACGTACGCGTCCAGCCCCTCGGAGTGGATGACCCGAGGGATGTCGTAGATGCTCGGGGCGTCGGGGCAGGAGATCACGGCCTCCTCGTCCACGTCGCACATCAGGGCGATCTTGCGCTTGACGCCGGTCGGAATGTCCATGGACGCGCGGCACACGATCGCGTCCGGCTGGATGCCGACCTGGCGCAGCGCGGCGACGGAGTGCTGGGTGGGCTTGGTCTTCAGCTCGCCGGACGGGCCGATGTAGGGCACCAGCGAGACGTGCAGGAAGAACGCGTTGTCGCGCCCGACCTCGCGGCGCACCTGGCGCGCGGCCTCCAGGAACGGCAGCGACTCGATGTCGCCGACGGTGCCGCCGATCTCGTGGATGACGACGTCGACGCCGGGGCCGGCCATGGCCAGCATCTCGTCCTTGATCTCGTTGGTGATGTGCGGGATCACCTGCACGGTGTCGCCGAGAAAGTCGCCGCGGCGCTCCTTGGCGATCACGTGGCTGTACACCTTGCCGGTCGTGACGTTCGCCTCCGCGTTCAGCGGCACGTTCAGGAAGCGCTCGTAGTGCCCGATGTCGAGATCGGTCTCCGCCCCGTCCTCGGTGACGAACACCTCGCCGTGCTGGAACGGGTTCATCGTGCCCGGATCGACGTTGAGGTACGGGTCGAGTTTCTGCATCGTGACCCGCAGCCCGCGGGCGACCAGGAGGCTGCCCAGGCTGGACGCGGTCAGCCCCTTGCCCAGTGAGGAGACGACTCCCCCGGTGACGAATACATGCTTGGTCTGAGTCGAGTTACCCACGGGCCTCCAGCCTAGAGGGTGCGGGGCCTTCCCCACCACGTCGACGCTCCGCGGGACGGCGAGGTCGGTGCATTGCCGGCTCAGGGAATGTCGTGCTCGAACACGGCGGCCGGTCTGCCCCCGACGTCGTAGAAGATCCACGGCGTCCGGTAGCTGTCCTCAGGGTCCTGGCCGTTGCCGTCCTCGTTGACATAGGTCACGAACTCGGTGGTCGTCAGCACCCGGGCGGGCCCCTCCGGCGGGTAGAGCGCCACGACCTCCGGCATCCGCAGGGTCTCCCACTTCGCCACCGGGTTGAGGGAGGGGTCTTCGTCGTTGCCGTCGCTGTACCGCTCGCTCCGGACGACCTTGTCGATCGTCAGGGTCAGGGTGCGGTCCCACCGGGCGTCGGGGTTGTAGGACGCATGCCGAATGAGGGCCATGAACACCTCAACGGTCAGCTCCGGACGCTCGCGAGCAGCTCCCTGGCGTGCGCGAGCGCGGAGTCGCTGGACTCCAGGCCGCCCATCATGGTGGCGAGGACGTCGAGCCGGTCGGTGTCGGTGACCAGCCGGACGCCGCTGGTGGTCACCGATCCGTCGTCGGACTTGGCGACCACGTAGTGCCGATCGGCGAACGCCGCCACCTGCGCGAGATGGGTGACCACGATCACCTGGCAGCGCTCGGCCAGCCGGGCCAGCCGGCGTCCGATCTCGAGAGCGACCGCGCCGCCGACGCCCGCGTCCACCTCGTCGAACACGAAGGTCTCGCCCCTCGCCTCGGTGGCGAGCACGACCTCCAGCGCGAGCCGCACCCGGCTCAGCTCGCCCCCGGAAGCCACCTTCCCCAGCGGGCCGGGAGCACTGCCGGGGTTCGCGGAGAAGAGCAGGTTGACCTGGTCCGCGCCGTGCGGTCCGAGTTCGCCCGGCGTGAGCTCGAACTCCAGCCGTGCCCTCGGCATCGCCAGCGCCGCCAGCTCGCCGGCCACCAGGCCGGCGAGTTCGGACGCCGCCGCGTGGCGCAGGGCCGTGATCCGCCCGGCCGCGGCGGCCAGTCGACTGTCGAGGTCGGCGACCTTCCCCCGCAGTTCCGCGATCCGGTCCTCGCCCGCGTCCAGCCGGGTCACCCGGCCGGCCGCGTCCCGCGCCCAGGCGATCACCTCATCGACCGACTCCCCGTACTTGCGGGTGAGGTGCGCGAGCTCGGCCCTGCGTCCGGCGATCCACTCCAGCCGCAGCGGGTCGGCGTCGAGCCCCGACGCGTAGGACGCGAGCGACGACGCGACGTCGGCCAGCCCGGCGGCGGCCCCCGCGAGCTCATCGGCGATCGGGGCCAGGTCCGGGTCCGCGTCGACCGCGGGGCCCAGCGACTTCCGCGCCGCCCCGACGAGGCTCAGCGCATCGGTGGCGTCGAACGCGTCCTCCTCGCCGGCCAGCGCCACCAGCGCGGCGTGCGACGCCTGGCGCAGGTCGTCGACGGCCTGCAGGCGGCGCGCCTCGGCGGCGAGCGCCGTGTCCTCGCCGGCCTGCGGGTCGACCTTCGCGATCTCGTCCAGCCCGAACCGGAGCAGGTCCAGTTCGCGTGCCCGCTCCAGCGAGCGGGTGGTCAGCTCGGTGAGTTCTGCGGCCGCCGTCCTGCGGGCCGCGTAGTCGGCCCGGTACGCATCCAGTTCGATCGCCAGCGCAGGGCCGGCGTAGCGGTCCAGCACCTCGAGCTGGCGTTCCGGCGTCCCCAGCCGCAGTTGTTCGGACTGCCCGTGCACGGTCACCCACTCCCCGACCAGCGCAGCCCCGGTGGCCAGCGGGACCTGCGCGCCGCCGACGCTCATCCGGGACCGGTTCGCGCCCAGCTGACGCGCCACCAGAACCTCACCGTCCTCGACCTCGGCGCCGAGACCCGCGAGCAGTTCGTCCCGGCCGCTGACCTGCCAGCGACCCTCCACCAGGGCCCGCGCGGCTCCCGTCCGCACGAGCCGGGGGTCGGCCTTCGCCCCGGCCAGCAGGGCCAGCCCCGTGACGATCATGGTCTTGCCCGCACCGGTCTCTCCCGTGACCGCGGTGAAGCCGGGGCCGGGTTCGATGGTCGCCTCGCCGATCACACCCAGGTCGGCGATCCTCAGCTCATTGAGCACGGCGACGCCCACCTCCCGGCGTTGATCCTCAGTTCATTGCGCATGCGCGGCATCGCGTTCCGCAGCACCCCGCCAGCCGTCGACGGGGAGTCCGAACTTGCGCACCAGGCGGTTCACGAACGGCTGTTCGGACGTCCGGGCGACCCGGAGCCGGTGCTCGCCCCTGGTCGCCACGATCTCCTCCCCGCCGGTGACGTCGGTACTCCTGCGTCCGTCGCACCACACCACGCCGCCCGGGCCGCCGCCGGGCAGCACCTCGATCGAGACCACCGTGTGCTCGCCGAGCACCAGGGGACGCGCGAACAGGGCGTGTGCGCTCAGCGGCACCAGCAGCAGCGCGGACAGGTCGGGCCAGATCACCGGCCCGTGGGCGGAGAACGCGTAGGCCGTCGACCCGGTCGGGGTCGAGACGAGCACGCCGTCGGTCGCCCATCGCGACAGCGGACGGTCGTCGAGCCGCACCAGCACCTCGATCATCCGCTCGCGAGCGAGCTTCTCCACCGACACCTCGTTGATCGCGAACGAGCGCCACAGCTCCTCGCCGCCACGGCTCGCTCTCACCACGGTGTCGATGGTCATGCGCTCCTCGACGTCGTAGTCGGCGTGCGCCACACGCTCGATCAGGGCCGGCACCTGGGATGACTCCAACTCGGCAAGGAACCCCACGTGGCCGAGGTTCACCCCGAGGACCGGCACGTGCCGGGGCAGCGCCCACTCCGCCGCCCGCAGAATGTTGCCGTCGCCGCCGAACACCACGACCAGTTCGCAGCTGGACCCGTCCTCGCCGTCCAGTTCGCGGAGATCGGCGCCCGGCACCCGCTCGGCGAGCCGCTCCAGGTCCTCGACGGACGCAAGGCAGGTGAGGCCGCGGGCGTTGATGCCGGTCACGAACTCGGCTGCCGCCTCCAGCGCGGCCGGGCGCAAGGGGTGGATGGTGACGGCCACCTGCCGCCGCTGCGAACTCACGGGGATCACCCTAACCCTGGCCACCCACACCGGTGGCCGCCGGGACCAGGTGGACGAACCACTCCCGGTTCCCCGACTCACCCGGCAGCCCGCTCTCACCGCGCCAGGCCACGTGCCGGCCGAGCCGTGCCGCCGCCTCGAGGACCGCGGTGACGGCCCGTTCACGCAGTTCGGGATCGCGTACCACGCCGCGGTCATCCAGGCGTCCCCGGCCCACCTCGAACTGCGGCTTGACCAGGAGCAGCGCCTCGCCGGTCCGGGTCAGCACGGCGAACAGCCGCTCGAGCAGGAGCGTGAGGGAGATGAACGACACGTCGCCGACAACGAGGTCGACCGGCTCCGCGTCCAGGTCGTCCAGGGTGAGCTGGCGCAGGTTGAGCCGCTCCCGCACGACGACCCTCGGGTCGCACCGGAGCACGTCAGCCAACTGGTCATGCCCGACGTCGACGGCGTAGACGGTCTTCGCGCCGTGCTCGAGCAGCACCTGGGTGAAGCCGCCGGTGGACGCACCCGCGTCCAGCACGCGCGCAGGCACCTGAACTCCGGACGCGGCGAGCGCTCCCGCCAGCTTGTGGGCTGCCCGGGACACGTAGTGGTCGACGGCCTCGACGGTGATCCGGTCGGACCCGTCGACGTCCTGTGCGGGGCGCGCGGCGAGCCGCCCGTTCACGTGCACCCGGCCACCTCGGACGGCTTCACCGGCCTGGCCGCGAGAGCGGGCCAGCCCCCGTTCCACGAGCGCCTTGTCGAGCCTCACGAGCGCGGCGAGCGCAGCGCCTGCTGGAGCACCTCGACGGCCGCGGAGAGCTCGGCGTGATGCTCGGCGACCGGACCGTCGAGCCGGACGGCCGCGAGCGCGGCGTCGATCTCCGGCACGCCGGTGACGGGCGGCTCGGGGACGGGCGCAGACTCGGTCACGGTGCTCATTCTACGAGCCGCCGGGTTCACCCAGGCCGCGCGCGGCGAGCGCCGCGCCCGTGGCCTGCGCCTGGCCGACCGCCCGCACGACGACCGGCGTGATCAGGGCGAGCAGGTTCCGCTCCCGCCCACGCGCCCTGGCGGCCTGCCTGACCTGCTCGAAGGTGTCCAGCAGCAGGGGCACCGACCGGACCATGATCGCGACAGCGAGCCCGACGCGTTCGGGGTCGACGCCCACGATGCGGAAGGGGCGCAGCCCGACGACCAGTGCGTCGATCAGGACGGGGCCGGGCGTGGTCATGGTGAGCAGGCGGCTGGCGTACACGGCGGTGACGAGGTTGACCGAGACCACCACCGCGAGGTCGGGCTGCCCGACGGCCAGCTGATAACCGGAGAGGACGACCAGCAGGACCCACAGCGCCGGTGGCAGCGCGAGTGCGCGACGCCACCCCAGCTGCGCGGAGGTGAGGACGGCGATGGTCGCGAGCAGCGCCGCGAGGCTCGGCCCCGGCCGGCCGAGAGCCAGTGCGGGTACGGTCAGGACGAGCAGGAGCAGGTACTTCCAGCCGCTCCCGAGCCGGTGCAGCCAGGTGGTTCCGGGCACATAGAGACCGAACAGGTTCATGGCCGAACCACCCGGAGATAGGCGGCGATCGCGTCGGAAGGCGCGCCGTCGGCGACCACGCGCCCGCCGTCGACGACGAGCACCCGGTCCGCCTCCGCGGCGAGTTCGAGGTCGTGGGTGGCGAGCAGGACCTGCTGCTCCAGCCCGGCGAGGGCCGCGCGCACCCGGTCGCGGTTGCGCAGGTCGAGCAGGGTCGTCGGCTCGTCGGCGACCACGATGCGGGGTCTGGCGGCGAGCACGGAGGTCAGGGCGACCAGTTGACGTTCGCCACCGGACAGGTCGTACACGCTCTGGTCGCCGACCTGACCCAGACCACGCTCCTCGAGGAGCCGGTACGCCTCCGCGCGCCGGGCCGCCCGCCCGCGCAGGAACGGCCGCAGGGACAGTTCGACGTCGTCGGCCGGCGTGGCCAGCACGAGCTGGGAGAGCGGGTCGGTGAAGACGAATCCGACCCGCCTGCGCACCTCGCGTCCGTCCCTGCGAGTGTCCAGGCCGTCGACCAGCACCTGACCGGTCGAGGGCAGCACGAGGCCGTTGAGCAGCCGCAGCAGCGTCGACTTGCCCGAGCCGTTCGCGCCGATCACGGCGATCCGGCGCTCCCCGAGGTCGAGCGTCGTGGGGTGCAGCAGCACCCGCGTGCGCTGCTCGCCCGAGGCGGGCAGCGCCACCGTGACACCGGCTCCGGCGAGCTGGATCACCTCAGGCCGTGGCGAGCCGGCGCGCGGCGAGCAGCGCCGGGAACGCCTTGTGCACGGCCACCGCGACGGCGGCCGCCGCGAACATCTTGGCCAGGTCGCCCGGCCAGTAGGCGAGGTCGGTGAGGAAGGCGGTGGCGAACGGAAGGTGCGCGACCACCATCAGCCCCACGACGCCGGCCGCGTGGATCACCAGCGACCCGGCAAGCCCGGCGAGGAAGAACCCGAGGTACTGCGTCGCGCCCGTCCGGCCGACGAAGAGCTTCGCCAGCGCCCCGGCGACGAGTGCCCCGACCGGGAAGGCGAGCAGGTAGCCCACCGACGGCTTGGCCAGGACGGCCAGGCCTGCCGCGCCCCCGGCGAACACCGGCAGGCCCGCGAAGCCGACCGCGAGGTAGAGCAGGGTCGCGAGGAAGCCACGCCACGGTCCGAGAACCAGGCCGGCGAGAACCACGGCGAGCGTCTGCAGGGTGATCGGCACGCCGGCCGCACCCACCGGGATGGCCGGGGTCAGGGAGAAGGCGGCGATCAGAGCCGCGAACACCGCCACGAGGGCGAGATCCGTGGCCGTGCCGGGCCGGGTGGAAGTGGACAAGGGGGCTCTCCTATCGGTCGCGGGCAGGATACCCGCTCGGTCACGGGGTCAGTGGACGAGGTCCAGGCCGGCAAGGGCGTCCGAGGCGTCGAGCTCCGGGTCGTTCCACACCAGGTGGGTGAGAGCCCACAGCGCGTCGAACTGGTCCTCGGGGGTGCGGGGCGTGCCGAGCAGGCGGACGCGTCCGTCCCCGGCCTGTGCGACCTGGGTGCGGCAGGTCGCCGTCGCGTCCTGCACCACCAGGGGTCGGACGCCGCGAAGCAGCGCGCTGACGTTCGCGCCGATGTGCGTGGGCCGCTCCGGGGGGGCTGCCACGACGAGGTCGCGCTTTCCATGGGCACCGCTGAACACCAGGAGCGAGTCGATTCCCGCATTGTTGGCCCCGCTGATGTCGGTGTCGAGCCGATCGCCGACGAAGATCGGTTGCCGTGCTCCGGTGCGGCGGATGGCCTCGGCGAGCATGGGGCGGAAGGGCTTGCCGAAGGTGGTGGGCTCTCGCCCGACGACCAGCCGGACGACGGCGAGCGCCCCGCCGACGCCGGGTACCAGGCCGCGGTCGGTGGGTCGGGACGCGTCGTCGTTCGTCGCGAACCAGCGCGCGCCGCCCTGGATCGCCAGGGCGACCTCGTCCAGCATCCGCCAGGACAGGTCGGGGTCATAGCCCTGGATCACGGCGGCGGGCTTCGAGGTGGCCGTCCCGACCACCTCGAAGCCGGCGGCTGCGACGAGGCCGGCGAGGTTCCGGCTGCCGGCGACCAGCACGCGCGCGCCGGCGGGCAGGTCGGCCGTGAGCCCCGCCG
>NZ_JASGES010000078.1:0-2528 GCF_047606205.1 Propionicimonas sp. | reverse complement strand
CGATCGGCAGATCGGCCACAATGGCGACCTCGACGACTTCGCCGCCTGGGCGGCGAACCCCGAGGCGATCGATTA
The DNA here is from genome assembly GCF_047606205.1 of Propionicimonas sp. Classification (GTDB taxonomy): domain Bacteria; phylum Actinomycetota; class Actinomycetes; order Propionibacteriales; family Propionibacteriaceae; genus Propionicimonas. The sequence goes on along the minus strand of NZ_JASGES010000078.1, from coordinate 2,453 downwards.
TCTGGCGCGCTCCACGGCACGCGCGCCGCAGTCTGCCGGTTTGTGAGAGGGGCCCGAACGAAATGACGACACCGCAGCCGGCGATGCTGAAATGGGACAATGAAACGCTGTCCCGATTCTGGGGCTATTACTCGCAGTTTCCCGAGCTGTATTTCAGTCGTCAGAAGGGGCGCGACGTCATCAAGTTCGTCAGCGGCATGATCCCGAAGAACGCCACGGTGCTCGACTATGGCTGCGGGCCCGGACATCTTCTGCCGTATCTTCTGGATGAAGGTTACACCGTGCTGGGCGCCGATATCTCGCTGGAGACGATCGGCTCCGCGGTGAACGTTCGGGGCCGCGACAACTTCATGGGCTTCGACACGATCGACGGACTGCTGAGCAGCGAACGCAAGTTCGATGCGATCTTTCTGCTCGAAGTCATCGAGCATCTCGACGATCAGGCGCTCGAACTGACTCTCAGCCAGGCGCGCCGCCTTCTCAAGAAGGGTGGCTTGTTCGTCGTCACGACTCCTAACGAAGAGCGGCTCGAGGACAGCATGGTGTATTGCCCCGTCGCAAACGTCATCTACCATCGTTGGCAGCACATGCGAAGCTGGTCGGCGGCGCAACTGGCGGATACGTTGTCGTCGCGGGGATTTCACGACGTGAAAGTGGAAACGCGAAATTTTCGCGACATCAGCACGCCGAAGGTGTCGCAAGGCAAGCTTCTGATATCGGAAATTTTCAATCGATTCCGGAAACCGCAATCGATTTTGGCGACGGCCCGTGGATGAGCCGCGCTCCCGCGCCTGAATGTCGGCGCGCGGATGGGCGAAGTGATTGAGGTCGAGACAATTGGCTACGCTGTCGCAATTGCAGGAAGCTTTCGGGCATCGCTATCAAATCGAAGCGGAGGCTGATAGCCACGGCGATATCGTCGCAGGGCGGCTGGTCGACAACGCTGGCGGCCAGATCGTCCCGATCGTCGATGGCATTTCACGCTTCGTGACGGGCGAAAACTACGCGGACGGTTTTGGTCTCCAGTGGAACGTATTTCGGTCGACCCAGCTCGACAGTAGGTCGGGTCGGAAGCTGTCGTTTCAGCGCTTCTGGGAAGGTACCAAGTGGCGCCCGCGGGATGTCTACGGCAAGAGGGTACTGGAGGCGGGATCTGGTGCCGGGCGTTTCACCGAAGTGCTGCTCGATGCCGGAGCTATCGTCACGACCTTCGACTTGAGCGAGGCGGTTGTCGCAAATCGTCTCAACAACGCGACCGGCGGCGAGGTCGTGTTCTTTCAGGGCAACATCTACGACATTCCCTGTCAGGATGCGGTGTTCGACTATGTATTTTGCTACGGGGTGCTGCAACACACACCTGAGCCGGATCGCGCCTTCCAGGCACTCGTTCAGAAAGTTAAGCCCGGCGGACGGATCAGTATCGACTACTATCTCAAGCACGACCGCTTGGACCCATTCAATCAGCCGAAGTATTTCTGGCGCCGCTGGACCGTGGATATGCCACCGCGCAAGTTGCTGTCGATCATTCGGGCATACATGCCGCTATGGCTGCCGATCGATACGTTCATTCGGCGAATCCCGTTTCTTGGCCCGAAGCTCCTTGGCGTGTTGCGGATTCCATGTTGGAACTATCTGCGCAGCGGATTGACCCGCGAGCAGAGGCTCGAATGGGCGATCCTAGACACCTTCGATGCGTTGTCGGCGCGCTACGATACGCCGCGCACGCTGGATGAAGTCCGGCACATGGTCGAGCAGGTCGAGGGGCTAGATGACATCGAAGTCTTCTACGGCAGCAACGGGGTCGTCGCCAATGCGAGGCGGATGTGAGCTCCAGGCCGCTCTCTGTCGCGCATCTTGGCCAGTCGGACAGTGAAGGCGGCGCCAACAAGGCGGCGTTCCGGATCCATCGGACGCTGCTGGGGCTGGGGCTGAACTCGACGTTCCATGTCGGGCGGAGATCGAAGGACGACCCTACGGTGGTGCCGGCGCATTGGCCGGGCGTCGGGCGGTTCGGCAGCGACGTCGTCGCCTATCTTAATGCCCGCGCGCTGCGCCGCTATCCGGGGCGGCCTCCGACCCCGTTCTCGCCGATGCGGTTCAGCTACGGCCGGATCGACCCGCGCAGCTTCGCCGCCGCCGACGTGGTGTGCCTGCATTGGGTCGCCGGCGCGTTTCTCGACGCCCGCCGGCTCCACGCCATCGGCAAGCCGATTGTGTGGCGGCTGTCCGATATCTGGCCTTTCAGCGGGGGCTGCCACTATCCCGGTGCTTGCATCCGTTTTGAGCAGGCCTGCGGCGAGTGCCCGCAGCTAAACAGCGCTGATGCCGGCGATCTGTCGCGCGACGGGCATCGACGGCGCGAGCAGGGGTACCGCGGACTCGACATCACGGTGGCGGCGCCGAGCCGCTGGATCGCAGATCTCGCCCGACGCTCCAGCCTGTTCGGCGGCCGG
>NZ_JASGES010000077.1:0-8053 GCF_047606205.1 Propionicimonas sp. | reverse complement strand
CGCCGTGGCCTGCGGCGGCGCCGCCAGCACGCAGACGCGTCCCTTGCCGGCGACCCGGGCCCGCCAGGCGCCCGGCTCGGCCGTGGCCAGGGCCAGCAGGCGCACCCAGGCGGCCAGGCGGTGCCGCGGCTGCAACGAGGAGAACTCGACCTGCACGAGCTCTGCCCCGTGGGTGGTCACCCGCCCGACCAGGGTGGTCGTGCCGCGGCCGGGCACCGGCACGGCCACGGCCAGGTCGTGGAGCGCTGGCGGGGGGAGGTCGGACGGGGCGGCCTGCGCCGAGCGCTGCGCCTCCTGGCGCAGGCCGGCGAGCAGGAGCGTGCCGAGCTGGAACGGGGGCACCTCGCCCCGCAGCCATTCCGCGCGTTCGACGGCGGCCGGGTCACGTCCCTGGCGCAGGCCGGTCAACATCCGGTTGCCGATCTGCCAGCGGGCCAGCCCGTCCGGCTCGATCGGGATGGCGTCGCTGGGCTGCGGGTCGTCGCCCAGGCTGATCCCCGCCGTCTGCCGCAGCAGGGTGCGGGCGGGGTGGCCGAACCAGGCGACCAGGTCGTCCAGGGAGACGCCGAGCCCGAGTTCCGGCTCGGGGAGCCGGTCGAGCTGGAAGCGCGGCCGTGGCGTCACCTTGTCTGCGAGCAGCGCCGCGGCGGCCCGGAAGGCCACGGCGTCGGCGCTGGACAGGTCGGGCCTCGCGCCGTCGAAGTAGGCCGGGTCGAACGGCTGGAGCGGATGCCGGTGTGTCACGGCGACACCGGCCGGGGTTCCGTCCGCGGTGGTCGCGAGCCGGTCGAGCGCCTCGATCAGCTCCGCGACGGGCGCGGCGAGCGGCACGTCCTCGTTGGTGGCCTCACTGCGTCCGCGCGCCACGAGGACGAGCGTCTGCCCGGCGGCATGGACGGCGTCCAGCAGGAGTTGGCGGTCCAGCAGGGCAGCGGACGGGTCGCCGACACGCGGCTCGACGGCGAGCAGGTCGTCGCCGTGGCGGCGGGCGGAGCGTGGGTAGCGGTCGGCGTCCCAGCCCAGCAGGACCACCACCCGGTGCGGGACGTGCCGCAGTGAGGTGAGGCCCGCGACCACCAGCGAGCCGTTGCCGAAGGCGCCGCGCGCGGGTGAGGTCTCGAACTCGTGCTCGATCGCCCGCGCAGCGGTGTGGCGGTCGATCGGGTGCTCAGCGGCCGCCCCGCCGCGCTCGGCGAGCCGGGCCAGGCCGGCCCACAGGTCGCTGAGCTGCCACTCCTGGGTGGGCGGGAGCTCGACGAGCCCCGCCAGTGCCTCCCGGCAGCGCTGTGCCCACCCGGCGATCGGTGCGGGGCTGCTGACCTCCGCGAACAGACGGCTGAGCCTGCCCACCAGCTCGGTCAGGCCGCCGATCAACTCGACGTCGGAGGACTCGATGTCGTCCAGCGGCAGTACGGTGCCCGCCGAGACCAGGTCGCTCTCGCCGATCGCCACCCCGAGAAGCATCCGCTGCAACCCGGCGAACCAGGTGTTCTGGGGGAAGCTGCCCAGGCCGAACGCCGTCCGCTGCGCGCCGGAGAGCCCCCAGCGGATCCCGGCCCGCTCGACGAGTTCGACCAGCCGCGAGCGCGATTCGGTCGTGAAACCGAACCGCTGGGCGACCGCGGGATGGGCGCAGAGTTCGAGCAGTGCGCTCGCCTCCGCCCTGCCGTCGGGGAGCCTGAGCAGTTCGAGCAGCAGCGTCACCATCGGGTTCACCTGGGTGAGGGTGCGGTCCGCCAGTTGCACCCTGAACGCCTGCGCGGGATGGACAGCGCCCTGCGGCGGCGCGGTGAAGGCTGCGGTCACCAGGGGCGCGATCGGCTCGATCGCGGGGGTGAGCACCACGACGTCCCTGGGTTCGAGGCTGGGGTCCGCGGCGAGGATCGAGGTGAGCACTTCGCGGAGCACCTCGACCTGGCGGTCGTCGCCGTGGGAGAGATGGACCTGGACGGACGTGTCGCCGGCCCGCAGAACGCGAGGCGTGCGCTCGCGGTCGGCCAGAAGATCGGCCTGGAGCCAGCCGAGCAGCGTGTCCGGGGACGTGACCTCCGGCAGATCCGGCGTGGGCGGGAGCAGGAGCGCCGTCTCGTCGGCGATCACACCGAGGGAGCGGTTCAGCGGATGGCCCGCAGGTGCGGCGAATTCCGATCGCCGCAGCCCCGCTGGTCCGGGCAGCGGACGACGCGTGGGAGCCGGGGTGAGCAGCAGGACGTCGACGGCGTGGTGGTTGCTGAGCGCGGCGAGCAGCGCACGGTAGCCCTCGTGCACGCGCTCAGGGGCGAGCACGGCCACCCGGTGCGGAAGGCGGGGCGCCGGTGCCGCGCGGAGCCGGTCGAGCAGGTCGGCCCTGCGGGCGAGCGGGTCGCTGCCGAGGTGCGCCACCAGCTCCCGCCACAGGTGGGACTGCCACGTGTTCTCCGCCAGGGGACCGCCTTCGGGGCCGACGTCGTCCCCGTCCAGCCAGGACCGGAGCATCGCCGGCCGGTGGTCCGCGTAGCCGGCGAACTGCGCGGCGACGCGCCGGGCGGTGGTGTAGCCCTCCCGGGACGCGGCGAGATGCCGCTGGAGCACCTCGAGTTCGGGGTCGGTGGACGCAGCGGCCAGGTGCAGCACCGGCCAGGCGAGCAGTTCGGGCCGCCACGGGTCATCGTCCCCGTGGAGACGATGCCACAGCCCGGCGGTCGTGGTGAGGTCGACCCCGGCGCAGATCCCGGCACGTTCGCCGGCCGTGGCGATGCGCTGGGAGAGCCATCGCTGAAAGCCTGCGCCCGGTACGACGGCGAGGTCGAACTCGAACGGGTCGGCTCGGGGACCGGACCACAGCCCGACCAGGGTGTCGGCGAGCTGGTCGGCGGTGCGCACGTGATGGAACTGCATGGTGCTCCACACCCTAGGGCCGGCCTCTGACGTTGAGGCGTCGAGACATGATCACGGGCCCGTGGCGGCACCGTCGGAGCCCTCTCTCCGGCCGCCCGGAGGCGAGTCGGACGCGGTCGCGATCCTCGCCACGGCGGCGGCGAGCTTCACGACATGGACGACGTCGAGGACGGGGGAGGCGTCGGCGAGCTGGTCGTCGATGGCGTCCTGGCGGCCGCGGGACGGGTCCAGCTTCAGATCGCACATCGTCGAGAGGGGTGTCGGCCCGGGTGCCTACAGTGTGCTGCGTGATCGCCGAACCGTCCGCGCTGCTGTCCGGGCTGGACCCCGAGCAGGCACAGGTCGCGACGACCTTCGGGGCCCCTGTCGTGGTGATCGCGGGCGCGGGGACGGGCAAGACCCGAGCGCTCACACACCGGATCGCCTACGGCGTCGCCACCGGCGCGTACACCGCGAACGCCGTCCTCGCCGTCACCTTCACTACCCGGGCGGCCGGCGAGTTGAGGTCCCGGCTGCGCTCGCTCGGCGTCCCGGCCGTCCAGGCGCGCACCTTCCATTCGGCGGCGCTGCGGCAGGCCCAGTACTTCTGGCCCCGCGCGTACGGGTCCCCACTGCCGCCGGTGAGCGACGAGCGGCTCGGCATCGTCGCGGAAGCGACACGACGGTTGCGACTGAGCCCGGACGCGAGCTCCCTGCGCGACCTGCTCACCGAGGTGTCCTGGGCGAAGGTCACCAACGTCTCGCCTGCCGACTACGCCGATCTGGCCGACTCCGCCGGGCGCGAGGTGTCCGGCCTCGACGCCGCACAGGTGGGCCGGGTGCTCGGTCGCTACGAGCAGGCGAAGTCCGACCGTGGCGTGATCGACTTCGACGACATCCTGCTGTGCGCCGAGGCGATGCTGGCCGAGCACGGCGACATCGCCGAGGAGGTGCGGGGGACCTACCGCCATCTCGTGGTGGACGAGTACCAGGACGTCAATCCCGTCCAGCAGAACCTCCTGGACCTGTGGTGGGGCAATGGCAGGGACCACTGCGTGGTGGGCGATCCGGCCCAGACCATCCACTCCTTCGCCGGTGCCACGCCCGCCTTCCTGACCGGTTTCGCCGACCGTTTCCCCGATGCGAAGGTGGTGCGGCTGGTGCGCGACTACCGGTCCTCGCCCCAGGTGGTGGGCATGGCGAACCGGGTGGCGCGGCGCACCCGGCTGGGCACGGTGGTGCTGGAGTCCCAGTGCGGGCCGGGCCCGGAGCCGCGGATCCTGGAGTGCGCGAGCGAGGACGACGAGGCGGTGGCGGTCGCCCGCTGGCTGGTCGAGCAGCACGAGGCAGGTGTGCCATGGCGTGAGCAGGCCGTTCTCTACCGCGTGCACGCGCAGTCGCCGGCGTTCGAGTCGGCCTTCGCCCAGGCGGGCATTCCGTTCACGGTGCGTGGCGGAGAGGGCTTCTACGACCGTCCCGAGGTGCGGCAGGTGATCGGCACGCTCACCGAGCGGGCGCGCAGGGACGCGGGCGAGCCGGCCCTCGACGCCTGCCGGGACGTGCTGGCCCGGATCGGCTGGACCGAGGCGGCCCCGTCGGGCCAGGGCCGCGTGCGGGAACGGTGGGAGTCGCTCGCCGCGATCCTCGCGCTCGCCGAGGACGTGGCGTCCGCTCGTGCCGCCGCCGGTGAGGGCACCGCCGACCTCGGTGGCCTGGTCGCCGAACTGACCGCCCGCGCGCAGGTCGAGCACCCGCTGAGCTCAGACGGGGTGACCCTGTCCACGCTGCACGCGGCCAAGGGCCTGGAGTGGACCGCGGTCGCGCTGGTCGGCGTGCAGGAGGGGACGCTGCCGCTGTCGCTGGCGGCCGGGCCGGAGCAGGTGGCCGAGGAGGCGCGGCTGTTCTACGTCGGGATCACCAGGGCGAGGCGCAACCTGCTGCTGTGCTGGTCGCGCACCCGCAGGGGCAGCGGCAACCGGCAGCCGTCACGTTTCCTGGACGGGATCACCGCCCGGCCGGAGCCGGGTGCCGTCCGGGCCCGCCCGAGGGAGAAGCCGACTTCGGCGCTGAGCGCGACCTGCCGGGTCTGCGGCAAGGCGCTGCACACCGGCGCGGAGCGGAAGCTGCGCCGGCACGCCGACTGCCCGCCCGGCTACGACGAGGACACCTACGACCGGCTGGTCGCCTGGCGGGGAGGAGTGGCCGCAGAGCGCTCCGTCCCGGCGTATGTGATCTTCACCGACGCCACTCTGATGACGATTGCGGAGGACCGCCCCGCCGACGTGGCGGCGCTTCGGAAGGTGCCGGGCGTCGGCCGGGTGAAGTGTGAGCTGTACGGCCCGGACGTTCTCGCGATCCTCGCCGGGCGCGGCTGAGCCGAGGGGTGCTCACCCGCGGCGGTGGGCGGCGCGTCCGCCGTGGCCGTTGATCGCGTCCGCGGCCTGGACGAGGGCGAGATGGGTGAGCGCCTGCGGGGTGTTCCCGAGCTGGTGGCCGGCGCGCGCGTCGTACTCCTCCGAGAGCAGCCCGAGGTCGTTGGCGCAGGCGCAGGCGCGGGCCATCAGGGCGTGTGCGTCTCCCGTCCGTCCGCTCATCGCGTACTGCTGGACGAGCCAGAAGCTGCAGGCGAGGAAGGGGCTCTCCGGGCCGGGTACGCCGTCCACGCCGGTGGCGGGACGGTACCTCAGGACGAGTCCTTCGGGCATCAGGTCGCGCTCCACACGCTCGACCGTGGCCAGGATGCGGGGGTCGTCGGGAGCGCAGAAGCCCACCGTCGGCAGCAGCAGGAGCGCTGCGTCCGCCTCGTCGGCGCCGTAGGCCTGCACGAAATGCCCGTCGACGACGCCGTGGCGGGCGACCTCTGCGGCGAGTTGGTCGCGCGCCGCGGCCCAGTCGTGCGGATCGCCGGGCAGCCCACCCTCCTCGACGGCCCGCACCCCGCGGTCGAACGCGGCCCACATCATCACCCGCGAGTGTGTGAAGTGTCGGGGTTCGCCCCGGATCTCCCAGATCCCGCGGTCGGGACGGTCGAGCTGGGTGAGCAGGTGGTCGAGGATGCCGCGCTGCAGCGACCACGAGGACACATCCTCGCCCAGGCCGGCGCGTCGGGCGGCCTCCAGCGCGACGAGCACCTCACCGGCGACGTCGGCCTGGTACTGCCCGACCGCGGCGTTGCCGATCCGCACCGGGGCAGAACCCGCGTAGCCGGGCAACGCGGGCAGTTCCCGTTCGACGAGGTCGCGCTCGCCCGCGATGCCGTACAGGATCTGGATCTGGGCGGGCTGCCCTGCGACCGCACGGAGCAGCCACTCCCGCCAGCGCCCGGCGATGCCGAGAAAGCCGTGGGCGACCAGTGCCTCCAGGGTCAGCGCCGCATCCCGGAGCCATACGTAGCGGTAGTCCCAGTTCCGCACCCCACCGAGTTCCTCGGGCAGCGAGGTGGTCGGCGCCGCCACGATCCCGCCGGTGTCGCGGTGGCTCAACGCACGGAGCACGAGCAGCGAACGGACGACCTGATCGTGGTAGGGCCCGGAGTGGTCGACCCGGACGGCCCACTCCTGCCAGTGCCTGCGCGTGCGGGCCAGCGCCGCATCGACGTCCAGGGGGCCGGGATCGGGCAGGTGTGAGGCGAAGCCGGTGAGGGTGAGGTCGACGCTCTCCCCGGCGGAGACCGTGATCCGGCCCCGGTGCGAGTGGTTCTCCGGGCTGAGCGCGACACCGCGGACGAGCAGTGCCTGAGGGCCGGCGATCGCCCGCAGTGCCGGCCGGTCCGCGTCCCCGACCTGCCGCACCCACGGCAGGGCACGCGCGTAGTCGAAGCGCATGGTCAGGGCGGTGTCGAACTCGACGCGTCCGCGCAGCCCCACGATGCGGCGGACGAGGTCGCAGCGCTCGTGCGCCACGAGGAAGTCGTGCACCTGGGCCGTCCCGGTCCCGGTGTCCCAGCGAGTCACCAGGATGAAGCTGTCCCCGTCGTAGCGACGGGACGGCACGGCGTCCGATTCGGCCGGGCGAAGCGACCAGCGGCCGTGGTCGGCATCGCCCAGGAGCGCGCCGAACACCGAGGGCGAGTCGAAGCGCGGCACGCACAGCCAGTCAATGCTGCCCTCGCGGGACACCAGTGCCGCGGTGCGCGCGCTGCTGAGCAGGCCGTAGTCCTCGATCGGAACACTCACGTCATCGATTGTGCGTCGGCGCGTTATCGTGCGGCGATGGACTATCTCGCGGTGAACCGCGCCAACTGGGACAGCAGGGCGCCGATCCACGCTCGCAACTACGGGATCGACCGGCTGCTCGCCGACCCGTCCGCGCTCTCCGATGTCGTGCGGTTCGACCTGCCCCGGCTGGGCCTCCTCGACGACCTGGACGTGCTGCACCTGCAGTGCCACATCGGCACCGACACGCTGAGCCTGCACCGGCTCGGTGGACGGGTGACCGGGCTCGACCTGTCGCCGGTGTCGCTGGCGGAGGCCAGGGTGTTGGCGAGGGAGGCGGGCGCGGCGATCGACTATGTGGAGTCGGACGTGTACTCGGCGCCGGACGCGCTGGCCGGGCGTTCGTTCGACCTCGTCTACACCGGGGTGGGTGCTATCTGCTGGCTTCCCGACATCAGTCGCTGGGCACGAACGGTGCAGGCACTGCTGCGTCCCGGCGGCCGGCTGTTCATCCGGGACGGGCACCCGGTGCTGAACAGCCTGATCGTCCAGCGCGTCGGCGAGGACCATCCCGACCGGGAACAGCAGGCCTGGATCACCGGGGAGGGTGCCCTGACCCCTGCCCTCGAGCTGCCCTACTTCGAGCAGCCCGAACCCCTGCTGTGGCACTCGGAGTACAGCTATGCCGGGGATGAGCGGGTGGGCTCGCCCGCCTCGGTGGAGTGGAACCACGGTCTGGGCGAGATCGTCACCGCCGTGCTGGACGCGGGCCTGCAGCTCACCTCCCTGACCGAGCACGACAGCGCCCCGTGGGAGGCCTTGCCGGGCCTGATGGTCGAGGACGAGTCGACAGGGGAGTTCCGGCTGGCCGACCGCCCCTGGCGCCTGCCGGCGTCCTTCACGCTGACTGCCCGCAGGCCCGCCTGAACGCCCGTTCCCGGCCGAGCCGGCCCGCCGTCACCTCGCTGCCGTCCCATCCGTCCGGTTTGCTCCCGAACGGTGGGCTTGCTCCCCGAATTCGGGGAGCAAGCCCGCCTTTCGGG
>NZ_JASGES010000076.1:0-8599 GCF_047606205.1 Propionicimonas sp. | reverse complement strand
TCACGCCGGGCCGCCCACGTCCGCGGCCGGGACGGTGCCCGCGTCGAGCGCCCCGGCGATGCGGGCCAGTGCGGCGCGGGCACGACGGACGTCGTCGGCTCCGACCGCGCGGTCGGTGAACCGGGCGCGGTGGTAGAGACCACGCAGCACCGCGACCGCGTCCGCCGGCGCGTGCGTGCGGGCGAGCAACTCGGCGGTGAACTCGGTTGCGGTCTGGGCGGGCCCGCGTCCAGCACCCTGCATCGCCGCCTCGTCCTCGAGGGCAACCCAGGCGGCAATCACCGCGTCCGCGGGGGCCTCCGTTCCGGCCAGGTGCGCCCCGGCGCGCGCGACGGCTGTCGCGAGCGCGGCGATGTCGACCTCGGCAGCCTCCCCCCGCACATCGCCGCCCTCCAACGAGTCGGTCGCCACGGGTTCGTCATCGGGCCGCCACGCCTCACGCAGGCGCCTGACCAGCCACGCCACGCCGAACGCCGCGAGCGCTGCCACGGCGACGACGGCGAGGACCAGCAACACCTTCTCGAGCACGTCGGCGGACGCGAGATCCCGCTCGGGGGGCTCCTGCGGAGCGATCGTCACCTGTGGCGCGTCGGAGACCGGGCGTTCGGCGCTGGTGAAGTTCGGCAGCGTCAGGGTCACCACCCAGGGCGTTGCGGAAGCGGCACCCAGCACGACCAGCAGGATCGCGGCGACGACTCCCACCCGGATGATCGTCGCGCTCGGCCTCACCGTCCCATTCTCACCCACACCGGGGCCGATCTTCTCACCCACCGCCACGACGAATCGCCGCCTGCTGCGTCCGCACACGACCCGGAAGAACCACTCTCGCGGACGTGTCACCCCCGACGACACGAGGGGACGGTTCCTTTCCCGTTCGCAGGACTGTCCCCTATCCCGTTCACCATCGATCCCGGACGGAGGTGGAACCGTCCCCGAGGGGAAAGGGGGACGGACCACCGCACGGGAACAGAACCGTCCCCCGAACGAAAAAGGGGACGGACCACCGCACGGGAACAGAACCGTCCCCCGAACGGAAAGGGGACGGACCTGGGTCGGGCTAGAGGATGCCGGTGCGGAGCAGCGAGTCCTGGAGACGGCGCATCGCGACCAGAGGACGGGTCTCGTCGACCTCGACGTCGTCGTAGGTCACGATCGCGCCGGCAGGCAGATCCCGCTTGAGGACGCAGCCGCCGACCAGGCCGACCGGGATCGCGTTCAGCGCCCGCGCCTCGTCGGCGTCGATCGCCCAGCCACGCACGTGGTGGCCGCCCATCCCCTCCAGCGTGATCCCCGCGGAGAGGTCGAACTTCGTCCGGGCCGACACCTCCGTCCGCCACACCGTCGCCTGGAAGTCCGCCCTCCGGTCGAGCACGGCCTCGCTGATCGACAGGTGGGCCTCGATGGACGCCAGGTGGTACGGACGGTAGATCGCGTAGTAGGGACCCTTGCCGAACTTGAGAAAGTCGAGCTCCTCGGTGACCACGTCGTTCTCCGAACGGACGACGGCGAAGATGCCGGGCGACACGTCGCCCTCGACCGTGTACTCGACCGCCGGGTAGGAGGTCAGGATCCCGCCGTCCTCGACCGGGATCAGCCTGGTCGCCAGCTCGTCGATCGAGCAGGCCGGTCCGTGCATGCCGGCCACGTCGACGGGGATGCCGGTGGCATTCGACAGCGCTGCCATCTCCAGCTGGGTCTTGGTGCCATCGGTGAACTCGCACAGGATGCGCGGGTTCATCTTCTTCGCCCGCGCCTCCTCCAGCACGTCCTCGACGACGTCGGTCGGCCGGTTCGGGTTGTTCTTCCCCTTGCCGGTCGCGATCACGGTCAGGCCGAGGTCGCGGGCGTACTCGACCAGCTTCAGGCACTCGGACGGCTCGTCGCCGCGGCAGATCGTGTAGACCTGACGCCCCGCGTTCGCCACCCGCGACAGCAGCAGGCCGACGGTCACATCCGCCTCCACCGTCATCAGCGCCACGTCCTTGGAGTTCAGCAGGGACGCGAGCGCGACCTGCGCCGCGATCTCCGGCACCCCGGACACCTCCAGCACGACGTCGACCGGCAGCTGCGGCACCTTCAGGCCGTCGTCGATCACCACCGGCCGGCCGGCCTCGATCAACTCGGCCACCCTTCCCAGGTCCCGCTCGACCACGGCCGGGGTCCCCCTGCCCGCATTGGCGTAGGCCTCCACCGCGCGGTCCACGGCGATCTCGGCCACCACCGACACCTCCATGCCCTCGGCCCGCTCGATCGTGGCGATCAGGCCCCTGCCCATCTGGCCGGCGCCGACAACCCCCACCCGCACCGGGCGACCGACCTGCCGCTGCCGCTCCAGCAGCCGCTCCGCGTAGCTCACCATGGCTGCGTCCCTCCCGGTCTCAGGACTGGACGCCGCGGCGGATCTCGACCCGCTGGCCGGCCTCGGGCTTCGGCAGCGAGCCGACCGCCTTCACCGCGCCGGGCAGCAGGTCGGCCTCGCCGACGTTGAGGTAGAGGACGATGTGGCCGAGCTTCTCGAAGTTCTCGTTGGCCAGCGACCCCACCTGTGTGATCGTGACCATGCTGTCGGCCAGCCAGAACTCGTCGCCGGCCTCGACGCCGGCGAACGCGCCCTCGGGGCCGGAGTGGACGAGGCTCACCTCGGCCAGCGCGTCCGGCACCGGCAGCCCGAACAGGATGTACACACCGGCCTCGAACAGCTCTGCGGCATCGGCGCCGACGTGGACGACGGTGGACCGCCAGATGGGCTCGGACACAACGATTTCCTTTCCTGCGGCTCGTGCCGGGGCATCGGCGGAGGACGGACCTCCGACCAGGACCGGTATGGACGGCATCAGTAACTCCCTTGAACTGACCCAGCTGCAAGCCTCTGCAATATGGTGCAAATGCATCTGCGCATTTGTGCACTCCCCGAGGGTAGGTCACCGCGCCGCCCCGCGCAAGTGCGGCAGCAGGGTCGTGGCCGGCGGGTCGCCTGTCCACGCCTGGCAAGACGGGCAGCGCCGGACGCGTCCGGTGGCCTAGCGTCGAGGGCGTGAACCTGGTCGACGGACGCGTTCCGGCCACGTCCTCCGTCATCGACCGCAGGGATGCGGCGGCACCGGCCCGCACCCTGGTCGACATCCTTCGTGCGACCGCGGCGCGCCATCCGGCCTCGGCGGCCATCGAGGACCCGGCCGGCACGCTCACCTATGCGGAACTCCTCACCGAGGTCGAAGGGCGCGCGGCCGCTCTCACCATGGCCGGCGTGCGGCGCGGCGACCGGGTCGGGGTGCGCCTGCCGTCGGGGACGCGAGAGCTGTACGCGGGGATCCTCGCCGTGCTCGCCGCCGGCGCGGCCTACGTCCCCGTCGACGCCGACGACCCCGCCGAGCGGGCGGAGCTGGTGTTCGGCGAGGCGGCCGTGACCGGGGTGCTGGCCGCCGGGGGCTATCTGCCCCGGACGGTCCGCGGCGACAGCGCCGGCCGGACAACGGGCGAGCCACCCGCGGACGCGGACGGCCGTGCCGGAGTCACCGGTGCCACTGCCGCGGCAGAGCGCCCGGCACGCAGCGACCCCACGCCCGAGGACGACGCCTGGATCATCTTCACCTCCGGTTCGACCGGCGTCCCGAAGGGCGTGGCTGTCACCCACCGCTGCGCCGCGGCCTTCGTCGACGCCGAAGCCGGGCTCTTCCTCGCCGGCGCGCCGCTGGGGCCCGGGGACCGTGTGCTCGCCGGGCTGTCGGTCGCGTTCGACGCGTCCTGCGAAGAGATGTGGCTGGCCTGGCGCCACGGCGCCTGTCTGGTACCCGCGCCACGATCCACCGTCCGCAGCGGCGCCGATCTCGGCGGCTGGCTGGTGCGGCACCGGATCACGGTCGTCTCCACGGTGCCCACCCTGGCCGGACTGTGGCCGGTCGAGGCGCTGGAGCAGGTCCGGCTGCTGATCTTCGGCGGGGAGGCCTGCCCGCCCGAACTGGCCGCCCGCCTAGTGGCAGAGGGCCGCGAGGTGTGGAACACCTACGGGCCGACCGAGGCGACGGTGGTCGCGACGGCCTCGCTCCTCGACGGCGTCTCGCCGGTCCTGATCGGGCTCCCGCTCGCCGGCTGGTCGGTCGCGGTGGTCGATGCGGACGGCCGGCCGGTCGAGGTCGGGGTGGTCGGGGAACTGGTCATCGGTGGCGTCGGGCTGGCCCGCTACCTCGACCCGGCGAAGGACGCGGAGAAGTACGCGCCGCTGCCCTCGCTCGGCTGGGACCGGGCCTACCGCTCCGGCGACCTCGTCGCGCTGGCGCCGGAGGGGCTGTCGTTCCACGGGCGCGCCGACGATCAGGTGAAGGTCGGGGGCCGCCGGATCGAACTCGGTGAGGTCGAGGCCGCGCTGGCGGCGCTGCCCGGCGTGGACGCGGCCGCGGTCGCCGTCCGCCGCACGGAGGCCGGCGTCCCCGTTCTCGTCGGCTACGTCGTGACCTCGGAGGGTTTCGACCGCCGGGCCGCGCGCACGAGCCTCGCCGAACGGATGCCGGCCGCGCTGATCCCCTTGCTCGCACCCGTCGAGGGGCTGCCCACCCGTACCTCCGGCAAGGTCGATCGGGACGCGCTGCCGTGGCCCCTGCCCGCGGTGACCGAGGAGATCACCGAGTCGCTCACGCTGTTCTCCGGCGAGGAGGGGTGGCTGGCCAGGGAGTGGGTGGCCGTGCTCGGCACGCCGGTCCTCGACCGGCAGAGCGACTTCTTCGAGCTCGGGGGCGGCTCGCTCACCGCCGCCCAGCTGGTCTCGCGGATCCGGCAGCGGGCGCCCGAGTTCAGCGTCGCCGACGTCTACGACCATCCCCGGCTGGCCGCGATGGCCGCCGCGATCGCCGACACCGCCGTCGACACCCCGTGGCGGGAGTCGTTCAGCACGGCGGGCGTCACCCCGCTGGCGACCCGCTGGGCCCAGACCGTGCTGAGTGTCCCCCTGTTCATCATCTCCGGCGCCCGGTGGCTCACCTACCTGCTGGCGGCGAGCTGGATCCTGCGGACGGCCGACCCGCGCGGGTTCGCCTTCCTCCCTGCCGTGAGCGGCGGGGTCGTCCTCGTCGGGCTCCTTCTCTTCGCTGTGCCGTTCGGCCGGATGGCGATCGCCGCGGCCAGCGCACGGCTGCTGCTGGCCGGCGTCCGGCCCGGCGACTACCGGCGCGGCGGGCGCACCCACCTGCGCCTGTGGCTGGCCGAACAGGTCGCCCACCAGGTCGACCCGGTCGGCCTGGCCGGCGCACCATGGGTCACCTGGTACGCGCGAGCCCTCGGCGCCCGGATCGGCAGGGATGTGGACCTGCACACGCTGCCGCCGGTGACCGGCATGCTGCGGATCGACGACGGGGCGGCGATCGAGCCCGAGGTCGACCTGGCCGGCTACTGGATCGATGGCGACACGGTCAGGATCGGCGCGATCCGGATCGGCGAGCGGGCCAGCGTCGGCGCGCGCAGCACGCTTGCGCCCGGCACCCGGATCGAGCCGGACGCGGAGGTCGCTCCGGGTTCGGCCGTGTTCGGACGCGTTCGCGCGGGCCAATTGTGGGCGGGTTCGCCGGCCGCGCGCTCCGGAGAGCCGAGCGGCGACTGGCCGGCCGAGCGGCCGCCGGC
Organism: Propionicimonas sp.; assembly: GCF_047606205.1. Lineage (GTDB taxonomy): Bacteria > Actinomycetota > Actinomycetes > Propionibacteriales > Propionibacteriaceae > Propionicimonas. The sequence goes on along the minus strand of NZ_JASGES010000076.1, from coordinate 2,989 downwards.
CCGGCGCGGCTGGCTGGCCGCGTACGCCCTGTCCTCGACCGCGCTCGGCCTGTTGCCCGTGATCGCCTGGTCGCTCGGCGGCCTGGTCGTGGCCCTCGGAGTCCGGGGGGCAGCCGGCGTGGGCACCGCCGCTGCGGGTGCCCTGGTGTGGCTGCCGCTCGGAGTGGTCGTCGCGGGGACGGTGCTGATGGCCGCGATCGTCATCCTCGTCCGGCTGCTGTCGATCGGACTTGACCCCGGCACCTACCCCGTCCGCAGCCGCGTCGGCTGGCAGGCCTGGACGACCGAGCGACTCCTCGACCAGGCCCGCACCCAGCTGTTCCCGCTGTACGCGAGCCTGGCCACCCCGATCTGGCTGCGGCTCCTCGGTGCGAGGATCGGCAGGAACGTGGAGGCCTCCACCGTCGTGCTGCTCCCCTCGCTCACCACCGTCGAGGACGGCGCCTTCCTCGCTGACGACACGATGGTCGCGTCCTACGACCTGCGCAACGGCTGGCTACGGCTCGGCAGGGTGACGATCGGACGCCGGGCGTTCCTGGGCAACTCCGGCACCGCCGGCGCCGGCCACATCGTGCCGAGGGACGGGCTGGTGGCCGTCCTCTCGGTCGCGCCGGTGAAGGCCAAGCCGGGGTCGTCGTGGCTGGGCTCTCCGCCGGTACGGCTGCGTCGCACCGTCGTCGGCGGCGACCTCGAACGCACCTACCGTCCTTCCCGCGGGCTGCAGTGGGCGCGTGGCGCCTGGGAGGCCTGCCGGGTGCTGGCCGTGTTCACGACGAGCGGGATCGGCCTGGGCCTGCTGCTGACCCTCGCCGGACTCGCCGAGCAGGTCGGGGTCGGCTGGACGCTGGTGCTCTCCGGACCCGTGATGGTGCTGGTCGGCCTGCTCGCCGCCGCCGTCACGACGATCGTGAAGTGGCTCGTGGTCGGACCGATCCGGGCGGGTGAACACCCGCTGTGGTCAAGCTTCGTGTGGCGCACCGAGGTCGCCGACACGTTCACGGAGATGGTCGCCGGCCCGTGGTTCGCCAACCCCAGCGCGGGTACGCCCGCCCTCGCGCTGTGGCTGCGCAGCCTCGGTGCGAAGGTGGGTCGTGGCGTGTGGTGTGAGACCTACTGGCTGCCCGAACCCGACCTGGTCACGCTCGGCGACGGGGCGACGGTGAACCGCGGCTGCGTTGTGCAGACGCACCTGTTCCATGATCGAATCATGAGCATGGACGCGGTGGAGATCGAGAGGGGCGGCACCCTCGGCCCGCACAGCATCGTGCTGCCGGGCGCGACGATCGGTGCCCACGCCACGATCGGTCCGGCGTCCCTGGTGATGCGCGGGGAGTCGGTCCCGACCGGCAGCAGGTGGAGCGGCAACCCGATCGGGCCGTGGCGCGCGGTCAAGGTTCGGACATACCAGGCGGACGCCCGGTGAGCCCCGACCCCTACGCCCCCGAGAGCGGGGACGCGTCCTACCGTGTCCTGGAGTACCGCCTCTCGCTGCGCTACAAGGTGGCGACCAACCGGCTGGACGCGGAGGCGACGATCCTGGCCGAGGCGACGGCGCCAGTGGCGAGTCTGCACCTCGACCTGGTCGGGCTGACCGCGTCCCGGGTGCGGGTGGACGAGGAGAAGAGGACCCGCTTCCGGCAGGACAGTCGGCGGCTGACCGTGAAGCCGGCGACCCGGATCGAGGCCGGCCGGCGGTTCGCGATCGAGGTCCGCTATGCCGGCTCGCCGCAGCCGCGCGGCTCCCGCTGGGGGCGGCATGGCTGGGAGGAGCTCGAGGACGGCGTCCTGGTTGCCGCGCAGCCGGTCGGAGCGCCGACCTGGTTCCCGTGCAACGACCGGGTCGCCGACAAGGCGCGGTACCGGATCGAGCTGACCACGGAGGAGGCATACACCGTGCTCGCGCCGGGACGCCTCGCCGGGCGGACGACCGCGGGCGGACGCACCACCTGGACCTACGTGGAGGACATCCCGACCTCGACCTACCTCGTCGAGGTCCACATCGGCCGGTACCGCAGCGACGCCATCGCCTTTCCCGGACTTCCCGGGTCCGTCCACTACCCGGCGGCGCTGCGGGGCCAGGCCGTGGCGACGGCGGGACGGGTGCCCGGGATGCTCGCCCTGTTCGAGCGATGCTTCGGCCCGTACCCGCTCGACCGCTACGACATGGTGATCACGCAGGACCGGCTGGAGATCCCGCTGGAGGGCCAGGGCATGGCGGTGTTCGGCTCCAACTTCGCCGACGGTCGATGGGAGTCCGAGCGACTCGTCGCCCACGAACTCGCCCACCAGTGGTTCGGGAACAGCGTCGGGCTGACCACGTGGCGGGACATCTGGCTGAACGAGGGCTTCGCCTGTTACGCCGAGTGGCTGTGGTCGCAGGAGTCCGGCGGCGCCTCGACGAACCACCAGGCGAAGAAGCACTGGGCGATGCTCGATGGCCTCCCGCAGGATCTGGTGCTGACCGACCCGGGCCCCGACCGGATCTTCGACGACCGCGTCTACAAGCGCGGGGCGCTCACCCTGCACGCGTTGCGGCGGGTGGTCGGAGACGACGCATTCTTCGAGATCCTGCGCTCCTGGGCGGTCGCCCACCGCCACGGCGCGGCGACGACGGCCGACTTCGTGGCCCTCTGCGAGCAGACCGCCGGCTGGCGGCTCGGTGCGCTGTTCACCGACTGGCTGGACCGGCCCCGGCTACCGAAGCTGCCGCACCGCTCCTGAACCCGCGTCCGTCCCGGACCGGGCGCCGCCCGGTCACCGATCGCAGCAGGCGGCCGGCGAGCGCCCGTGGTCCCGCATTGCGCAGCCGCAGGGCCGGTTCGGACGCGCCGAGGACGGCGGCGACCGCGATGTCGAGCGGCACCGATTCGGGCAGCCCGGAGACGGTGGGACCGGCCTCGTCCCCGGCCTGCGGTTCGCCGTACCAGCTCAGGTCGCCCCGCACCCGGACGCCGAGAGCTCGCAGGCGCTCGGCGGCCGCGCGGTCGAG
>NZ_JASGES010000075.1:0-14519 GCF_047606205.1 Propionicimonas sp. | reverse complement strand
GCGGAGCAGCACGGTGCTCGCGACGATGGCCGCCGCAAAGGGCCTGGCGTCCCTCGTGAACGGGGAGTTCGCGGATGCGCTGGCGAGCCTCGCCCGGATCTGGGATCCGGGGGCACCGACCCACCACACCATGTTCGCGCTGGTCACGACGGCGGACGCGATCGATGCGGCGCTGGGGGTGGGGGATCGTGCCCTGGCGAGCGAACGCGCCGAGGTGGCCGCGCGCGCACGGGACCGGTGGATGGCCCCGGTCGCGGTGAGTGCCGATCGTTATGCCCAGTGCGCCCTCGCCGGTGCGGAGGACCTCGACCGGGTCGCGGAGGAGCTGGCCTTGGCCCCCATTCCGGTGCCCTTCCTGCACGCCCGCGCGCAGCTGGGACTGGGCACCCGGTTCCGACGCCTGCGCCGCATTCCCGAGGCGCGTCGCCACCTGCGCGGTGCACTGGACGCGTTCGCGGCCATGCCCGCCCCGGCCTGGGAGCAGCGTTCGAGGGACGAGCTGCGGGCGACGGGGGAGCGGCTCCCGTACCCACCGGTGTCCGGACGCTCGATCCTCACTCCGCAGGAGGATCGCATCGCCGGCTTCGCCGCGTCCGGTCTCACCAACAGGCAGATCGCCCAGCGCCTGTTCCTGTCGCCGCGGACGGTGGAGACCCATCTGTACGCCAGCTTCCGCAAGCTCGGCATCTCCGAACGTGGCCAGCTGGCCGACGTCCTGGGAACCGTGGACCACCCAGGCCCGGTACCCGACTACGTAGCTCCTACGGATGCCCCCGGCCGGGCCGGCGAATAGCGTCGCAGCCAACGGACTGCCCTGCAGAAGGAGATCCACCATGACGCTCACGCCTCTGGAAGTCACCGAGATCGAGCGGGCCAACGCCTCCGGGCTTCGCCCGGTCGTGTTCGTCCACGGCCTGTGGCTGCTCTCCAGCAGTTGGGACCGCTGGCGGGCGATGTTCGAGGAAGCCGGTTTCACCACCGTCGCGCCGGGCTGGCCCGACGATCCGGCCTCGATCGAGGAGGCCCGCGGCAACCCGGACGCGTTCGCGCGGAAGATGGTGCAGGAGGTGACCGACCACTACATCGAGGCGATCGAGCGGCTGCAGGCCAGGCCCGCTGTGGTGGGGCACTCCTTCGGCGGACTCATCGCGCAGAAGCTGGCCGGGGAGGGACACTCCGCCGCAACGGTCGCCATCGACCCGGCGCCGTTCCAGGGCGTCCTCTCGGTGCCGCTGTCGTCGCTGAAGTCCTCCGCTCCCGTCGTGGCCCACCCGAGCAGCCTCCGGCACGGCGTCACGCTCTCCTTCGAGGAGTTCCAGTACGGCTGGGCGAACGCGCTCGACGAGGACGAGGCGCGGGAGCTCTACGAGGAGTTCCACGTGGCCGCCTCGGGCAACCCGATCTTCCAGGTGGTCACCGCGAACCTGAACCCGTTCGCCGAGACCCGCGTGGACACCCGCAATCCCGACCGCGGCCCGCTCCTGATCATCGGCGGCGAGGCCGACCACACCGTGCCGGTGAAGCCCACCGAACAGGCTTTCCAGCTGCAGCAGAAGAACGAGGGGCTCACGGAACTGGTCGTCCTGCCGAACCGGGGCCACTCGCTGACGATCGACCACGGATGGTCCGAGGTCGCGCGCACCGCGCTCGACTTCATCGTGCGCACCGCGCCCGCGCCGGCGACCTGACCCTGCCGCAGCGCGCGGTCGTGCCGTCCGGCACCGCGGGCGTGATCCGCGGCGCGATCGGCTCGGGGTGCGACCGGGGTTCGGTGGCGCCCGGGGGAGGAGGGCTCAGTGCTGGTGGAGTTCGATGCCGATCTGGTCGGCATCCAGCTGCGCCAGCGCCGCGTCGAGCACCGCGGACGGGTACGCCCCGAGATCGCGGAGGTCGAGCAGCGCGTCCCGCTGGGCGCCGATCAGGTCGAGTCGCAGCCTCTGGAACTGCTCCATGCGGGCCTTCATCGCCGGGCTGCCGGGACGGAAGTCGTCGTCGTCGGGACGGGGCGTCCTGGCAATCCTCGACCGGGCCTTCTCGACGAGTTCCGGCGGGAAGCTGGTGAGCTCGCCCGAGGTGAGCCGGTCGAACGCGGCGCGGTTGAGTTCTGCCTGCAGCGCGTCCCACTGCTCGGGGTCGACCTCGCCCGCGCGGCCGGTGAGGCCCAGCCTGTCGGCGAGCCAGCCGAGCGTCGACCCCTGGATGAGCAGCGTGCCGACGGCCACCAGGGTGGCGACCAGGATCAGCAGCGACCGGTGCTGGGTGTCCGAGGGCAGGGTCTGCGCTGCGGCGATCGTGACCGCTCCGCGCATGCCCGCCCAGACCAGCATCACGCCCTCGCGCCAGCCGAGCTTCTCGGCGGCCAGATAGTCGAGGTCCGCCACCCGCTTGCGCAGCATCTGCTGCCAGCGGCTGACCCGCTCCTCGCTGGACACGGCTCCCGCGGAGGCGCGGCGCGCCATCTGGCGGGCACGACGCCGGGATTTCCGGTGGTTCCCGCCGCCCTGGGCGAGCTGCGGGTCGGACGCACCGAAGTCCGGCACCTGCCCGTCCGCGATCTGCTCCTGCAGTTCGGCGAGCCGGTCCCGCACCGCTGGCGCCCTCCGGTTGCGTCGGGCCAGCGACCACAGCGACCACGCGACGAACCCGGCCCGGATCGCGATCGCACAGGTCGCGGCCAGAACGGCGACCAGCACCGCGAGCCCCAGCCCGCCGCCGGCCTCGACGACATCCGCCGCGAGGCTGGGCGCCTCCAGGCCGACGAGCAGGAACACCGCGCTCTCCAGCAGCAACTCGACGGTGCGCCACACCGTCCGCTCCGCGATCCGCTCCTCGGCGCCCAGCCGGCGCGGCGCTCCGTAGCCGGTGACCAGGCCCGCGGTGACTGTCGCGACCAGTCCCGACGCGTCGAGGTGCTCGGCGGGCAGGTAGGCCAGAAAGGGAACCACGAGCGACAGCGTGACGTTGCTGGTCACCTGCGTGATCCGCGCCCGGATGGCCAGGTTGAGCCCGCCCACCACCCAGCCGATCGCCACGGCCGCGGCCACGGCCCAGAGGAAGTCGACACTCACCTGCCAGATCGAGATCGAGACGCCGACGGCCGCGACGGCCGAGCGCAGCAGGACGAGGGCCGAGGCGTCGTTGAGCAGGCTCTCGCCCTCCAGGACGGTCACGATCCGCTGGGACACCCCCGCCTGCCGGATCACGGAGGTCGCCACCGCGTCGGTCGGGCTCACGATCGCGCCGAGGGCGATCCCGATCCCCAGCGGCAGGCCCGGAACGAGCGCGCAGGCCACGAGGCCGACCAGGACGGCGGTGATCACCACCAGGATCACGGAGAACAGCGAGATCAGCCGGAAGTCCCTGCGGAACTCCATGGACGGGGTGCTCACCGCCGTGGAGTACAGCAGTGGCGGCAGGATGCCGCCGAGAATCCACTCCGGAGGAACCGTCACGCGGTCCACGAAGGGCAGGAAGGTGACTGCGACGCCCAGCACGACCAGCAGTAGCGGCGCCGCGACGCCCACCCGGGGCGCGATCACCGACACGGCGACGACCAGCACCACGCCGATGATGGCAACCAGCTCGAGGCTCATCGGGGGCTCCACGGGGTGTTCATGCGTCGATCCTCCCGCACACATCGCGGCCGGAGCTACCCGCTCAACTCACCAGCCGCCACCGGCGGACGCTCCCGACGTGGGTTCCGGCCACCGGAGTTTCGCGGGCGGCTGCGGCGTCCGGTGGCCTCCACGGTCCACAACCGCGACGCGCAGCCCGCCGTCGAGGGCGGCCGGCGGGTGGGCGCGGAGGAAACCGGGAACGGGTCAGCCGAGGCGGGCCTCCGGACGGTTGGCGAGGGCGACCCGCACCTGTTCGGCGTGCCGGGCCGACAGCGAGGGCAGCGCCGCCACGGCGAAGAACGCGGCCTCGGAGGCCTCGCCGTCGACGGGGTGCGGGTCCCCGTCCACCCACCGGCAGCGGAAGACGTGGTCGATGTACTGGGTCTCGTCGCCGTTGGCGTAGGTGATCACCTCGGTCACGGTCAGCCAGACGAGGCGCTCGACCGCCGCGGTCACCCCCGCCTCCTCGGCCACCTCGCGGACGGCCGCGTCGTGCGGCTGTTCGCCCGGGTCGACGATGCCCGCGACGGGCGTCCACTCCCCGTTGTCGGCGCGGCGGACGAGAAGAACCTCCTCGCCGGCGTCCCCGTCCCTGACCACCACGGCGGTCGAGCCGGAGAGCCACAGCCGGGTGGTCCCGACCTGCTCGCGCAGGGCGAGGATGAAATCTGGAGTCGGCACAGCCGAACCCTACGCGCTCCCGGAGCCGCGGTCGGCCCGCTCCGGTCGGTGGCGGCGTCGGGAAGCCCTCGCCGGACCGGATGTGGCCTGGTCAGTGCAGCCCGGGTGCGGGGGCGTCCTCGGAGTCCGGCGGCTTGCGGAGGAACACGATCGCGACGATGCCGAGCAGCCACAGCGCGCCGACGGTGAGGAAGGACGCCCGCGCCCCCGCGGCCAGCGCGACCTCGGCGGGTGTGCCGGCGGGCTGGGCTGCCGCGACGGTCGACATCAGGGTCACGAAGAGTGCCGTCCCCGCCGCCCCGGCGACCTGCTGGATGGTGCCGACGATCGCCGAGCCGTGCCCGTACAGGTGCGGCGGGAGGGCGCCGAGGGAGACGGTGAACAGCGGGGTGAACAGCGCGGCCAGTCCCAGGCTCAGCAGGATGTGCGCGGCGAGCAGCTCCCACCACGGCGTCGACACCGAGACCTGGGTGAACAGCCCGAACGAGCCGAGCACGGCCAGCGAGCCCGGCACCATCAGCCAGCGCGGACCGACCCGGTCGTAGAGCCGCCCGACCACCGGGCCGAGGAGGCCCATCAGGAGCGCCCCGGGCAGCGTGAGCAGGCCGACGGACAGGGGCGGCGCGTGCATCACCTGCTGCAGCACCAGGGGGAGCGCGATAATCGTGCCGAACAGCACGGCCATGGCGATCGCCATGACCCCGATCGACAGGGCGAAGATCGCCCGGGTGAACGTGCGCAGGTCGAGCAGCGCCTCGTCCGTCCGCTGCAGGACGAGCTGGCGCCAGACGAACAGTGCGAGTCCGACCACCCCGGCACCCAGCCCGACCTCCATGCCGGTGCTGTTGGCGCTGCCCACCTGGCTCAGCCCGTAGACGAGCCCGCCGAAGCCGATCGCGGTGAGCGGGATGCTCACGAGGTCCAGCTTCACCGGCACCGGCTCGTTCAGGTTCGGCACCTGGCGGGCCCCGATCGCGAGGATGGCCAGGGCGATCGGGAGCACGATCGCGAAGACGAACCGCCAGGGCAGGAACTGCAGGATGACCCCGGACATCGTCGGGCCGATGGCGGGCGCCGCGGAGATCACCAGGCTGATGGTGCCCATCACCCTGCCCCGGCGGTGGGCGGGGACGAGTTCCATGACCGTGGTCATCAGCAGGGGCATCATGATCGCCGTGCCGCTGGCCTGCACGATCCGTCCGACCAGGAGACTGGGGAAGCCCCCGCCGACCGCGGCCACCAGTGTGCCTGCGCTGAACAGCGACATCGCCAGCGTGAACACGGTGCGGGTGGGCAGTCGCTCCATCAGCCAGCCGGTGACCGGGATCACCACGGCCATGGTGAGCATGAAGCCGGTGGTGAGCCACTGCGCGGTCCGTTCGTCGATGGCCAGGTCGGCCATGATCCGGGAGAGCGCGACATTCAGTGCGGTCTCGTTCAGGATCACGACGAACGCGCCGACCAGGAGCACGGCCAGCACCCGGACGGTCTGGGCGGGGAGCCGGTCGGTCGACGCGGCGGTCTCTTGATCGATGGTCATTGGTGGGCCTTCGGGTGGGAGCGGTGCGAGAGGGCCGGGCGGCCGGGGTCGGCGGGACTCGCCGCCGACCCATGGGAAAGGCGGAAGCCGGCCCGGATTATTCCGGACCGGCCTCTGCCTTTGTGGATTACCGGGCCAGCCCGTCGATCCCCCCGAATCGCGGGCCCCGGCCAAGTGCCTGCCACATCGGGTAGCCCTCGAAGCCTGGGAACCACTGCTGCGTTCCTCCCGGGTCGTGCGCTAGATGCCAGTCGTGCGCTCGTCCGTGATTCGCGGAGCCGTGTCCTGCTGTTCCCCTACGTTCCCCCCGGTTCGTTGTCCGACCCGACGGCTACCCGGTGGCACTTGCTTTCCCCCGGTGAATTCATCGTATTGGCTCCGGCGGCCCGCTCTGGCCGTATGGGACCTGTTCGAAGTACGCATTATTACGACCATCCGGTGCGAGCGGGCACGTCCTGCGTCCCGGTCGGCGCCGACCGGCAGTTTTCGCAGGCTTCAGGCCAGGTAGTTGTTGATGCGGACGAGTTCGGCCTCATCCAGTACGAAATCCGAAGAGAGTGCGGAATCGGCAATCGACTCGGGGCGGGACGCTCCGGGGATCGGGATGACCTGGGGGGCGAGAGCGAGCTCCCACGCCAGCACGACCTGGTAGGGCGTCACGCCGCGCGCATTGGCGATTTCCGACATGACGCTCTGGGTCGCGCCGACCTGCCCCGCGCGCCGGATTCCGCCCAGCGGGCTCCACGGCAGGAAGGCCAGTCCGAGAGAAGCGCAGTACTCGAGTTCGGCGAAGCTGTCGGTGTGCTGCGGGCTGAACTGGTTCTGCACCGAGACCAGGTCCTCGCCGAGGATGCCGCGGGCGATGTCGATCTGGGCGACCGAGGCGTTCGAGATGCCCGCCATCTGGATCAGCCCGGCGTCGAGGAGGTCCGCGAGCGCGCCGATCGACTCCGCGTAGGGCACCTTCGGGTCGGGCCGGTGGAACTGGTACAGCCCGATGCTCTCCACGCCCAGCCGCGCTGCGGAGGCGGCGGCGGCCGACCTGAGGTACGCCGGGTCGCCGTTCTGCTGCCAGCTGCCGTCGCCCGGACGCAGGTGGCCGCCCTTGGTCGCAACCAGGACATGGCTGGTGTCGGCGCCGTAGGAGCGCAGCGCCTCGGCGATCAGGACCTCGTTGTGCCCGACCTCGTCGGCCCCGAGGCAGTAGGCGTCCGCGGTGTCGATGAGGGTGACGCCCGCGTCCAGGGCTGCGTGGATGGTGGCGATGGAACGCTGCCGGTCCGGCCGTCCCTCGATGGACATCGGCATCCCGCCCAGTCCGATCGCGCTGACCTCACGGCTTCCGATGCTCCGCTTCTGCACGGCAGATCCTCCCGGTTCTCTCGCTCCCACCGTACGGCCAACGACACCCCCTCCGTCGCCGCTGCCCGAAATCCGCCCCAGGGCAGGGACGCGCCGTCCCCTCCTGCCGTGGTTCGGGGGTCAGCGGACGGCGAGGGTCTCCCTGGCGAGGCGGCGTCCCCACTCCGTGGCGCGGGTGAGCTCGCCGTCGGCCAGTGGGCCCTCCATTCCGGTCACCCAGAAGGACGGGCCGACGGTGGTCCGGGCTCCGCGACGGCGCAGCGCCCTGGCCGCGGCGCGCGCGGCCGTCCCCAGCTGGATCCGGGAGTGGACGGAGGTGTCGAAGGTCGCCACGCTGACCCGGTCCGGAATGGTGACGTGGTCGATCCACTCCCGGACGCCCGCGTGCGCGTCGGCGGCCGCCCCCCTGCGGATCGCGTCCGCCCTGGTCCCCGCGTCCGGCAGGGACAGCGTGTGGGTGGGTGCACCGACCACGAGCAGGTCGAGATCGGCGGGGAGTTCCTCCGGCGCGCAGGACGCGTGCAGGACGCGGACACTTCCCCGTCCCCGCACCTCCGCGATCCCGGCGCCGATCGCCTCCGCGACGTGGAGGGTGTTCCCGAACAGCGATTCGGTGACGATCAGGACGCTCATGGTGCCCTCACCCTAGGGCTCGGCCATCCTGCGACCACCGGCTATCACGGACTGGATCAGCGTCGGCGAGGATTTCTGGGCTGATCAGCGCCGATGCCAGTTGAATACGCAACAATGCGTAGGTTAGGCTAACCTCCGCCCGGGTGCAGGGTGGCACCCGATCCCCCAACAGATGGAGTGGAGATAGATATGTCCAGTGTTTCGGCCGGTTCCGCCACGAAGGTGCGGACGCTCGGTCTCGTCAGCATCATCCTCGGCCTGGTCTTCGTCGTCGCCGGCGCGGTCACCTGGGGCATGGTGAGCACCAAGCTCGCTGCCGAGAACATCACGGTGTCCTCCGACGCCTACATGCTGGCCGGCGCGCATGTGGCCGACCCGGTCACCGCCTTCGTGCAGGCCGACATGATCAGCCACCACGCCCTGGAGGCGACCGGTGGCAAGACCTACGCCGAGCTCGACAAGGACGACCCGTTGCGCACCACCGCGATGAACGGCTCCTTCCTGCGGGCTTCGCTGTTCACCTCGGTGATCGCCTTCGGCGTCGCGCTGTTCGCGGTCGGCGTCGGCGTCCTGGCGGCCATTCTCGGCTGGGCGTTGCGACTGTCCGTGGCCGAGCCCGTCGTCGTGGCGCCGGCGAAGGTCGCCGCCACCGAGTAGGAGTTCAGACAGGCCGAGGGGCCGGGGACGCGACCGCGTCCCCGGCCCCTCGTCGCGCCGCAGCCGGGACCTGCCAGTCTCAACTTCCGGTTCGCGGTGGACGCCGCCGCCCGCCACGAACAGCCTCCTCCGCCCGAGCTGCGGCTGGCTGCGGCACGGTGCCGGCCCGGAGTGGTGGATGAGACGACGTCGCCGGCACCGTGGTCCGCCAGCCTCAGGCCAGCTCGACCCAGGCGGTGGTGTCGGCGGGCAGCATCCCGTCCAGGAGCTCGTCGCTGGCCAGCAGGACGCGCGCGCCGTCCGGCAGCGGCAGCGGCAGCGAGCCGAGGTTGACCCAGCAGCCGAAGCCCGGCTCGCGGGTGAACGCGAGCGCGTCCGCCCCCGCGTCCAGCCAGGTCATCGTCCCCTCGCCCAGCGCCGGCACGCGCGAGCGCAGCGCCAGTGCCCGCCGGTACAGCGCGAGCGAGGACTCCGGGTCGGCCTCGGCGGCCTCGACGCTGTAGGTGCCCCAGTCGGCAGGCTGGGGCAGCCACGGGGCGGCGCCGCCGTCCGGGCCGAACCCGAACGAGTCGCCGCCGGTCGTCCACGGCACGGGGACGCGACAGCCGTCGCGTCCGATCACCTCCCCGCCGGTGCCGGCGACGGTCGGGTCCTGGCGAGCCTCCATCGGAATGTCCTCGACCTCGGGAAGGCCGAGCTCCTCGCCCTGGTAGAGGTAGGCGCCGCCGGGCAGGGCGAGGCTGAGCAGCGCGGCGGCGCGGGCGCGCCGGCGGCCGGTCGCCAGGTCGGAGGGCAGGCCCAGGTAGTGCTGCAGGTTGGGGAACCCCGCGGTGACCTGCTCCTGCGGCCGGGCGTAGCGGGACACCGGCCGGCAGACGTCGTGGTTGCCGAGCACCCAGGTCGGCGGGGCGCCGACGGACTCGTGCGCGGCCAGCGTCGACGTGATCACCTGGCGCAGCGGCGCAGCCAGCCACGGGCAGGTGAGGAAGTTGAAGTTGAAGGCCGTGTGCAGCTCGTCCGGACGCAGGTACGCGGTGAGCCGGTGGGCGCGGCCCACCCAGATCTCGCCGCAGAAGGCCTTGGGCTCGGCGTAGGAGTCGGCGATCGCGCGCCACTCGCGGAAGATGTCGTGGACGCCCGGCTGGTCCCAGTGCGGGTGCTCGACGCCCTCCGGGGTGTCCTCCGGCAGCGGGAAGGGCATCCCGGCGACGTCGCGCAGGTCCGCGTCCTTGACCAGGCCGTGGGCGACGTCGATCCGGAAGCCGTCGATGCCCCGGTCGAACCAGAACCGCAGCGTCTCCTCGAACTCGGCGCGGATGTCGGGGTGGTCCCAGTTCACGTCCGGCTGTCCGGGGGCGAACAGCCGCAGGTACCACTGGCCGGGCCGGCCGTCCGCTTCGGTGACGCGCGTCCACGCCGGGCCGCCGAACTCGCTGCGCCAGTCGTTGGGGGGAGCCTCGCCGTCGTTCCCACGTCCGTCCCGGAAGATGTAGCGGTCCCGCTCGGGTGAGCCCGGCCCGGCGGCGAGCGCCGCGATGAACCAGCGGTGCTGGTCGGAGGTGTGGTTGGGGACGATGTCGAGGATCACCCGGATGCCGGCGTCGTGCGCCTCGGCGACCATCGCCTCCGCGTCCGCCATGGTGCCGAAGACCGGCTCGATCGCGCGGTAGTCGGACACGTCGTAGCCGGCGTCCTGCATCGGCGAGGGGTACCAGGGATTGATCCAGATCGCGTCGACACCGAGGGAGGCCAGGTGGGGCAGGCGCGAGCGGATGCCGTTGATGTCGCCCACGCCGTCGCCGTTGCTGTCGGCGAAGCTGCGCGGGTAGATCTGGTACACCACGGCGTGGCGCCACCAGTCGCGATCAGCGGCGATGGCGGACGGGAGAGGCATCGCGGTCCTTTCTTTACCGATACAGAAGCTGTACCGGTAAAGATATCCTCGTGGGCAACACCGTGCAAGCTGGAAGGACGCCGATGGCCAGGGTGACGTTGCAGTCGATCGCCGACCGGGTCGGGGTGAGCCGGATGACCGTCTCCAACGCGTTCTCGCGTCCCGACCAGCTGTCCGACGGGTTGCGGACGCGGATCCTCGCCGTCGCGGCCGAACTCGGCTACCTGGGGCCCGACCCGTCCGCCCGGTCGCTGGCCACCGGCACGACGGGGACGATCGGCGTGCTGTGGGCCAGCGCGCTGCGGACGGCGTTGGCCGACGAGGTGTCGGCCCGGTTCCTCGGTGCGGTGGCGGACGAACTGGGCAGCTCAGGGCTGGCCCTGACGTTGGTGCCGGCCAGCACGGACGGGCCGGTGGTGCCGGCCCGCGACGTGGCGCTGGACGGGGCGATCGCCTTCTCCTGCGACCCCGAACTGCCCGCACTGGACTGGCTGCAACGCCGCGAGCTACCCCTGGTGTACGTCGACATGGACGCCCCGGAGGGCGAGGTGACGATCACGATCGACGACCGGGGCGGGGCCAGGGCGGCGGCCGAGCACGTCGTCGGGCTGGGGCACCGCAGAGTGGCGCTGCTGACGCCGGGCTTCGGCGCCGAGCCGGGCGTGGTCGAGGGCACCCTCCCGACCGCGACCGCCCGGCACCGGGTGATCTCGGAGCGTCTGGCCGGCTGGCAGGAAGGGCTGTCGGCGGCCGGGGTGGTGCCGCTGGTGGTCAACCAGCCGGAGGACTCCGCGGCGCGGGCGATCGTGCCGCTGCTGACCCGGCCCGACCGGCCCACCGCCGTGCTGTGCCTGACCGATGTGATGGCGCAGAACGTGCTGGCCGCCGCGTCGGATGCGGGCCTGTCCGTCCCCGGCGACCTGGCCGTGGTCGGCTTCGACGACCACCCGCTCGCCCTCCGGACGCGACCGACGCTCACCACGGTCCGCCAGGATGTCGACGCCAAGGGCCGCGCGGCGGCCCGCGCCCTGCTCGAGCTGGTCGCCGGTCGCGCAGAACCGGCCCGGCCGCGTCCGCGCAGCCGCCGGATGGCCGTCCGCCTGGTCGTCCGGGAGAGCACCGCCGCCGGCGGGCAGTCGGGACGACCCGAGCCGCACGGGGCATGATGGGGGCATGACCGAGCCTGCCCCCGGTTCGTCGGCGTCGCCGACGGTGTTCGTGCTCGCCAACGCGAACTTCGTGACGGACCGGCTGGCGGTCGGCGGCGACCTCTCGCCCCGGTTCTCGCTGGCGCGGCAGCAGCTCGACGAGCTGGTGGCCGCCGGCATCACCCACATCGTCGACCTGCGCGAGGAATGGAGCGACGAGACCCTCGTCGAGGGCTGGGCGCCCGAGGTCCGCTACCTCCACCACCGCGTGGCCGACGCCGGCCAGAAGATCGGCGGTCCCTGGTTCGGCGACCTCGTGGAATGGGTGGACGCGGCCATGGCCGACCCCTCCGCCAAGGTCCTGGTGCACTGCCACATGGGGGTGAACCGGGCACCGTCGGCGACGCTCGCGATCCTGCTCGCGCAGGGGACGGGGCTGCGTCCCGCTCTCGATGCCATCCGCTCCGCCCGTCCGGTGGCGGTGATCGACTACGCGAGCAGCGCGCTGGCGTGGTACCTGGAGAGCACCGGTGCAGACGCGCGGACGCGGCGCAACGCCCGGCGCACGCTGGCCCGCTGGCTCAAGGCGAACCAGCTCGACGTGGTGAAGGTGATCCGGTCGATCCGCGACACCGAGCACCCCCCGAACCGCTGGCTCGTCCATCTCGGCCCCGACGACCCGCGGGCGCTCGCCGGCGTGCTCGCCGAGTCGGGCGACGTGGCGGTGGGCCTGTCGATGCACACCTGCCCGGAGCAGCTGTCCCAGCTCGACGAGGTGCTCTTCCTCACCGACCAGGGCCTGGTCGGGCGCGCGCTGGTGGTGGGGCCCATACAGCCGGCCGAGCCGCACGCGCTGCTGTTGCCCGTCGTGGTCACCAACCTCTTCGACCCGGTGGCCCTGGACCTGCCCGCCACCGTCGAGGAATGGCTCTCCGAGGGGACCAACCCACGGCTGCTCGAGCGTGCCGAGTACGGGAGCCTCACCGTCCGGCGTCTCCCCGACGCGGCCGATCCGGTCGACGGCACCGGGGCTCTCGCCGACGTGTCGGAATCCTCGCCGCCGACGACGGGCTGAGACTCCGACAGGTCGGGAGCGACACTGCCGGGGCGGACGACGGTGGCCGCGGCGGCAGGCTCCGGCCGGCGCAGCGCCGGTTTCGGCGTGGCAGCGCCCGGACCCGTTCAGCCGGACCCGTTCAGGAGCAGAGTGGTACCTGGACGCCCGCACCGGGCGAGGTGGGTATGGGAGCGGACATGGTGCAGGAGATCAGGTGGCTGGCGGACCTCGGCAGGGCGGACGTCGCCGTCGCCGGCGGCAAGGGCGCGAATCTGGGTGAACTGGTCCGCGGCGGCTTCCCCGTCCCGGACGGCTTCGTGGTGACGACGGTCGCCTACGACAGCTTCGTTGCCGACCACCACCTGGCCGAGGCGATCGCGGACGCGGCAGCGGCCCTCACCTCGGACCGGCCGGCCGGCCCCGCCGCCTCCCGTGTCGCCGATCTGTTCGGCGGGGCTGCGCTCGCTCCCGACCTGGCCGACGCCATCACCGACGCGTACGCGCAGCTGGGCGGCGGCCCGGTCGCCGTCCGCTCGTCCGCGACCGCGGAGGACCTGGCCGAGGCCAGCTTCGCCGGCCAGCAGGACACCTACCTGAATGTGGTCGGTGCCGAGGCGCTGCTCGCCGCCGTCCGCGACTGCTGGGCGTCCCTGTGGACGGACCGGGCGATCTGGTACCGCGCGCAGCACGGCGTCGGCGAGGCGTCCCTGGCCGTCGTCGTGCAGCGGCTGGTTCCCGCGGACGCCGCCGGCGTGATGTTCACGGCCAACCCGGCCAACGGCCGTACCGAGGAGACCGTGATCACGGCGGCCTGGGGCCTCGGCGAGGCCGTCGTCTCCGGCCTGGTGGACACCGACACGATCGTCGTCGACACCGACGCCCACCGCGTCCTCAGCTCCCGTGTCGCCGACAAGGCTGTCCGCATCGATCCCGTCGCCGCCGAGGAGCCGGAACCTCGGGCGGCCAGAGGCGACACAGCGTCTGACACGTCGGTGGGGAGGGGGCGGACGCGGACGTCGCAGACCGGCGCGGAACGGAGCCTCCCGGTGCTGGACGATGCGGCAGCGCTACGGCTGGCCGCACTCGGCGAGAGCGTCGCGGCGCACTTCGGGGCTCCGCAGGACATCGAGTGGACGCGAGCCGGTGAGGAGTTCCTGCTGGTGCAGTCGCGTCCGATCACCGCGCTGCCGCCGCGGACCGGACCGGTCCCCCTCGAGTGGCCGGTGCCGCGCAAGGGCCTGTACTTCCGGGCGTCGATCACCGAACAGCTGCCCGACCCCCTGACGCCGCTGTTCGCCGGCCTGATGGAGCGCGCGGTGCCCGCCGGGTTGAACCGGATGCTGGCGGAGTTGGTTCCCGGCGGCGAGTCCAGCGACATCGGCTTTCCCACGATCAACGGGTATGCGTTCTACCGGTACAGCTACTCCGCCTTCGGTGCGATGCTGAAGATGACCCCGACGGCGATCCAGAAGGTGCTTGGTGGCGGCGGATCGTGGATCGAGGAACGGTGGCGCGCGCGGCTGGGCGACTACCGCGCGGAGGTGGACGCCGATGGCCGGATCGACGTCGCAGCGGCTCCGGCGGCCGAACTCCTGGCCGCCGTCCAGCGCCTGGTGGACGCCGTCGCCTACTACTACACGGCCGTCCAGACGATCATCCCGCTGGCCGCCATCGCCGAGCTCACCTGGACGGGCGTCTACGACAGGCTGCTGAAGCGGCCGGGCGATCCGTCGGCGGAAGTGTTTCTGCTCGGCTACGACTCCGAGCCGATCCGCGCCGAGAAGGCGCTGTACGACCTCTCCCGGTGGGTGCGCGACCAGCCGGGCCTGGCGGGGACGGTGGCGGACGCGTCCGCCGACCCGTTCGCCGACGACGCCCCCGCCGGCGTCTCGGGCGAGGTGTGGGGCCGGTGGCGCGAGCGGCTGGCCCG
>NZ_JASGES010000074.1:0-25788 GCF_047606205.1 Propionicimonas sp. | reverse complement strand
CGTCAGCCGGCGGCGCCGGACCCGCCCGCCAGCAGTCGTGCGGCGGCGCCGATCGAGTGGCCGAGCGGGCGGAACGGCGACGGCGCGAGGTGCTGGTGGCGTCCGCCCACCCACAGCCCGCACGACGGCGTGGCACGCAATTCCTCCGCCACCGCCTGCAGCCGGGCCGCGTCCCTGCGCCGGTGGACGGAACTGACCGCCGCCTGCGCGTCGACCGCGGCGGCCGCCTCCCGCCAGGCATCCGCCGGCACCTGGGCGCCGAGGTACACGGTCACGGCCCCGGCGCGACGGGCAGCCGTCGCGAAGGCGAGCAGACTGAGCTGGTGGTCGACGCCCGGCGGCGCGCCGATCAGCAGGGTCGGGCCGGATGCCGGCTGGGCGGTCGCCTCGTATGCCGCGGCGAGGCGTCGCATGACGAGGTTGCTGACCAGGTGCTCGCCTGCCACCGACACCCTCCCGGACGCCCAGGCGTTGCCCAGCAGCACCATCGCCGGCATCAGCAGGTCGTCGACCACGGACTCGAAGGAGCCCTGCGCGAACAGTTCGTCGAGCACGTGGCCGGCCGCTTCCCCGTCGAGCGCGGTGGCCGCTGCCACCAGCTCCAGCGCCGAGGCGACGCCCTGCTCCCTGCGCAGCGACTCCCGCGCGGCCTGGCGGGGAGGCCAGCCGTCCTCGACGAGTCCCTGCATCGCACGGATGCGGTCCAGGGCGCGCTCGTCGTAGACCCGGTAGCCCGACGCCGTCCGGCCCGGCGACACCAGGCCGTAGCGGCGTTCCCAGGCGCGCAGGGTGTGCACCGGCACCCCGGTGAGCTCGGCGGCCCTCTTGATCGTCACCATGACGGCGCGAGGATATCCGGCGACGGCTCAATGCAGGGTGATCTGTACGTAGTTTGTCTAGGGTTTTCGCCGAAGGTCTGGCCGAAGATCGCATCAGAACGGGATCATCTTGTCAAAGGTTTGGGGGAGTTCCCCCGCGGGCAGGGATAGGGCATGAGGGAGAACCGATGAGCACGGAGGTCCGGGATCGGGTCGTCCTGCTCGACGACGACGATCGTCCGGTCGGCGAGGCCGACCGGGCCCTGGTGCACGGCCACGACACCCCGCGCCACCTCGCGTTCTCGTGCTACCTGTTCGACGCCGGTGGCAGGGTCCTGCTGACCAGGCGCGCCCTCGGCAAGGCCACCTGGCCCGGCGTCTGGACGAACTCGTGCTGTGGCCACCCCCGCCCCGGCGAGGACGGCGCGGCGGCCGTCCGGAGGCGTCTGGCCGAGGAGCTCGGCGCGATCGTGGACGGCCTGGAGCTGGCCCTCCCCGGCTTCGGCTACCGCGCGGTCGACGCGTCCGGCATCGTCGAGAACGAGGCGTGCCCGGTCTGGGTGGGCCGGCTGTCCGGGGCCCTGGCACCCGATCCGGCGGAGGTCGTCGAGATCGCGTGGGTGGCCTGGCCCGACCTGGTCGCCGTCGCGCGCGCCGTCCCGGCGCTGCTCAGCCCGTGGGCCGCGCTGCAGGTGCCGCTTCTGGATGCCCTCCCCGGGGTGCCGGGATGAGCGTCGTCCGGTCGCCGGCAGGGCACGCCTTCGGTCACGGCGGCGAGGCCGACCACGACGACGTGACCGTCGCGGAGGTCGAGGCCGCCATCGCCCGCGACCTGGATGCGCTGCGTGAGCGGTGGGTGCACCTCGCCGCCGCTGTCGTGCCGAGGGCGGGCGTGCTGCACACCGACTCGGTGCTGGAGCTGCTGGAGGCGACCGTGGCCTCGGGCGGCAAGCGGTTCCGTCCCCGGATGGCCCACTGGGGGTGGGTAGCGGGAGGGGGCCACCGGACCGGCGCCGGACGCGACCACCTGGTCACCATCGGTACGGCGCTGGAACTGCTGCACGTGTTCGCACTGATCCACGACGACGTGATGGACTCCTCGCCCACCCGGCGCGGTCAGCCCTCCGTCCACGCCCGGGCCCGGGCCCAGCACGAGGCCAGGGGTGGCCAGGGCGATCCGCAGCGCTACGGGGAGAACATCGCGATCCTCGCCGGCGATCTGGCCCACACCGAGGCGGACCTGCTGGTGGCGACGCTCCCGGCCGGCCTGCAGGAGCTGTGGCGCACGTTGAGCGTCGAGCTGATGGTGGGTCAGGGCCGTGACCTGGTCGGGGCGGCGAACGGACGCAGGGACCTCGCCCATGCCCGCGAGGTGGCCAGGGCCAAGTCCGGTGCCTACACCGTGTGGCGACCGCTGCAGCTGGGTGCGACCGCGGCGGGTTCCGGGGCCCGGACGCTGTCGGCGCTCGAGCGGTACGGCGTGGCCGTCGGGGAGGCTTTCGCCCTGCGCGACGACATCCTGGGCGTGGTCGGGGACACCAGGACGACCGGCAAACCGGTGGGCGAGGACATCGTCGCGGGCAAGCCCACCGTCCTGATGGCGCTCGCCACCGAGCGCTTCTCCCCGCGCTGGCGCAGGGCACTGGAGCGCGCGGCGAGGCGGCCGTCTGCGGCGATCGTCGGCGCGCTGCAGGAGGAGTTCGTCCGCTCCGGGGTGATCGCCGATGTCGAGGCGATGATCGCCGACGCGGTGGCCTCGGCCCTGGCTGCCCTCGACGACCCGGCGATCGATCCGGACGCCGCGGACGGCCTGCGAGCGCTGGCACGGCGGGTCGCCTGGCGGGACGCATGACCACCCCACGACGTTCCGGGCGGGGCTCCCCCGGACGAGACCGGAGGCCCAGGTGAGCCGCGTCGCGGTCGTCGGGGCGGGGTTGGCGGGACTGTCCGCGGCGAGCGCACTGGTGGCCGACGGCCACGACGTGGTGGTGTTCGAGAGCGAGACCGTCCCCGGCGGTCGCGCCGGGGTGCTGGAGCAGGACGGGTTCGTCTTCGACACCGGCCCGACCGTGCTGACCATGCCGGACCTGCTCGACCGGGCGTTCGCCCGCCTCGGTGCCGACCGGCGCACAGTGCTGCCGCTGCGCCGCCTCGACCCCGCCTACCGCGCCGTGTACAGCGACGGGTCCGAACTGCGCGTCCGCGCGGACCTCGACGACCAGGTGGCCGAGTTGCGGCGCAGTGGGCTGGAGGACGACGCGCAGGCGTTCCCCGGCTTCGTCGAGTGGCTGGAGGCGCTGTACGAGGTGGAGATGCCCCACTTCATCGAGCGGAACCTCGACTCCCTGCTCGACCTGCTGGCCCGCCCTGCGGCTGCCGCGAGGCTGCTCCGGCTCGGCGGGTTCGGCCGGCTGGAGCGGGCGGTCCGGCGCCGGATCCGCGACCCGCGGCTGGTCCGGCTGCTCACCTTCCAGTCCATGTACGCGGGCCTCGCCCCACGCCAGGCCCTGGCCATCTACGCGGTGATCACCTACATGGACTGCATCCGGGGCGTGTACTTCCCCGAGGGCGGCATGCACAGCGTCCCGGTCGCCCTCGCCGCGGCGGTGGCGGACGCCGGCGCGAGCCTGCACTACTCGGCGCCGGCGACCGGGCTGATCAGCAACGCGGCCGGGCGTCTGGCCGGGGTGGAGGCGGGCGGGGAACGGCTCGCCGTCGACGCCGTGGTGCTCACCCTCGATCTGCCCAGCGCGTACCGGCAGCTGCTGCCCCAGCTCGCCCCTCCCCGCGTGCTGGCCCGCGCCCGCTGGTCGCCCTCGGCGCTGGTCTGGCATGTCGGGGTCAGGGGGACGCCGGGTCCCGGCGTCGCCCACCACAACATCCACTTCGGCGCGGCCTGGGAGGCGTCCTTCGAGCAGCTGATCGGGCGCGGGCAGCGAATGGCCGACGCGTCCCGGCTGGTCACGGTGCCCAGCATCGACGCCCCCGGCGCGGCGCCGCCGGGGCACAGCGCGCTCTACGTGCTGGAGCCGGTGCCGCATCTGGGCGGTGCGGTCGACTGGACGGCGGAGGCCGGCCCGGCCCGCGACCGCCTGCACCGCTTCCTCCTCGCCAGCGGCTACCCGGGCGAGATCGTCACCGAACGCCTGGTCACTCCTGCCGACTGGGCGGCCCAGGGGCTGGCGATGGGGACGCCGTTCAGCCTCGCCCACACCTTCGGGCAGACCGGCCCGTTCCGTCCGGCCAACCTCGAGCCGAGACTCCCGGGGGTGTTCTTCGCCGGCGCCGGCACCACCCCCGGCGTCGGCGTCCCGATGGTGCTGGTCAGCGGGGAACTCGCCGCCCGACGCGTCCGCGACTACCTCACGGGGCGCTCATGAGCGACGACCTGGCCGAGGGCTACGCCCAGTGCGCGCGGCTGACCCGCGCCCACGGCACGACCTACTACTGGGGTGCGGCGCTGTTGCCGTCGCCGCAGCGCAGGCACGTCCACGCGATCTATGCGCTGTGCCGGCTCGCCGACGACATCGTGGACGCCGACGGGGCGACGCTCGTCGAGGTGGGCCGGACGGCCCGGGAACTGGCGGCCTTCCGTGCGTCCTTCGCGGCGGCGCTGGCCGGACGGCCGCCCGACCCCGTCCTCGCCGCGATCGCCCGCACGGTTCAGGAGACCGGCATCCAGCGGGAATGCTTCGACCGGTTCTTCGACGCGATGGAGCTCGACCTCACCGTGACCGGCTACGACACCTGGCCTGCTCTGTGCGGCTACATGGAAGGCTCCGCGGCGGTGATCGGGGAGATGATGCTGCCCGTGCTGCGGCCGTTGTCCGCGGAGGCACTCGAGCCGGCCAGGGCGCTCGGGTTCGCCTTCCAGCTGACCAACTTCCTGCGCGACGTCGGGGAGGACCTCGATCGCGGCCGGGTGTACGTCCCGGCCGACGACCTGGCCCGGTTCGGCGCCGATCCGTGGCGCCGGGCCGTCGACGACGCCTGGCGGCACGTGATGGCCTTCGAGATCGCGCGGAACCGGGAGCTGTACGCGCGGGCGGAGCCGGGGGTGGCGATGCTGCCGCCCGCGTCCGCCCGCTGCGTGGGCACGGCGCTGGAGCTG
Organism: Propionicimonas sp.; assembly: GCF_047606205.1. Classification (GTDB taxonomy): domain Bacteria; phylum Actinomycetota; class Actinomycetes; order Propionibacteriales; family Propionibacteriaceae; genus Propionicimonas. The sequence goes on along the minus strand of NZ_JASGES010000074.1, from coordinate 20,859 downwards.
TACGCGCGGATCCTCGGCAGGATCGAGGCCCGCGACTACGACGTGTTCTCCGGCCGGGCCCGGGTACCCACCTGGCGCAAGGTCGTGACGGCCGCATCCGTCCTGGTCGCGGGGACGAGGCGGATCGGATGAGGACGGAGTACCTGCTGCTGATGGCCGCCTGCCTGCTGGTCACGCTGCCCCTGGAGTTCCTTCTGCGCGCGCGTGTCTACCGCAGGCCGTTGCGCCTGCTGCTGGCCCTCGCCCCTGTGCTGGTCGTGTTTCTCGGCTGGGACGCGGTCGCGATCGCCCGCGACCACTGGGGCTTCGACCCCGCCCGCACGACCGGCATCCTGCTCCCCGGCTCGGTGCCGCTGGAGGAACTGGTGTTCTTCGTGGTCGTCCCGCTGTGCGGGCTGCTCACCTACGAGGCCGTCGGCACCGTTCTCGCTGCCGGGGCGAAGCGCCGGGCCGGCTCGCGCCGGGACGTGGACGGGGACCGGCCGACGGGCGGGACGGCCGGCGATGCCTGAGTACACGCTCGCGACTCTGGTCGCCGTCGTCGTGGTGGTCGCCGTGGAGCTGCTGTGGGCGCGCACCGGCATCTTCGCCACCGCCCAGTACTGGCTGACGATGCTGATCGTGTTCGCCTTCCAGGTCGCCGTCGACGGCTGGCTCACCCTGCGCCCGGACCCGATCGTGCGCTACTCGCCGGCAGCCTTCGTCGGGGTGCGGTTCCCGTTCGACATCCCGATCGAGGACTTCGGCTTCGGCTTCGCCCTGGTCACCGGCGCGATCATCGCCTGGCGGGCCGCGGGCCGATGGAGGGGGCAGGAATGAGGCCCTGGCGTCCGGGCCGCGACCCGAGGGCGGAGCGGCACCGTCCCCCCCAGCCGGCGGGCGGAGGTACGCCGACCGGCTCCGGGGGGCCCTCGGTCGTCGTGGTCGGTGGCGGGGTGGCCGGGCTCGCCGCCGCGACAGGGCTGGCCGAGCGCGGGGTCCGGGTGGTGCTGCTGGAGGCTGCCGACACGCTGGGCGGCCGGGTGCGGGCCTGGCCGGTCGCCCTGCCGGAGGGGCGGACCGGCACGATGAGCCGCGGCTTCCATGCCTTCTTCCGCCAGTACTACAACCTCCGCGCGCTGCTGAGACGTGCCGACCCCGGGCTGGAGCGGCTGCAGCCGGTGCCGGACTATCCGCTGCAACTCGCGCCCTGGAGTGGCGGCTCGCCGGTGCGCGACTCGTTCGCCCGGGTTCCCCGCACGCCACCGTGGAACCTGGTGGGCTTCGTCGCGCAGAGCCCGAGCTTCCCGCTGCACCGCCTCGCCGGGGTGGACGCCCGGGAGGCGCTCGGCCTGCTGCGGGTGCGGTTCCCGCGCACCTACTCGGAGCTGGATGCGGTGAGCGCGGCGGACTACCTCGACCGGCTGCGGTTCCCCGCATCGGCGCGACACCTGGCCCTGGAGGTGTTCGCCCGCAGCTTCTTCGCCGACCCGCGCGACTTCTCCGCCGGCGAGCTGGTCGCCATGTTCCACAGCTATTTCGTCGGCTCGGCGGAGGGGCTGCTCTTCGACGTCCCCGACGACGACTACGACGCCTCCCTCTGGGCGCCGCTGGGCCGCTACCTGCACGGCCTCGGCGTCGACGTGCGCACCGGGACCTGGGTCGAGGCGGTGCGGTGTCCGGGTGATGGCGGCGTGGTGGTGAGGGCCGCGGGCGCTGAGCTGAGGGCGGACGGAGTCGTGCTGGCCCTCGACACCCGCGGTCTGCAGTCGCTCGTGCACGCCTCCCCGGACCTGCTCGACAGCGCCTGGCGGGAACGGATCGCCGCCCTGCGCAGCGCGCCGCCGTTCGGGGTGTCCCGCCGCTGGCTGGCCACGAGGGCCGACGACCTGCCCGCGTTCCTCGGCACGAGCGGCTACGGGCCGCTGGACAACATCAGCAGGCTGGACGCCTTCGAGGCCGGTGCGGCCCAGTGGAGCCGCAGGACGGGAGGCTCGGTCGTCGAGGTGCACGGGTACGCGCTCGGCGACACCGGTCCCCAGGTGTGTGCCGAGCTGTGGCGGCAGGCGGCGAGGGTGGCGCCGGCGCTGGCCGCCGCTCCGGTGGTGGCACAGGAGTGGCTGGTCGCCGGCGACTGCCCGCTGGTGGATCCGTCCCCGTGGCACCTGCGGCCGACCGTGCGGACGCCGGACCGCAGGATCGTGCTGGCCGGCGACCTGGTCCGCTGCGACTGGCCCGTCGCGCTGATGGAGCGGGCCGCGACCACGGGCTGGCAGGCGGCGAACGCCCTGCTCTCGGACTTCGGCCGGCGCGGCCACGAACTCTGGTCGCCGCCGCTGGCCGGCATCCTCGCCGGCTCCCGCTGAGGCGGGGCGTCCGGGGGCCCGGATCGCCGGCCTGGTGCGCGAGGCGCCCGGGACGGGCTGGTCAGTGGTTCCCGGGCTCGAGCGCCATGGCGTCCCTGATCGCGGCGAGCAGGACGTCCTGGTCGATGTCGGACAGGCGGCGGAACCGGATGCAGTAGCCGGTCACCCCGGCCTTGCCGATCGACTCGCCGTAGCTGCGGGCCAGGTGAGTCCTGTCGGGCAGGCCGAGGACGTAGACGGAGATGCCGGTCGCGTTCGCGCCCAGGCCGATCCGGTAGAACTCCCGCGACGACCCGTTCGCGTAGGTGATCGTCCGGACGCCGTAGCCGATGCCGGGATTGGCCACGACCTTCCCTGCCTCGTTCCTGCCGTCGCTGAACCACAGCCGGCAGCCGGGGAACTCGGCCAGCACCCGGGCGTGCACCGTCCGCAGGTCGGCCCGCTTCGGCTCGGGCTGGCAGGCGAGGTACGCCTCCACCTGCTCGTGAACGTCCATCGCCGGCCTAGGCGACCGCTGAACGGTCATGGTCCGGCTGCGGTGCGCCGGATCGGGCGATCCGCGGCGGCGACAGCTCGGGGCGCAGGGTCAGGATCGCCCTCACGATGCGGCCCTGCCGCTCCTGCCGCCCGGCACGTCCTCGCTCGAGCGGCATTCTCAGCAGCCTCCGTCCAGACCGACGAAGTCGTACTCCTGGAAGGACGCGACCTCCGGCACCCAGCGGGACTCCACGAACCCCACATGCCCCGGGTGGCTGTTGTAGGCGTCGTAGCCGGACTGGTCGGCGAAGGACATCGAGAACTGCCAGACGAGGTCGCTCTTCGGGCTGATCTGGCGGCTGACTGTGAAGTCCTCCACCCCGGGGATCGACGCCAGCACGTCGCGTGCCGTCGCCAGGAAGGCGGACTCCTCGTGCGAACCCGGCTCATGGACGAGTCGGAACACCACCGTGTGCTGGATCGCCATCCCTGACCTCGCCTCCCGGGTCGTCCGCATCGGCCCGATCGCTGACCGGCCCCGCGGCTCCATTCTCGCCCCGCCGGGGCCGGGAACGGCACGTCCTGTCCAGGGCGCCGCCGCGCGACCGGGGCAGGCGCGCCGGAGCGTCGCGCCGAGGGCGTTCGCCGGACCGCTCGCCGGTAGGCTCGATGCGTGTCGGGGGAGCCGCAACACCTGGTGATCCTTCGCGGCAACTCCGCGTCGGGCAAGACCACCCTCGCGCGCGAACTCCAGCTGGCCATGGGCCGCGGCACCGCCAACATCGGCCAGGACCACCTTCGCCGCGTCGTCCTGCGCGAGCACGATCGTCCGGACGCGGACAACATCGGTCTGATCGAGAACACCGTCCGCTACTGCCTGGGCATCGGCTACCACGTGATTCTCGAAGGGATCCTCCGCGCCGGCCACTACGCACCGATGCTTCGCCGGCTGCTGGGGGAGCATTCGGGCCCGCGGCACGTCTTCTACCTCGACGTCCCGCTCACCGAGACCCTGCGGCGTCACGCCGGACGGCCCCTCGCCGCCGAGGTGACCGACACGCAGTTGCGGCAGTGGCACCTGCCCGGCGACGTGCTCGGCGTTCCGGGCGAGGTCGTCCTGGGTGGGCATCTCGGCCCGGCGGAGGCGCTGGACGCCCTGCGGCAGCAGATCGGGCCGGTCGTGCCCCGTCCGCAGCTTCCGCCCGCGCACTTCCGCTGAGCCCGGCGGCGCTCAGCCGGTGACCTGCGGACGGAGGGCTCGCAGCTCGTCGAGCGCGAGCGCGATCGCCGCGTCCACGCTCGCGACCCGGACCGCGTCGCGACCGCCCGGCAGGTCCAGCCGGACCGAACGCGCACCGCGGGCGGTGGCGACGCCGAGGTAGACGGTGCCGGCGGCCGTGCCGGTTTGCGGGTCGGGATCGGGGCCGGCGACACCGGTGGTGGCGAGGCCGAGGTCGGCCGGCCGCCCGTCGACCGCGCAGGCGTGGCGGACGCCCTCCGCCATCTGCTCGGCCACCAGCGCATCCACCGGTCCGGTCTCGGCCAGGCGCGCGGCGTCCACCCCGAGCAGACGGTGCTTGAGCCGGGTGTCGTAGCAGACGATCCCGCCGAGGAAGACCGCCGACACCCCGGCGACACTGACCAGTTCTGCCGCCAGCAGGCCCCCGGTGAGCGACTCCGCCGTCGCCACGGTCAATCCGCTCTCGGCGAGTGCGGCGACCAGCCCGCCCACCGGGCCCTCGGCGTGGTTCACGTCGGCTCCGGGTCGTGGGAACGTGCCCGTCTCGGGCCCGCGGCCCCGGTGAGCTGCAGCACAATGGCGTGGTCCGACATGGTCCCATCACAACCGCACATGGTCGTGCCTGTCCAGCGGGCCACGGCAGCGAGGAGAGCCGGCATGACCCTTCCCACCCCGCGACCCCTGTTCGACGAGCCCGTGCCCGCCCTGCGCTGGGGCGTCATCGGCGCGGGCGGCATCGCCGGACGGTTCGTCGACGCCGTTCGTTCCCACACCGCCCAGCGGGTCGTCGCTGTCGCGGCCCGCAGCACCGATCGGGCAGCGGCGTTCGCCGCCGTCCACCAGGTGCCGCGGGCCTGCCCGGTGGCGGAGTTGCTGGACGACCCGTCGATCGACGTGGTCTACATCGCCACCCCGCACAGCTCTCACGCCGAGTGGGCGCTCGCCGCGGCCGCGGCGGGCAAGCACGCGCTGGTCGAGAAGCCGATCGCGACCAGCGCGGCCCAGGCACGGACGATCACCGCGGCAGCGCGCGCGGCGGGGGTGTTCGTGATGGAGGCGATGTGGACGCGCTACCTGCCGCAGGCCGACATCCTGCGCCAGGTGCTGGCCGACGGTGGCCTCGGCGAGGTCCTGGGGGTCGATGCCGACTTCGGGTTCGCCGTTCCCTACGACCCGGCCGGGCGGCTGTGGAGCCCCGAATTGGCCGGCGGCGCGCTGCTCGACGCCGGCGTGTACCCGATCTCGTTCGCCTCCGCGGTGCTCGGCCCGCCGACCAGTGTCGCCGCGGTGGGAACGAGGCTGGCCGACGGGGTGGACCTGTCCGCCGCCGCCGTCCTCGGCAGTGCCGGCGGCGCGGCCGCGCAGATCGCCACCTCGATCGTCGCCGAACTGCCCACCCGCGCCACCGTCATCGGCACCGCGGGCCGGCTGGAGTTCCGCCGCCCCTTCTACGCTCCCACCGAACTCGTCCTCACCCGCAGGCGGGCCGGCCGCGCGGTCGCCGACACCTGGACCGACGACAGCTTCACCGATCCCTACTCGGCGCTCAGTCACGAGGCGACGGCGCTGGCCGGGTACGTCGCCAGGGGCTGTGTCGAGTCGCCCGTCCACACCCACGAGGAGACGATCGCCGTCCTGGCCACCATCGACCAGGTGCGCGCGCACCTGGTCGTCCGGGACCGGCCCTAGGTGGACAGAAAACCTAGGACACTGCTGAGCAATCATGTCCCGGCTGCGGGGCCCCGGATCGGGCGGTCCGCGGCGGCCACCTGGGGGCGTAGGGCTCGCTGGTCTGACCACGGACGTGAGGTACGGCGCCGGCGTGGTGCGGAACTCCCGAGCCTCAGACCGTCGGTGGGCCCACCAGGGCGGCCGTGCGAACGGCCGCTCTGAACGGGAAAGGAACCGTCCCCCGAATGGAAATGGGGACGGTTCCTTTCCCGTTCGCTGGTCCGTCCCCTTTCCCGTTCAGGGGACGGTTCCTTTCCCGTTCAGGCCGGGTGCCGCGGCGGAGCGCAGCGGGGACTGTTCCCGCCCGGGCGCCGGACGAGGTCAGGCGAAGGGGTTCGCCGTGAGGGTGTACTTGGTCTGCAGGTACTCGTGGATGCCCTCCGCGCCGCCCTCGCGGCCGAGGCCGGAGAACTTCCAGCCGCCGAACGGGGCGGCCGCATTGGAGACCACGCCGACGTTGAGGCCCATCATCCCGGTGGCCAGGCGTTCGATCATCCGCTGGCCGCGGGCGAGACTCTCCGTGTAGACGTAGCTGACCAGGCCGTACTCGGTGTCGTTGGCGATCGAGACGGCCTCGTCCTCGCTGGTGAAGGTGACGATCGCGAGGACCGGGCCGAAGATCTCCTCCCGGAGGATGTCGCTGCCCGGCTGGACGTCGGAAAGGACGGTGGCCCGGTAGAACGAGCCCGGCCCGTCGATCGCCGTCCCACCGGTGCGGACGGACGCGCCGCGCGCGACGGCGTCGTCCACCAACTCGCGGGTCTTCGCGACGGCGCGGTCGTCGATCAGCGGGCCGATGGTCACCCCCTCCTCCGTGCCGCGGCCGGTCTTGAGCCCCGCGACCCGCTCGGTGACCCGCCGGGCGAACTCCTCGGCAATCGACGCGTGCACGATGAACCGGTTGGCCGCGGTGCACGCCTGGCCGATGTTGCGGAACTTGGCCGCCATCGCCCCGTCGACGGCCCTGTCCAGGTTGGCGTCGTCGAAGACGACGAACGGCGCGTTCCCGCCGAGCTCCATGGACGTGCGGAGCACCCCGTTGGCTGCCTGCTTCAGCAGCGCCTGGCCGACCGGCGTCGAGCCGGTGAAGGAGAGCTTGCGCAGCCGCGGGTCGGAGATGATCGCGTCCGACACGTCACCGGAGTGCGAGGTGGTGATCACGTTCACCACGCCGGGGGGAAGGCCCGCGTCCTGGAACAGCTTGGCGACGTACAGGGTGGTGAGTGGCGTCAGTGCGGCGGGCTTCACGACCACCGTGCAGCCCGCGGCCAGCGCCGGGGCGATCTTGCGGGTGGCCATCGCGAGCGGGAAGTTCCACGGTGTGATCAGGAAGCACGGACCCACCGGGTGCTGGGTGACGATCATCCGTCCGGTGCCCTCGGGGTTGGCGCCGTAGCGGCCCTGGACGTGGGCGGCCTCCTCGCTGAACCAGCGCAGGAACTCGCCACCGTAGGCGACCTCGCCGCGCGCCTCGGCCAGCGGCTTGCCCATCTCGAGGGTCATCAGCAGCGCGAACTCCTCCGTGCGCGCGACCAGCAGGTCGAACGCCCGGCGCAGCACCTCCGCCCGCTCCCTGCTGGAGGTTCGCGACCAGGTCTCGAACGCGTCGCAGGCCGCATCGAGGGCGGCCCTGCCGTCCGCGACGGAGGCGCTCGCGATGGTCCTGATCACCGCCCCGGTGGCCGGGTCGTGCACGTCCAGCGTCCCGCCGTCGGAGGAGGGCCGCCACTCGCCGGCGACGAACAGCCCGTCCGGCACCCCCGCCAACAGTTCGGACTCAACGATCTCGCTCATCCAGGTTCTCCTCGGCACGGTCGCGTGAGGTGATCATAGGGTTCTGGGATGGCGGAGCGGTTCGCCGAGCGGGTTGCGGGCGGCCCCGGGCGTCCGCCGATCAGTCCCCGGGCGGGACGGACTCCGGCGGCAGCCCTGAGGCGGCCCGGTAGAGCGGCAGGGCGACGGTGTCGATGATGGCGACCACGTCCTGGTCGGTGAATGGCCCGAAGGTGAGCCGGTCGCGGGCCAGCCGCATGGGGGTGAGGATCACCTCGGGATGGAGGGGGAGCGGGCCGAGTTCGCCCCGCTGGCGAGCCGGGGTCAGCACGATCGCCTCCATTCTCGCGGCGACGTCGGCGCTCAGCCCCGCCACCTCCGCCAGGGTGGCGTCGCGGGCCTCGCCGATCAGGGCGCGGTACGCCCTTGAACCGAAGTCCGCGGCTCGGCGGAAGGTCAACTCCAGCATCGCCTGGAGATCCCCCCGAAGGCTCCCCGTGCTCTCCTCCAGGCGGCCGACGGGGCCGCGGTCGCGGACGGCGGCGAAGATCATCGACGCCCGGTCGGGATAGCGGCGGTACAGCACCGGCTTGCTCGTGCGCGCGCGCCGCGCGATGCCCTCGAACGTGACGGCGGCGTAGCCGCCGGCGGCGAGCTCGGCGAGGACGGCGGCATGGATCGCCGCCTCCACCTGGGCCGCGCTGCGTCGGTGCCTGCGCATCCGGCCTCCTCCGGGGACGTTGCGGAACTGGTTTGCGTGAGGCTAACCTTATCGCTAGAAACGGTCCGTATCCATGCCAGACCGCGGCGCAGCCGGGTCGAGAGCAGGGACGAGCCGCGAGCTCCCCAATGACTGGAGGACCCATGAAGGGTGTGAATTGGCGTGCCCGGCGCTCTCGGGCGGGCAGGGCTGCCGTGGCGGTGGTCGCGGTCCTGGCCGGTGCCGTCGTGCTGGCGGCGTGCGGCTCGTCCGGAACGGAGACCCGCGCGTCGACCGCACCGGTCGAGCGGGCCACGATCAGTCTCGGCGTGTCGGGTGCGGGCACGATGGCCGCGTCGTCGTCGCGGAACCTCGGCTTCGCGGCGGGAGGCCTGCTGACCAGCGTCGACGTCCAGGTCGGCGACACCGTCAAGGCCGGCCAGCGGCTGGCCAGGGTCGACAGCTTCCAGCTCAGGCAGCTGGTCGTGCAGCAGAAGGCGAACCTGGCAGCACAGAAGGCCGCGCTGGCGAAGCTGGAGAACAGCCCGTCCCTGCGGGGCGCGCGGAACTCCCTCGCGCAGGCCCGGACGATCCGCAACGCGACCAGCAGCCAGGTGGCGGCGACCAAGCGTGCCGATCGGGTGGCGGTGTCGAGGGCGAACAGCGCACTGAACTCGGCGCAGTCGGCACTCGCGGCCTGCACCTCGGACTGCTCGAGCCTGCAGGCGGCCGTGGTCAGCGCGCAGACGGCCGTCTCGTCGGCGGAGCAGGCGCTGAAGGTGGCGACCGCCGCCGGCACGGTGTCGGTGGCGACCGCCGAGCAGGGAGTCGTCACGGCCCAGAACGCGGCGAACTCCGCCGCGTCCGACCGGCCCTACAGCATCACCCAGCAGAAGGCGGCCGTGACCACGGCGCAGTCGCTGGTCGACGTCGCGGAGCACAACCTGTCGCTCGCAACGTTGACGGCGCCCTTCGACGGCACCGTGACCGCGATCAACGGCGCCGTGGGTGAGTACCTGACCGCCAGCACCGGCACCTCCGCCGAGGCGCCGGGGACGGATGCCGCGGTGCCCGGCACCACGGTCGTGGCCGGAACCAGCGCCACGAACCGCGCCGGTGGGACCCAGTTCATGGTCATCTCGGCCACAGGTCCGATGACCGCCGTGGTCCCGTTCCAGGAACTGGACGCGGCTGAGATCGTCGCGGGGCAGACCGCGGCCCTGAGCTTCGACGCCCTTCCCGACGTCACCACGGCGGGCACGGTGACCGCCATCTCGCCATCGGGCACGGCGCTGGGCGGGTCGATGAGTTACCTGGTCACGGTGTCGCTGGACACCACCGACAAACGGCTCAAGGAGGGAATGACCGTGCACGCCACGGTCTCGACCCAGGAGAAGAAGGACGTGCTGAGCGTCCCCAACGCCGCGGTGCGCACCGAGAACGGCCAGAGCGTGGTGACCCTCGTCGACGCCACCGGTGCGCAGCGCACGGTCGCCTTCACCGCCGGCCTGGTCGGTCCGGACCGCACCGAGGTCGTCTCCGGGCTGGCCGAGGGCGACCAGGTCCTGGTGCCGTCCGCCACCACCCACTGACGCCCTGACCGAAGGAGGACCAGCCATGTCCGAGACCACCCAGATCATCGAGCCCGCCAACGAGGCCGACGAGGTCGCCCCGCCGGAACCGCCGAAGAAGAGGCTGAGCCGGCGCACCCGGATCGGCCTGATCGTGATCGGAGCCCTCGCCCTCGTCGCCGTCGTGGCGCTGGTGGCGAACTGGTTGCTCAACGCAAGCCGCTTCGTGACCACCGACAACGCCCAGGTGGACGGGACGCAGATCACCATCACCGCGCCGACCAGCGGCACGCTGACCGACTGGACGGCCGCGATGGGCACGCAGGTGAAGGCCCAGGAGCCGGTGGGGCGGATCGCCGTCCAGACCGGCTACCTGCAGCCGCAGACCCTCGTCCGGGCGCCGGCTGACGGGGTGGTGGCGGTGAACAACGGTGTGAACGGCGCCTTCGTCGCGGCCGGCACCAGCCTGGCGATCGCCTACGACCCCAGCGGCGTCTTCGTCACCGCCCGGGTCGAGGAGACCGACATCGGTGCGGTCAAGGTCGGCCAGAAGGTCGACATCTCCGTGGACGCGTTCCCGGGCACCCCGCTGACCGGTCACGTCGCGGAGATCAAGACCGGGGCGGCAGCCGTGTTCTCACTGTTCGGCCAGTCCAACACGACCGGCAACTTCCAGAAGGTCACGCAGGTGATCGCGGTGAAGGTGAGCATCGACGACCGACAGGGACTCGCGCTGGTGCCGGGCATGAACGTCACGGCCAAGATCGAGAAATGACCACGGCCGCCCCAGCGGCTCCCGCCGGACGCAAGCCCGGCGCGCAGGCCGTCGCCCCGGGGTCCGCCACCCACTGGGTGGGCCCGCTCCTGGTGCTGATCGTCGGCATGTTCATGACCGTGCTGGACACCAGCATCGTGAACGTGGCCGTGCCGACCATCCAGACCGAGTTCGGCGGCTCGACCGCCGACATCGCCTGGATCGCCACCGCCTACAGTCTCGTCCTGGGCGTGGTCGTGCCGACCACGGCCTGGCTCGGCGACAAGGTAGGGCTGGGCAGGCTGTACACGGTGTCGCTGGTCGGGTTCGCGATCGGATCCGCGCTGTGCGGATTCGCCTGGAACCTGCCCAGCCTGATCGCCTTCCGGGTTCTGCAGGCGATCCCGGGCGGCATCCTGCCCGCGATCACGATGACGATGCTGTTCCGGATCGTCCCGAAGGACAAGTTCGGCACGGCCATGGGGCTGTACGGCGTCGGCGTGATCGCGGCCCCCGCGTTGGGCCCGACCCTCGGCGGCTACCTGGTCGAGTTCGTCGGCTGGCGGCTGATCTTCTACATCAACATCCCGGTCGCGGTGGCCGGGGTGGTGCTGGCGGTGATGATGCTGCCGAAGTTCGCCCAGCAGCCCACCTACCGGTTCGACATCCTCGGCTTCGTCACCGTGGCGGTCGGCATGGTGTGCCTGCTGCTCGCCTTCTCCGAAGGCGCGTCCTGGGGGTGGACGAGCTACCCCATCCTCGGGCTGCTGATCACCAGCGTGCTCAGCCTGGCCCTGTTCGTGCTGATCGAACTGGAGGTCGAGCACCCGCTGCTGAACCTCAACGTGTTCCGCGTCTGGCCGTACCTCAACTCGCTGCTGATCATGAGCGTGCTGTCGATCGGCATGTTCGCCACCCTGTTCTACGTCCCGACCTTCCTGCAGTCGGTGCTCGGCCTGCCCGCCCTCCAGGCCGGGCTGGTGGTGATGCCGCAGGCCCTGGTGATGGCAGTGATGGCGCCCTTGTCCGGACGCCTCTACGACCGGTTCGGGCCACGCTGGCTCGTGGTCAGCGGCCTGCTCATCTCCGCCTACGCCACCTATCTGATGACCGGGCTGAGCGTGTACACCACGACCACCGAGATCATCGAATGGACGTGCCTGCGCGCGGTCGGCACCGGCCTGGCGATGATGTCGGTGCAGTCCTCGGGCATGGCCGCCCTCGACCCCCGGCTGACCAGCAGTGGCACCGCCATCAACAACGTGGTCCAGCGGGTCTCCCAGGGACTCGGCCTGGCCGCCCTCTCCGCCCTCATGGTCAGCCAGCAGGCCCAGCTCACCGCCGACCGCTACGGCCTGATCAGCGCCAGCGACCCTCGGGTCACCCAGCTCGGCCTGGCCGCGCTCTACCAGCTCGCCCAGAGCACCAGCCTGGAGGTGGTGGTGACGTCGTTCACCAACCTCTTCCAGATCACCACCTGGCTCACGGTCATCGCGGCGGGCCTCGGCCTGTTCCTCCGCTCCGGAGGACTCACCGCGACAGGCCCGCGGCCCACGATGGCCGACTGAGGAGTCAGGCGTGCACTCCGTCATCGTCATCAACCGCGAGTTCGGCAGCGGTGGCCGCGAAGTCGGCCGCAGGCTCTGCGAGCAGGACGGCCTGGAGTTCTACGACACCCGCATCCTGCAGCTCGCCGCCAGCAGGCGCGGTCTCCCGCCGGACGCACTCGAGGCGCTCGACGAGCGGCTCGGCGCGGGGCAGTTCCTCGACATGTCGGCCATGGGTGCGCCGACGGCGGGCGGCATCTCCGTGCCCGCCGTGCTGTACTCCGCGATCGCGGAGGAGGTCGTCGGGGCCGCGCGGAGCGGCCCGGCGCTGTTCATCGGCCGCTGCGCGGACCGGATCCTGCGCGATGCGGGGCTGCCGTTCCTCAGCGTGTTCGTGTTCAGCACGAACAACGCCCAGAAGGCCGCCCGTGCCATCCGCGTCGACGGGGTCGAGCCGAGGGACGCAGCGAGGTACATCGCGAAGATGGACCGGGCGCGCGCCCGCTACCAGCAGTTCTTCACCGGCACCCGCTTCGGCGACTATCGCGAGTACGACCTGTGCCTGAACAGCGCGCGCCTGGGCTACGCAGGCTGCGTCCAGCTGATCCGGGCCGCCGTCGCGGCCGCGGACCGGCACTGACCGCGGACGTCCCACCGACGCAGAGGCCGCAGAAGGGCCAGCAGTCGCAGGGAGCCGGTGCACCGCGGCCGCGGGGGTCACGTCTCACCGGTCCGGGCGCGGACGGGGCATTCTTGGCTGCACACCCGGCCGCGCCGCCGGGCCACCAACCGGGAGGATCGGACATGAGCGTGATGACGCCGCAGGAGCGGGCTGCGCGCGCGTCCCAGATCGTGTCGGGGTTGTCCCGCACGCAGAAGATCGGCCTGCTCTCCGGCGCCGACTTCTGGCACACGACGGCACTGCCGCAGCACGGGATCGGCGCCGTCCACCTCTCCGACGGGCCGCACGGCCTGCGCGTGCAGGACGGTGCGGTCGACCATGTCGGGCAGGCGGCCTCCGTGCCGGCGACCTGCTTCCCCACCGCGGTCACGCTGGCGTCCGCCTGGGACCCGGACCTGCTCGCCGAGGTCGGCGCCGCGCTCGGCAGAGAGGCCAGAGCACTCGGCGTCGGGGTCGTCCTCGGCCCGGGCATGAACATCAAGCGCCACCCCGGCGGCGGCCGCAGTTTCGAGTACTTCTCCGAGGACCCCTTCCTGACCGGCGCGTGCGCGACCGCGATGGTCCGCGGCATCCAGTCCGAGGGTGTCGGAGCCTGTGTGAAGCACTTCGCGGTGAACAACCAGGAGTCCAACCGGATGCGCCTCGACACGATCGTCGACCCCCGCACCCTGCGCGAGCTGTACCTGGCCGGCTTCGAGACCGCCGTCACCCGGGCCGCACCGTGGGCGGTGATGAGCGCCTACAACCTCGTCAACGGCGAGCACGCCGGAGAGTCGCGCACGCTGCTGGCCGGCATCCTGCGCGGCGAGTGGGGTTTCGACGGCCTGGTGGTCAGCGACTGGTTCGCCGTCGCCGACCGCCCGGCGGGGCTGCGAGCGGGCCTCGACCTCGAGATGCCGTCCAGTTCCGGCGCCTGGGACGCCCGGGTCGCCGCGGCGCTCGACGCGGGGGCGGTGACGGTCGCCGAGCTGGACGCTGCCTGCACGCGGGTGGTCGGCCTGGCCCTGCGGGTGGCCGAGGGGAAGGCGGCCGCGGGTGCCGCGCCCGCCGACCTGGCCGCGAACCACGCCCTCGCCCGTCGCGCGGCAGCGGCGGGCACCGTCCTGCTCAGCAACGACGGGGTACTCCCGCTGTCCGGGGAGGGGACCATCGCTGTGATCGGTGCGTTCGCCCGCACCCCGCGCTACCAGGGCGCCGGTAGCTCGCTGGTGAACCCCACCCGGCTCGACACCCTCCTCGACGCGATGCGCGAGCGGCACGGTGAGACCCTGGCCTGGGCGCCCGGGTACGACCCGGACACCGGCGCGACCAGCGTCGACCTGCTCGCGCAGGCACGTGCCGCGGCCGCCGCCGCCGACGTCGTCGTCCTGGTGGTCGGGCTGCCGGCCCGCGCGGAGTCGGAGGGCTACGACCGCCCGCACCTGCGTCTCCCGGTCGGCCAGGAGACCCTCGTCCAGGTGGTCACCGACGCCAACCCACGCACGGTCGTCGTGCTCGTCAACGGCGCCCCGGTCGAGCTCGGCTGGGCCGACCGCCCGGCCGCCCTCGTCGAGGCCTATCTCGGCGGCCAGGCGGGTGGCTCCGCCCTGGCCGATGTCCTGTGCGGGGACGCCGAGCCCGGCGGGAGGCTCGCCGAGAGCTTCCCCGTCGCCGGCGAGGAGCTTCCGGCGTCCGCGAACTTCTCCGCCCACCCCACCCAGGTGCAGTACCGGGAGGGGCCGTGGGTGGGGTACCGGTTCCACGACACCTTCGGGGTGGCGCCGCGGTTCTGCTTCGGCCACGGGCTCGGCTACACGAGCTTCGCCTGGTCCGACCTCTCGGTCGAGGGGGACGGCACCGACCTCACCGTCCGGGTCACCCTCACCAACACCGGGAGCAGGGCCGGCTCGGAGGTCGTGCAGCTCTACGTCCACGACGTGACCAGTTCCCTGCGCAGGCCGGAGCAGGAGCTGAAGGGGTTCGCCCGGATCCGGCTGGAGCTCGGCGAGGCCGGACAGGTCGCGATCGGTCTGGACCGGCGCAGCTTCGCCGTCTACGACGTGGCCACCGCCGCCTGGCTCGTCGAAGCGGGAGAGTACGAGCTGCGGGTCGGCGCGTCCTCGCGCGACCTGCGCGCGTCCGCCGTCGTGACGGTCGCCTCCGACGATGTGGTCACGCCGGTCGCCGCGCCGGCCGGGCCGCTCGCCTCCGACGCCGAGTTCGCGGCCCTGCTGGGCCACCCGGTACCGACCGCGCCGCCGCTGTGGCCGCTCACCGAGGACTCGGCGATCGGCGACCTCAGGCAGACCTGGCTGGGGCGTCGCCTGTACGCGCTGGCGAACCTGGTCGCCGGGCGCCGCCTCGCCCTCGACGAGGGGGACGCGAACGGCCCGATGATGGAGGCGGCGCTGGCCGAGATGCCGCTGCGCGGCGTCGTGGCGTACACCGGGCGCCGGTTCGGCTTCACCCACCTGCAGGCGGCGCTGGCCGTCCTGAACCGGGCCACGATCCGGCGCCGGCGCTGAGCCCGCCCCGCGCGTCCACCCCGGGGGTGCCTCAACCCCTGCTCAAGAGTGGTCGCCCGATCCGGCGTCCGGAGTGGGCCGCGCCGGCCGACCTCGTCCACTATCGAAGGACAGGCTTCGGCAGGGCCGGCTGGACGGCACCGGCGGAGCGGACCGCAACGTCAGGAGTGGGTAGGACACATGGGTTCGATCAAGCGGGTCTGGAGCCGCGCCGTCGCACTGACCGCGGGGGTCGGCCTCGTGCTGGCCTGTGCGGTGGTGACCACGAGCCCGGCGCAGGCCGCCTCCGCGCCCCGCCACCTGCGTGCCGCCGAGGTGGCGGCGCAGGCGATCGGGCTCACCTGGGACGGCACCAGCCAGGCCGCGTACCGCGTGCGGATGTCCACCCATCGCGACATGGCCGGCGCGAAGAGCTGGGACGTGGTCGGCAACTACCTGGAGTGGACCAACCTCAACCCGAACCCGGACAAGTCGTCGTCCCGGCTCACCCCGGGCAAGACCTACTACTTCCAGGTCAAGGCGATCACCAGCAAGGCCAAGCCGACCAGCCTGACTTCGTACGGCAGCACGCTCGCGGTGAAGACCTCGAAGAAGGCGTCGCCGGAACTCAAGCCGGTCGACCTGTCCGCCACCGCCGCGTCCACCAGCATGTACCTGTCGTGGCGCAGCCGCGGACCCGGCGTCCGCTACCTCGTGCGCTACTCGACCACTCTGGCCCCGAGCGTCACCCGCTGGCAGAAGGCGATCTTCGACGAGGCCGGCGGCACGCTCACCGGCCTGCAGCCCGACACCAGGTACTACTTCAGGGTGCGGGTCCTCGACGCGGCGGGTGCGCCGCTGAGTGCCTACTCGACGAAGTGGAAGGCGGCGACCCGGACCACCTCGCCCGCGATCCGCGTCCTCAGCTACAACGTCAACAAGGTCAGCAACGCCGGCCACCCGTGGGAGCAGCGCCGCGACGCCGTCGCGGCGAACATCCTCGCCCAGGCGCCGGACGTGGTGGGCCTGCAGGAGGCGTCGCCGCTGACCGTCGTCGGCGCGGACGCGACGCCCGTCACCCAGTACGACGACCTGCTCCAGCGGCTCGGCAGCCCGTACGAGCTGGCCACCCGGAAGGGGTCGAGTGGGACCAAGCTCGCCTACAACGCCTCCCGGCTGTCCGTCGTGGACGCCAGCGCGACCTCCCTCACCACGCTCGGCACGGCCACCAGGTACGCGGTCTGGGCGATCTTCAAGGACAAGCAGACCGGCGGCAAGTTCTTCGTCCTGAACACCCACCTGGAACCGGGCTCGAGTTCGGTCGCCGAGTACAACGTGGCGCGCGCGACGCAGGCCGAGGAGGTGCTGAAACTGATCGCCGACCATTCCGAGGGGCTGCCGGTGGTGCTTCAGGGCGACTTCAACTCGGCGCGGACGGCCGTCCCGAACGCGCCGTACGTCGCGTTCACGGCGGCAGGGTTCGTCGACCCGACGGGCAACAGTTCCGCGTCCTTCCTCACCGGGCGCAACGCCACCGCCGAGCACGTGGTGAACGCCGCCTACAACAGCTACAACGGCTACGAGACCAAGGCCCGCCGGACCTCGTTCCCGGTGGGCACCTACATCGACTACATCCTCACCGACCCGCGGATCCGGGTCGCGGAGTTCAGGACGGTCGTCGACCTGAACCGGAAGGGCCAGTTCGTCGGCACGATCCCGTCCGACCACAACGCCATCGTCGCGACCATCGAGCTGCCCTCGTAGGACACCTGCACCAGCCGCGCTCGACCCGGCCGTCGACCCCTGACCACCCCCCTCCCCCCGCGCCCGTGACGGGGACAGGGGACGGACCAGCGAACGGGAAAGGAACCGTCCCCTGAATGGAGTGGGGACGGTTCTTTTCCCGTTCGCTGGTCTGTCCCCCTTCCCGTTCGCTGGTCCGTCCCGTCGTCGTTCAGGGGACGGCTCGCTCGTGCCGGGTACGGAGAACCGTCCCTCGGTGGCCGGTGGCCGGTGGCCGGTGGCCGGTGTGCGGTGGCCGGTGGCCGGTGTGCGGGGGCGGGTTCTCGGGGCGCGGGGAGCGGCGGGCACCTGCGAGGATGGACGCCGGCACCTGTGGACGAGAGGGCGAGGCGTGGCCGAGAGTGGCATGACCGACGAGATGACGACTCGCGATCCGGCGGAGGCGAACAGTCTCGACCTGGTCCAGCGGACCGTCGTCTCGGTGTTGGTCGGCGGCATCACCCTCATGGTGACCGGTGTGCTCACCATCTACCTGGCCACCACGGCCACCCGCGACCTGCCCAGGGACTCGGTGGTCGGGCTGTGGGTGATGAGCGGCGTGATCGGGCTGGTCGGCAGCTGCGCGATCCTTCTGCTCAACCGGCGCCGGTGGTACCACCCGCTGCTGCTGCTCGGGATCGTGCCGATGCTCGTCGGCTGGCACTGGGTGATCGCCTGAGCCCCGGCTGCGGGCCGAGGCGTCGCGCGGACCGATCCTCCCGGCGAGGTCAGCCGAATGTGAACGAGTAGGCGGCCAGCCCCTCCGACAGTGCGATCGTCACGGTGCCGTCGGCAGGAGCCCCAGAGGACGCCACCGGGTAGATGTTCGGGGCACCCTCGACGGCGATCATGCGAGTGGTGCCGCCCGCCGTGACCGTCAGGGTGCCGGTCCCGCCCACGTCGAGGTAGACCGACGACGCGTGGTACGACAGCTCGATCCGCGCTCCGGCACCGGCGAGGAGTGACTCCTCGCTCGCCGTCCAGGTGCCGTCGAGCGCATAGTGGCTCGGCTCCAGCTGGGCGGGGAAGTGGAAGGTCCCGGTGCCGTCGGGGTAGCTGGCGTTGCCGGTGAAGTACTGCGTGCGTTCGGAGCCGAGGTACATCTCCGGGGACTGCGCGACGTCGTGCGGGGTCGTGTCGGCGACATCGGTGACCGCCGGCAGGGTGACGCCCGGGTTCGCCGCCTCCAGCAGCTGCCTGATCAGCTGCTCCTCCCCGTCGTAGTCGCCCTCGCCGATCGAGACGTGCCGGATCTCCCCGGTGGCATCGATCAGGTAGGCGGCGGGCCACGACTCGTTGCCGTACGCGTCCCAGGTCGCGTCGTCATTGTCGAGGGCGATCGGGAACCTGAGGCCCAGCCGGGCCGCGCCGTCGGCGACGTTGGCCGCTTCGTGCTCGAAGGCGTACTCAGGGGTGTGGACGCCCACGACGACCAGACCGGTCTCGGCATACCGGCTGTACCAGGCCTGCGCGTGCGGGAGCTCCCGCTGGCAGTTGATGCACGAGTAGGCCCAGAAGTCGACCAGGACGACCTTGCCCGACAGCCCGCTGATCGTGGGGGACGCGCCGCCGGTGTTCAGCCACTGCTCGATCCCCGTGAACTCCGGCGCCGGACCGCAGTCGCGCAGCTGGTCGTCCCCGGTGTAGGCCGCCGCCTGGCAGGTGGAGAGCCCCACGGGAGCCTTCGCGTCCGACCCGGTCGAGTCGAGGCCGCGGCCGAGGCTGTTGCCGATCGACGTGGTGTAGTCGGGGATCGCCCGCTGGATGGCGTCGGTCACGTTCAGCGCCAGCGCCACGGCCAGCACGATCATCACGATCCCGCTGGCCACCCGCACGACCCGTTGGTGCCGCTGGAACGCCCGCACCCGTGCGACCACCTCGCGGCCGGCCAGTGCGAACACGAGCAGCGGGATTGCACAGCCCACGGCGAACGAGACCGTCAGCAGGAGCGTGTCCACCCCCACCCGACCGGTGCTCCCTGCGACGGTGATCGCCGCGAGCACCGGGCCCGCGCAGGGGACGAACACCGCGCCGAGCGCGAGCCCCAGCCCGAAACCGCTGCCGCCCGGCCGGACGGAAGGCTGCGGCAGACGGGTGAACGGTCGCTCGATGACGCCCTCCAGGGCCGGGAAGACCAGGGCCAGGCCGAGCAGGACGAGCGCGCCCAGGCCGAGACAGCGGATCAGGTCGGAGGGCACGTGCAGGGCCGACAGCAGCAGCGTCCCGAACAGCGTGAAGGCGGCGAAGCTCGTCACCAGGCCCAGTACGACCAGGAACGGACGGCGCCGCGCCGCGGCCGGCAGGCCACCGTCGGCGGTGGGGCTCCCACCGCCGAGGAACACCAGCGGGAGCACGGGGAGGATGCACGGCGAGACGCCGGTGATCAGCCCGCCCAGCAGCCCGATGAGCACCAGGGGCACGCGCGCACCCTAGTCCGCCTCCCTGTGTGCGTCGAGGGAGTCGAGTCCCCGCCGGGCGGTACGCCGGCTGTGGTCTCAACCGGCGCACCTGGTCCGGCGCCACCCCGGGTCGGCGCCGGACTTCACCCGAGGACACTCTTCGGTGTACCCGCGCTCGTGCGGTCCTCACCGTGCGGATCGGGACGGGATCGCGGCGCCGGGCCGGGAACCGCGATCGGCACCGGGCGCCGGGAACCAGGCACCACCGGCCGGCCCGTCGACCCGCCGGCTGGTTGTTCGCGGAGCGAGGAGCCGGCCGACATCGCCGCGCCGGCCACCTGGGTAGGCTGGTCGGACCCGAGGACGGAGCGGAGGCGGGATGGCGACGCTGATCCACCTGAACGGGCCGCCGGGGATCGGCAAGTCGACGCTGGCCGCGTTGTGGGCCGACCGGCACCCCGGCACGCTCAACCTCGACATTGACACCCTGCACCGGCTCGTCGGCGGCTGGCAGGACGAGGACAATCGCACCCACGACGTGCTGCGTCCGGTGGCCCTGGCGATGGCGGCGACCCATCTCGCCGGAGGCAGGGACGTCGTGCTGCCGCAGTTCCTCGGCCGGCCGGACGCGATCGCCGCGTTCGAGCGGACGGCCACCCTGAACGGCGCCCGGTTCGTCGAACTCGTGCTGCTCGCCGGCCGTGCCGAGAGCATCGCCCGGTTCGAGAACCGCTCCGACCGCAGCGAGTGGGATGTGCACAACCGGGCGCTGGTCGCCCGCCACGGCGGAGCGGCGTTCCTCGGCGAGATGTACGACACCGTGCCGGGTGTGCTGGCCGCGCGGCCGGACGCGGTCGTGGTCCCGAGCCGGTCCGGCGCCGTCGAGGACACCTACGCGGCGATCGCGGCCGCGCTCACTCCACGTACGCCCTGAGGTCGTCCGCCGCCCGCCCCGTGCGCACGCTCCTGCAGCTTCGTTGGGGCCGGCGGCGCGAGGCAGCCCGCGGCACCGGCGCGCCGGAGCGGCCGGCGGGAACAAGATCGGCCCGGCGGTGGTTGAGCCTGACGCACTCAACTCTGTGAAGGACTCGCATGACCACCAAACGACTTCCTGTCCTCTTCCTCGACGACGTTGTCCTGCTGCCCGGCATGATCGTCCCGATCCCGCTCGACGAGGCCACCAGGGCCGTCATCGACGCGGCCCAGACCTCTTCCGACGGAGAGCTGCTCGCCGCGCCCCGCCTCGACGGCCGCTACGGCAGCTACGGGGTGGTCGCGACGGTGGAGCAGATCGGACGCGTCCGCGGCGGCGGGCAGGCTGCCGTGCTCCGCACCGGCGAGCGCGCGCGGATCGGCAGCGGCGTGACCGGCCCCG
>NZ_JASGES010000073.1:0-11200 GCF_047606205.1 Propionicimonas sp. | reverse complement strand
GGCCACCCTGGCCGCCGCCGGGGCCGCCGCCACTGCCACCCATGCCGCCCTGGCCGCCGCCACCCGTGCCGGTCGAGCCGCCTTCGCCGGCGGTCACGGTGGAGTTCTTCGTCGCCCCGGAGATGTCTCCGGAGTCGGAGTAGGTGCCCACCGTCGTCCCGGCCAGCGTGCCGCCGACGTAGACGTCGTAGGTCTCACCGGAGGTGATGTCGGAGTCGGCCACGATCAGGGACGCCACCTGCTTGACGGTCGTGTAGGACGCGATCACCGTCCCGTCCTTCACGATGCTGACCGTCTGACCGGCCGCCAGCTGCTCGCTGAAGGTGACCGAGACCCAGCCCGTCGTCGAGTCCTCGCCCGGTGTCTCCGCCATTCCCGAGCTGCCCGCGGCGACGAGCGTCCCGCCGGTGACCGTGATGCCGCCGTTGGAGTCGAGCGCCCCGTTGCCGTCGCCGGTCGGACCCGACACCACGGTGGTGCCGCCGGTGACCAGCAGCGACCCGTTGGAGTCCAGGCCGTCGCCCTCGGCGTTCACGACCAGGGTTCCGCCGGTGATGGCCAGCAGCGAGCCGTCGTCCTGCATACCCCCACCCATGCCGCCGGAGTCGGAACTGGTGCCGGCGGTGGCGTTGAGGCCGTCGTCGGACGCCGTGACGTCCGTCTCGCCGCCGGAGACGATCACGTTCGCGCCCTCGAGCGCTTCGTTCGACGTGGAGACGGTCACCGTGCCGCCCTGGATGGCCAGGTCGCCCTCGGCGTGCATGCCGTCGTCGCCGGCGGAGACCTCCACCGTGCCGCCCTGGATGAGGATGTAGCCGACGGTGTCGTCGTCCTCGTTGTCGGACTTCAGCCCGTCGTCCGCCGCCGTCACCGTGACGGTGCCGTCGGTGATGATCAGGTAGTCCTTGCCCCGGATGCCGTCGTCGGCCGCGGTCACGGTGATCGTGCCGCTGAGGATGACCAGGCCGTCCTTGCTGGCGATGCCGTCGTTCGTGTTGCCGGTGACCGTGAGCGAGCCGGTGCCGCCGATGGTCAGGTCGGCCATCGAGAACAGGGCGGCGTTCGGCGCATCGTCCGCGGAGGTGTCGTAGCCGGTGCCGTCGGTGATGCTGTTGGTCGTCCCGTCGGCGAGCACGATCACGGCCTCGTCGGCCTCGGTGATCACGACCGCGGACCCCGCCGTGTTGGTGATGGACGCGTCGTCCAGCACGATCCTCACCTTGCCGTCGTCAGGGCTGTTCACGACCACCTGGCCGTCGCTCAGTGTTCCGGTGAGGACGTAGGTGCCGGGCGCGGTGATCGTGATCGTGTCGCCGTCGATCGTCACGCCGTCCTCCGAACTGGTCGTGGACGCCCCGTCGGCGAGCGTGATCGTGGTGGCGTCGGACGCGTCGTAGTCGGCGTCGTCGGAGTCGGCGTGGCTCTCGGCATTGTCGGCCAGCAGCGCGTCCACCGTGGCGGAGGTGGCGGCCACCGTCGTCGAATCGGTCGTGCCGGAGGTGGTGGCTCCGGTGATCGAGCAGCCGGCGAGCACCGCTCCTGCGGCGATGGCCGCGATCGCGGCGGCCAGCCGCTTCATCGGCGTGCGGTCGGAGGTCATGGCTGGTTCCTTTCGGGAGGGTTCGACAGGTAGTCGTTCACGATGCGGTGCCACTTCAGGGCGGGAAGGTCGTCGAGCGCGGCCAGGCCCACCCCGTACTTGCTGACCCGGGAGGGCCGGATGCCTGCGTCCCACAGCGCGTGGTCGAAGCCGGACGGCCGGGTCCCGCCCTTGGTCTCGACGACCGCCTGGGCCGGGAAGGCCAGCCGCTCCTGGCAGCCGGCCCGCCGCCAGACCAGGCCGGTGTCGATCGTGACGCGGCTGGCCGGCTCGGCGCGCTCCGGCTCGGGCCGGCCGCGGTGCGCAGGGACGCGCGGCGTGACCAGGACGGTCGCGCGGCGGTAGCTGGTGTGCAGGACGGGTGCCAGCGCGGCCACGTCCACCGCGCCCGCGCCACGCTGGGCCACGACGCCGGCCACGAAGTCGCGGCCCTCGGCGGTGAGCCGGCCGGCGTCGGCGAGCTCGTAGGGAAGGCGGTCCTTCACGGTCTCCCCGCGTGCGCCGCGGGTCTTCACCTCCAGCCAGGTCTCCCCGGACTCGCGGTAGGTGCGGGTGCGCACCTTGAAGCGGCGGCGACGTCCCCGGCCGGCCCGCAGGAAGCCGTCCAGGTGCGGGCTGTCGAAGTAGGTCGAGCGGTAGCCGAACTCGCGGCGCCGGTCGATCTCGAGGACGCGCAGGTCGCCGTCCACAGAACCGATCACCTCGGGCAGCCGGTCGGCGTCCACCAGGTACTTGCGGTCGACGCGGGTCTGCAGGGCGGCCTGCTCGAGCAGGTCGGCCAGGCCGATGCCGGGCAGCGCGTCGAGGTTCACGACGGGCGCCGTCGGGGCGTGCGGGAGCAGGGTGGTCATGACGCCTCCACCTGCTCCCGGACCGGCGAGGTCGAGGGGACGTAGCGGACCTCCACGACGGTGGTGTCGTTCACCAGATCGGTGCGGAGGACCCGGACGTCCTGCACCTGGCCACCGACGATCGCCTCCACACGGGTCCTCAGGTCCGGGTCGTCGGGGTAGGCGTGGTCGAGGGTGAGCTGCTGGCGGCTGGTCCGCTTCGCGACCCGGGGGTGGTCCCCGGCGAAGAGGACGACCAGGACCGCGGCCATCAGGCCGAGGGTCAACTCGACGCCGAGCGCGGAGTTCCCGGCCAGCAGGCCGAGGACCAGCGCCGCGAAGTAGTAGGCGACCTCGTGCTGGGCGAGTTCCTCCGACCGCAGCCGGATGATCGACAGCACCCCGAACAGGCCCAGGCCGACCCCGACGCTGGTCGAGATCGAGCTGAGGGTGGCCATCAGGGCCAGCACGCCGACATTGACGATCAGGTAGGCGACCACCAGGTCGCGGCGCTTGTGCCGGGGCACGAAGAGGCCGAAGACGAGGATGAGGATGGCGACGAGGTCGGCCGCGACGAGGATGGTGGACATCGGGTTCTCCTGGTGGTTCGGTGTGTTCTCCCCATTCAGCCATCCGCTCATGTCCGGACACCCAGGAGCCAGTTGTGTGCTTCCTGTGAAGGAACGCAACCCGCCGGCACGCCTCGCCGGGCGCGCGGCGTCCCCGCAGGGTCGTTCGGACGCCGCGGGGACGGGGTCGCCGCGGGCTCAGCCGGCGGGACGGAACCCGCGCAGGCGCAGGCTGTTCAGCACCACGAACACGCTCGAGAACGCCATCGCGGCGCCGGCGATCATCGGGTTCAGGAAGCCGAGAGCGGCCAGCGGGATGGCGGCGAAGTTGTAGGCGAACGCCCAGAAGAGGTTCGCCTTGATCGTGCCCAGGGTCGCCCTGGACAGGCGGATGGCGTCGGCCGCGACCCGCAGGTCGCCCCGCATCAGGGTCAGGTCGGCGGCCTGGATCGCCGCGTCCGTGCCGGTGCCGAGTGCGATCCCGAGGTCGGCCTGGGCCAGGGCGGCGGAGTCGTTGACGCCGTCGCCGACCATCGCGACCCTGCGTCCCTGTTCCTGCAGGAGGGTGACCTGTGCGACCTTGTCCTGCGGCAGCACCTCGGCGACCACCTCCTCGATGCCGACCTCGGCGGCCACGGCCTCGGCCGTCGCCCGGTTGTCGCCGGTGAGCAGGATCGGCGTGAGTCCGAGGCCGCGCAGGCGGCGGACGGCCTCCGCCGAGGAGTCCTTGACCGTGTCGGCGACCTCGATCGTGCCGCGGAACTCGCCGTCCCAGGCGACGGCCACCTCGGTCGTGGGGGCGGCTTGTCGCGATTCGGCCGCGGCAGCCTCCAGATCTGACGGGTGGGACGACTGGCCACCCTCGCGTGGCCGGATCGCGTCATCGATCCACGTCCGACGCCCGACGAGCACCTCCCGGCCCGAGATCTCGGCGGTGACGCCGAGCCCGGGCGCGTTGGTGAGCGACGTCACAGACAGGTCTGAGCCGCCCCGAGCCGCGATGGCCCGCGCGATCGGATGCTCGGAGCCCGACTCCGCCGCGGCGGCGTAGCGCATCAACTCCGCCTCGGTCACCCCGGCAGCGGGGTGCACCGCGACGACGGACATCTCGCCGGTGGTCACGGTGCCGGTCTTGTCCAGCACGACGGTGTCGACCTCACGGGTGCGCTCGAGGGCATCGGCACCCTTGATCACGATGCCGAGCTGGGCTCCTCGTCCCGTGCCGACCAGCAGGGCGGTCGGGGTGGCCAGGCCGAGGGCGCAGGGGCAGGCGATGATCAGCACGGCGACGCCCGCAGCGGCGGCGAAGTACAGGCTTTCGCCGGCCAGCAGCCAGCCGAAGAAGACCAGGACCGACAGCGAGATCACCACGGGCACGAAGATCGCCGAGACCCGGTCGACAAGCGCCTGGACCGCGGCCTTGCCGGTCTGGGCTTCCTCGACGAGGCGGGCGATGTGGGCGAGTTGCGTGTCCCTGCCGACGCGGGTGGCCCGCACGAGCAGTCGTCCGGTGGTGTTCAGCGTGGCGCCGATCACGGTGTCGCCGGCGACCACATCGACCGGGACCGACTCCCCGGTGACCAGGGACGCGTCGATCGCGGAGAACCCCTCCACCACCTCTCCGTCGGTGGCGATCTTCTCCGCCGGCCGCACCACGAAGGTGTCCCCGACGCGCAGCTGATCGATCGGGACGCGGGTCTCCCTGCCGTCCCGCAACAGGGTCGCCTCGGTGGCGCCGAGGGTCAGCAGCGCGCGGACGGCTTCGCCGGCGGTGGCCTTCGAGCGGGCCTCGATGTAGCGCCCGAGCAGCAGGAAGACCACGATCCCCGCGACCGCCTCGAAGTAGATCGCCGCCGCGCCGTGGCCGCGCATCAGTGAGAACTCGAACGGGTGGGTGTAGCCGATCCGTCCGGCATCGGTGAACAGCAGCGCGTACAGCGACCACCCGAAGGCCGCGGTGGTGCCGAGGCTGATCAGGGTGTCCATCGTGGTGGCGCGATGGCGGGCGTTGACCAGGGCCGAACGGTGGAACGGCCAGGCCGCCCAGGCGTAGACCGGCGCCGCCAGCACGAGGCTGACCCACTGCCAGCCGGGAAACTGCCAGGGCGAGACCATCGCGAGCAGGATCACCGGGACGCCGAGGACGGCGGCCCAGACCAACCGGGTGCGCAGCACCGCGGCGTGGTCCACCGGTTCGGCGGACGGGTCGGGAAGGGCCGCGTCGTAGCCGGTGTTGCGGACGACGCCGATCAGGTCCTCCACGTGCACCGGCGCCGGGTAGAGCACCAGCGCCTTCTCGGTCGCATAGTTCACCGACGCCTGCACCCCGTCGAGCTTGTTCAGCTTCTTCTCGATCCTCGCCGCGCACGACGCGCAGGTCATGCCGCGGATGTCGAGTTCCACCGATTCACGCTGCTGCGTGGTCACCACGTGCTCCTGATCTGTTGATGACGTATCCCGCCCGGGCCCGGATGGCGGCGGCCGTCCCCCGCGTCGAGCGTCACCGTTCCTCGCCGAGAGCCATCGCCCACGTCGAGCGCCCCCGTCTGGACGCTGGCGCTGGAGAAGGGTGGCTCGGGACGGGCGAACGGCGTCGAAAGACGCCGGGTCAGGCGATGCTGTACTGCTCGCCGGCCTCGTAGACGGCCTCGACGAGGCGGTCGAAGTCGACCGGAGCCTCGGAGGTGACGTCCATCTTCGCGTCGTCGAGCGAGACCTCCACGCCGGTGACGCCGGGGACCGCCGAGACCTCCTCGGTGATGGCGTTCGCGCAGTGGTGGCAGGTCATGCCGGAGACGGTGTAGCTGGTGATCATTGGTGTTCCTTCCCTTGATGTGGACAAGATGGTGGTCCGACCGGTTCCCGGTCAGGAGCGGACGAGGCGGGCGATCGCCTGCGACGCCTCGCGGAGCTTCTCCTCCGCCTCCTCGCCGCCGGCGCGGGCCGCGCGGACGACGCAGTGGCTGAGGTGCTCGTCGAGCATGGCCAGGGCGAGGGCCTCCAGGGCCTTCGTCATCGCCGACACCTGGGTGAGGATGTCGATGCAGTACTGCTCCTCGTCGACCATCCGCTGCAGGCCTCTCGCCTGCCCCTCGATGCGCTTCAGGCGGCGCAGGTACTCGTCCTTGTGGTCGAGGTAGCCGTGCCCGGCGTCGTGGTGACAGTCGCTCTCGTGTGACAGCTGTTCCGTGTGTTCCATGCCCACCTCCATCTACCCTAGTCACTATACCCCCCATGGGTATGAATCGGTGCCGTCCGGGTGTGGAAACCGTGTGCATAACTTGGTCTGACCAAGGCCTATACACCCCGCCACGCGGGGCGTGTCAAGCGGGGAGACCACGCGTCCGAGGCCGCCGGAAAGTTCTTTGCGTCCACAAGGGCTGTGCGTCATTTCACCTAGCCAGAGCGAAAATGAACGGCGTTCATGCCCGGTTTCCACAGCCACGCCACGACGTCGTGCACAGGGTCGACGGCGCGCCTCCACACTTGTCCCCACGTCATCCACAGGGCCTGTGGATGACGCCGTTGAGAGGAACCTGAGAAGGGTCTAGGTTGGCGCGGGTCGGGACACCGTGAAGGGACGCCGCAGGCGCCGTCGGCACCGATGTGTCAGAGGCTCGTCCTAGCCTGTGCCAGACGACGGATCGAGCCCTGGAGGGAGTGGGAGAGGTGTCGCTCGCGGAGGTCATGCCCTACGACAGCGAGGCTGAGTACGCAGGGCCCGACCGCACCCCGCCGCAGGATGTCGCCGCCGAGCAGAGCGTGCTCGGAGCGATGCTGCTGAGCAAGGACGCGATCGGCGACGTGGCCGAGATCGTGAAGGGCCGCGACTTCTACCGGCCCGCGCACGAGACCATCTACGAGGCGATCCTCAACCTGTACGGGCGCGGCGAACCGGCCGACGCGATCACCGTGGCCGACGAACTCACCAAGCGTGGTGAACTCGGCCGGGTCGGCGGCCACATCTACCTGCACGACCTGCTCTCCACCGTGTCGATCGCCTCCAACGCGGCCTACTACGCCGAGATCGTGCGGGAGAAGGCCATCCTGCGCCGGCTGGTGGAGGCGTCGATCCGGATCAGCCAGCTGGGGTACGCCGGCCAGGGCGACGTCGCGGGCATCGTCGACGCCGCCCAGCAGGCCATCTACGAGGTGGCCGAGGGCAAGGCCGGTGAGGACTACGAGCCGCTGAGCGCGCTGATGGAGTCCACGCTCGACGAGATCGAGGCCCTCAGCGCCCACGGCATCATGGCCGGCGTCCCGACCGGCTTCGTCGACCTCGACGAGTTGACGAACGGCCTCCACCCCGGCCAGATGGTGATCGTCGCGGCACGACCCGGCGTCGGCAAGTCGACCCTGGGTCTCGACCTCGCGCGCGCTGCGGCGATCCAGCACGGCCTGTGCTCGGCGTTCTTCAGCCTGGAGATGACGAAGACGGAGATCGTGATGCGGCTCATCTCCGCCGAGGCGCAGGTGCCGCTGCAGGACATCCGCAAGGGCCACATGAGCGACGAGAACTGGGCGCGGATCGCCAGGAAGACCGCCGACGTGTCGAGCGCGCCGTTGTACATCGACGACTCGCCCAACCTCACGATGATGGAGATCAGGGCGAAGGCCCGCCGGCTCAAGCAGCGCAACGACCTGAAACTCGTGATCGTCGACTACATGCAGCTGATGAGCTCGGGCAAGCGGGTGGAGAGCCGCCAGCTGGAGGTCTCGGAGTTCTCCCGGCAGATGAAGCTGCTGGCCAAGGAGCTCGAGGTCCCGGTGGTGGCGCTGTCCCAGCTCAACCGCGGCCCCGAGCAGCGCACCGACAAGAAGCCGATGCTGTCCGACCTGCGTGAGTCGGGCTCGCTGGAACAGGACGCCGACATGGTGATCCTGTTGCACCGCGACGACATGTACAACAACGCGTCCGAGCGCTCCGGGGAGGCCGACTTCATCGTCGCCAAGCACCGCAACGGCCAGACCAAGACCGTCACCGTCGCCTTCCAGGGCCACTACAGCCGGTTCGTGGACATGCAGCACTGAGCGGCCTGCCCGTGCGTCCGCTCCTCGACACCCACCTGCCCCGCCCCGGCTGTGACGTGCTGGTGCGCCGGAGGGAACCTCGCGGCGGCCGCTGGATCGTGTTCCTCCACGGCGCGGGCATGGACGGACGCATGTTCGACGCCCAGGTCGCTGGCGTCCCCGACGACTGGGGCATCTGCGTCTGGGACGCCCGCGGGCACGGGGCGTCCGCGCTGGCCGGTCGCTTCCGCTACCCGGACCTGGTCGACGACCTCGCCGCCCTGCTCGCCACCCTCGACGGAGCGGGGGTGGTGCTGGTCGGGCAGTCCATGGGCGGCAACCTCGCACAGACCCTCCTGGCGAGCCAGCCTGGTGCGGCGCAGCGGCTGGTCCTGATCGACTGCACCGACAACCACGGCCCGCTGGGCCGCGTGGATCGGATCCTGCTCGCCCTGGCCGTGCCGATCCTGGCCGGCTACCCGTGGCGCCTGGCGGTGCGGCAGTCGGCTCTGGCCTGCGGCGCCCTGCCGCCCACGCGCGCGTACGCCGCCGAAGCCCTGGCCTCGACGGGACGGCGGCGATTCAGGGAGGTGATGCGGTTCGCGCGCGAGGCGCTCACCCCCGACCCGGACTACCGGCTTCCGGTGCCGACCCTTCTCATCCTCGGCGAGCACGACCGCAGCGGGAACATCGCCGAGGCGCTGCACCGCTGGCCGCAGCGCGATCCGCAGGCGCGGCTCGTGGTCGTGGCGGGCGCCGCCCACAACGCCAATCAGGACGCGCCGGGTCCGGTGAACGACGCGATCGGCGAATTCCTCGGCTGGTGACCTCCGGAGCGGCTACCACTGGCCCATCGCGCGGAGCACCTGCTCCGACACCGGCTCGACCTGGGCGTCCAGGACGCGCAGCCCCCGCTCGGTGCTGGCGCCGGGGTGGGCCACCCGACGGATCACCTCGGCGGCGTCGATCCCCTCGGCCTCCTGGAGGGCGATCGTGCCGGCGACGGTCTGGCGGACCAACTCCCGGCACCGCTCCCGGTCGAAACCGTGCCGGTCGGCCACGGTGTCGGCCCAGCCCTCCATGGCCCTGGCGTACAACGCCGGGCCATTGCTGGTCAGGCCGCAGAAGAACGCCATCTCCTGCTCACCCACCTCGTACACCGCGCCGCACGCCCGCAGCGGCGCGAGCACGGCCTCTCGGTCGGCCGCGGTCGGCGGGACATTCCAGGTCAGCAGGGTTGCGCCCCTGCCGACACAGAGGTTCACGTTCGGCAGGGTGGTCGCCCACCGTGGGCTGAACTCGCCGAACCTCACCTGGTTGGTGCTGCTGACCAGGAACGGCCGGCGCCGTGTGACCACCTCCGCGCAGGAGGTGAGCACCGCGCGCGCATCCTCCGGCCCCATCCAGACGAACACCACGTCGCAGCGCTCGAACACGGCCGCCGCCGACTCCAGCAGCATCACGCCGGCCGCGCCGGCGAGCACCCCGGAGGCGGAGGTCGCGCTGCGGCTGAAGACATACGTCTCGATGTCGCCCGCCCGGGCGAGCCCCCTGGCCAGCGCGCCGCCGAGGCGTCCGAGCCCGATGATCCCGACTGCCATGGCACGGGAGTCTATGCGCCCATCCGGCCGGTGCAGCGGGTGGGACGTCCGCCACCGGCTGCCGCCACGCGGCGTCCGCGAGCGACCGGACTAGATTCGGCGCATGGACACCTATGCCATCGGAGACCTCAGAGTGCACCGGATCGGGTTCGGGGCGATGCAACTGCCCGGCCGCGGGGTGATGGGGCCGCCACGGGATCGGGACGAGGCGCTCGCGGTGCTGCGGCGCGCCGTCGACCTCGGGGTCGACCACATCGACACCGCCCAGTACTACGGGCCGGACGTCTCCAACGAGCTGATCCATGCGGCGCTCCACCCGTACCCCGACGGGCTCGTCCTGGTCACCAAGGTCGGCTCGCTCAGGGACGCCGACGGGGCCTGGCTGCCCGCCCAGCGACCCGAGCAGCTTCGCGACGCGGTGGAGGAGAACCTGCGCAGTCTCGGAGTGGAGCGGCTCGGCGCGGTCAACCTTCGCCTGATGGACCATCCGGTCGGCGACCCCGGCCAGCGGGTGCCGATGGAGGACCAGCTCGCCGAACTCGCGGCTCTGCGCGCCGAGGGCAAGCTCGCCGGCATCGGCATCTCGACAGCGAGCCGGGAACAGGTGGAGGCGGCCGACGACCTGGTCGGCATCGTCTGTGTCCAGAATGCGTTCAGCCTGCTCGATCGCTCCGACGCCGACGTTCTCGAACTGTGCCACCGCCGCGGGATCGCCTACGTTCCGTACTTCCCACTCGGCTCGGCCTTCCCGCACACGCCGAAGGTCACCGAAGATGCCACCGTCAGGGCCGTCGCCGCGCGCAGGGGTGTCACGCCCGCGCAGCTGGGTCTGGCGTGGCTGCTCGCCCACCGGGAGAACATCCTGCTCATCCCTGGCACCTCGCGCGTGTCCCACCTCGAGGAGAACCTCCACGCCGCGGACATCGAGTTGACCGCTGCCGAGGAGGCCGAGTTGGCCGCGGCGGGGACGATTGCTCAATAGTACGTAGCCGATCGGCGCCCGCGATTTACGAAAAGCCGAGGTGGCCTTTTTGAGTGCGGTATTCGGCACGCACGCGATGGCCTGGGCGCCGGACGTCCCGCCTAGTCAGCAGCCTTTCCGGTGGGCGGTCTCTGATTTTCGAAAGACGCTCTTTGCTTAATGCTCGAGAAGTTAGGTAAGGCTAATATTGCTTGTCAGGCCGCAAATGCGGGGTTATCGTGAATGCGGATTGAGGAAGTCCGCCCCACACGAAAGGCCGAGCTCATGACCACGACAACCGTGAAGACCTGTACCACCACCGCCTGCGCGTTCAACGACGGCGGCTGCACCGCACTCGCGATCACCGTCGGCGGCTCCGGCGCGAAGGCGTCCTGCGACACCTTCATCGCGCTCGACGCGCGCGCCGCGCTGTCGACCCCGAGCGGCCAGGTGGGCGCGTGCAAGCGCCTCGAGTGCGTGCACAACTCCGATCTGCTGTGCACCGCCGGCGCGATCGACGTGGCCGGCGACACCGCCGACTGCCTCAGCTACGCAGCGAGCTGAACCCGGAGCACCCGTCGAGGGGGGGGGCCCGCCCCCAGGGCCCCCCCACCACGCGTGTGGGCCGG
>NZ_JASGES010000072.1:0-12520 GCF_047606205.1 Propionicimonas sp. | reverse complement strand
TCCCGGAGCTTTGTCCACAGGACCCAGAAGTCGGTGAGCGGTCCGGGACCTCGTTGCCGAGGGTGAAGGTGCGTCCGCACGGACGCCGGAGGAAGGAGACAGGCATGGCAGGGCAATTGGTGGCAAGCGTGGGCGGTCCGCCTCACAGCGGATGCCGGGACTCCCGGGGCATGACGACGGCGGAGTACGCGGTCGGGACGGTGGCGACCGTCAGCTTCGTGGGGATCATCCTGGCCATCATCAACAACGCCGAGTTCCAGGACGCGGTGTGGAAGATCATCCAGGTGCTGATCAGGCTGGTGATCCAGGCGATGGGAGGTGGGGCGTGAACCGACGCCCCACCGTCCGGGTCGGCCGGGGGACCCCCGGCCGACCCGCACCGGCCCAGCGGGGAATGGTCACCGCGGAGCTGGCCTTCGCCAGCCTCGGCGCGGCTCTCGCCGCTGTGCTGGTCGCCTGGGCGCTCACGCTGGTGGGACTGTTGGTGCGCTGCCAGGACACGGCCGCCGAGATCGCCCGGCAGGAGGCCCGCGCCGACCACTCGGCCGTGGCCAGGGCGCTCGAGGATCGTCCGGATGGGGCACGCGTGCTGGTGCGCAGGAACGGGGCTCAGGTCGTGGTCCGCGTTCAGCTGACCGCCCGGCCCTGGGCCGGCTGGCTGCCCGCGGTGCCGCTGGAAGCGAGCGCCGCCGTTGTGGAGGAGCCGTCATGACGGATCGCCGCCGCGCCCGGACGGTCCCGATCCCCGAGCCGGGCGGTTCGCGCCCGGTGGGCACGGCAGGCGGACGATCCCGGGCAACGCAAAGGGGAGCGGCAACGGTGCTCGTCGCCGGTGTCGCCCTGGTCACGATGCTGGTCGCCGGGATGCTGCTGGTCGTGGCGGGGTATGTCGCCGCCGTGCACCGGGTTCGCGGCGCGGCGGACCTGGTTGCACTGTCCGCGGCGGCGGCGTTCGCGCGCGGCCGGGACGCGTGCGCGGCTGCGGAAGCACTCGCTGTTCAGAACGGTGTGTTGCTGGGGTCGTGCCGGGTGCGCGGAGACGTCCTCGAGTTCGCGGTGTCTGTGACCGTGAGCCGGCCGGTGGCCACCCCGTCGCCACTGTTCCCCGGCTCGGTGACGGCAACGGCGAGCGCCGGCAGAACCGGCCTGGAGGGCGGGTCGGGCTCAGCTGGCGTCCGGTGGGACAGGACGTCGCGGTGAGTGGAATCGGGAGGTTCGACGCGGACCCCGGGTGGGGTGCGTCCTGCGGTGGATCCAGCGGCCCCGGGCGCTCACGGCTCGAGGACGAGCGCCAGCAGCGCGGCGGCGGCGTCCTTCGCCAACGGCTGGTTGCCGTTCCCGCACTTGGGCGACACGACGCAGGCCGGGCAGCCGGCCACGCACTCGCAGGTGCGGAGCCGCTCCAGGGTGGCGCCCAGCCACGGTTCGGCGAGATCGTAGCCACGCTCGGCGAAGCCGGAGCCTCCGGGATGGCCGTCGTGCACGAAGACGGTCAGTTCGCCGGTATCGGGATGGAGCGTGGTCGAGAGACCGCCGATGTCCCAGCGGTCGCACGGGGCAAAGGCCGGCAGCAGGCCGATCGCGCAGTGTTCGGCGGCGTGCGCCGCCCCCGCGAGGTCGCGCGGCGGGATGCCGGCGAGCAGGTCGTCGGGAACGGTGAACCAGACCGATCGGGTGCGCAGTACCCTGCGCGGCAGGTCGAGAGGGGAACTGTCCCACACCTTTCCGCTCGCCTCGTCCCTGCGCAGGAAGCCGGTCACCTGGCTGGTGAGTTCGACGGAGCCGAAGCTGAGCCGGGCTGCACCCAGGGGGCGGCCGCGGAGTTCGGCGATCACCCGCACCTCCGCCGTGCTCTGCGGCTGGGTGAAGTAGCCGGGCCGGTCCGGGACCGCGAGCGCGGCGTGCGAGGGCGGGTCGTAGCCCACGATCCGCCACTGGGCGCCCTGGTGGAGATAGACCGCGCCATCATGGACGGTCCGGTCGGCGGCGGCAGGGTCCACCTGGCCGATCACGCGGCCGGTCGCCTCATCGACCACCTCGACGGAACGTCCGCCCGCCGAGCGCAGGTCGATCG
Source organism: Propionicimonas sp. (assembly GCF_047606205.1). Lineage (GTDB taxonomy): Bacteria > Actinomycetota > Actinomycetes > Propionibacteriales > Propionibacteriaceae > Propionicimonas. The sequence continues at coordinate 10,446 of NZ_JASGES010000072.1, read as the reverse complement.
AGTCGGCGGCGCGGTCGGCCCGGGTCCAGTACCAGCCGGACGCCCGGCGCCGGAGGTGTCCGGCCGAGGTGAGCCCGTCGAGCAGCGCGGGCAGGGTGGCGCCGAACCACCGGGTGTCCGCAGTGGTCACTGGAAGCTCCTGCGCCGCGGCCGCGATGTGCGGAGCCAGGACGTGGGGGTTCTCCGGGTGGAGCACGGTGCGTTCGACGGGGCGGTCGAAGATCAGCTCTGGGTGCTCGCACAGGTAGGCGTCGAGCGGATCCGGTCTGGCGATCAGGACGCCGAGCGCGTCTCGCCCGGCCCGGCCGGCGCGTCCGGCCTGCTGCCACAGGGCGGCGATCGTGCCCGGGAAACCGCAGCTGATCACGGCATCCACTCCGGAGATGTCGACGCCGAGTTCGAGCGCGTTCGTGCAGGCCACCCCGGTGAGCCGGCCGCTCTGCAGGCCGGCTTCCAGCTCTCGCCGGTCCTCGGCGAGATAGCCGCCACGATAGGACGCCACCGCCGAGGGCCGTGCGACCCTTCGTTGCGCCTGCAGCGCGACCAGTTCCGCCTGCACCCGGGACGTCGTGAACGCCAGGGTCTGGCGGCCGTCGTCCACGAGGCGGGCGAGGAGGTCCGCCGCCTCATGATGCGGGTCGCCGGCGGGTCGCCAGAGCAGGTAGTCCAGGGCCGGTCGCGTCGATGTGTCGGTGGCGACCTCCACGGTCTCCTCGACCCCCGCCAGCCGCTGGAGCAGCTCCCCGGCGCCGGAGACGGTCGCGGACGCGCTGATGAACACAGGATCGGCACCGTAGTGGTGGGCCAGCCTGCGGAGTCGGCGAAGAACGGCCGAGACGTGGGCGCCGAACACCCCCCGGTAGCGATGCGCCTCATCGACCACCACGTAGCGCAGCGTCGACAGCAGGCGGATCCACTGCTGGTGGCGGGGAAGGACCGAGCGGTGCACCATGTCGGGATTGGTCAGCACAACCTGGGCGAAGTCACGGGCGAACCTGCGCTCGGCGAGGTCGGAGTCGCCGTCGAGCGCGCTCACCTTCGCCGTGAGGTCGAGCGCCGTCACAACCCGCAGCTGGTCGTGGGCGAGCGCCTTGGTGGGGGCGAGGTAGAGCGCGCTGTGGCCACGGCCCAGCTCGAGCGGAACCCGTTCGCGCACGGCGAACCCCACCCTGCCGTCGACGGCCGCGGCCAGCACGGGCAGGAGGTACCCGATCGTCTTGCCCGACGCCGTCCCGGTCGCGAGAGCGACGTGGCTCCCATGGAAGGCCGCATCCGCTGCGCTCGCCTGGTGCGCCCACAGGCGTTCCACCCCGAGCCGGCCGAGCGCCTCCCGAACCGTTCCGCTCACCCACTCCGGGAAGTCGGCGGTCAGCCCGGGCGCAGCGGGCCGGTGGTAGTGGTGCCGGACCCGCTCGTCGCTCGCCAACCATTCCGGAACCACCACGACCACAGCCTGCCACCCCCTGCCGACACTCCCTCGACGACGCCGATCGGGCCGGTGCCCGGGTGGGCGGTGCCGGACCGGCCCGCGATCCACGTCGGCGTGGAGGGCTCCACGATCCCCGGACGCGAGCGGCGCCCACCGTACGACGTGACAGGCTGGCCCGGTGCTCGCCGACCCCGCCATCTCCGCCCTCCGCGACGACCTGCTCGCCGCCGACTACACGCTCGACGGCGTCCGGGGCCGCCTCGGGAGTGCGGCGCTGGCCGGCCTCGGCCGCAACTCGACCATGGCGGCCGCCAGCGAACTCGGGGACGCCGAGGACCCCCAGGCCGAGCTGATCCGGCTCTGGCTGCTGCAACAGCCGGTCCCCGCGCCCCGGCTGCGCGCCCTGCGCAGCCTTCCCGCCCTCCGTGACGCGGGCCTCGTCGACGGCGCTGACCACCTGCGGGCGACCGTCCAACTCACACCGCACGGGTCGGACGTCCGGCACGGCTGGATCTGCTCCGACCAGACCCCCCTCGACGGGCAGCCCGGAATGCCGCGGACCGACTTCGTGCTGGGCGCCTCGCCGGCCTCCACGACGCTGACCCAATTGGTGCCGCCGGGTCACCACGGCCGCGTCCTCGACCTCGGGACCGGCTGTGGCATCCAGGCGCTCCACCTCGACGCCGACGAGATCGTCGCCACGGACCTCAACCCCAGGGCCCTCGATCTGGCCCGGATCAGCCTCGGGCTCTCCGGCGTGCGGGCCGACCTGCGGCAGGGATCGCTGTACGAACCGGTAGCCGGGGAACGGTTCGACCTGATCCTCACCAATCCGCCCTACGTGATCAGTCCTCCCACCGGGGACCGCCTCGTGTACCGCGAGGGCGGCTTCGCCGGCGACGGGCTCATGCAGGAGGTGGTGAGCGCCGCGTCCGGCCACCTCCTCGACGGGGGCCGGCTGGTCGTCCTCGGCAACTGGGCGGTCACCGAACGCGCCTGGGAGGAGCGCCTTGCCGGCTGGATCCCCGCCGACTGCGACGCCATCGTCCTCGAGCGGGAACGACTCGACCCGTACGAGTACATCGAGCTGTGGCTGGCCGACGCCGGCCTCGCCGGCACCGACGCCTACCCGGCCCGCTACGCCGAATGGCTGGACTACTTCGCCGCGCAGGGGATCCGGTCGGTCGGGCTCGGCTGGCTGGCTCTGTCCCGGTCGGGGCGCGGGCGTCCAGAGCGCCGGTTCGAGAGCTGGCCCCACGCCGTCCACCAGCCCGTCGGTGCGGCGATCGGCGACTTCTTCGACGCGATCGGCCCGTCCCGCCTGCCCGACGACCAGTTCCTGGCCACACGCTGGCGCACCCGGCCCGGCCTGGTGCAGGAGACGATCGGCGACCCCGGCGCCGCCGATCCGCAGCACCTGGTCCTGCGTCAGCACGACGGGCTGGGCCGCGCCGTGGAGGCCGGCACCGCCGTGGCGGCGATCGTCGGCGCCTGTGACGGGGAACTTCCGCTCGGCGTCCTGGTCGGCGCGGTGGCGTCCCTGGTCGACGCCGACCCTGGCGCGTTGCTGGCCGAGGTGCTTTCGCCGCTCCGTACTCTGGTCGCTGACGGGTACTTGATGTCTGGCCCACCAACCACGTCTCGCGGCTGACCCGGGACGAGCGCGGCGGCCCGGCCAGTTCGACGGACAGGGCGAGGTTCACAGGTTCTCACAGGAACCGGACAGCCTCCGCATTGACTGCCTGCCTTAACTGGGGTTGCAGCAGACAAGGAGCCGGGCATGACGAATCCAGAAGACAACACCCAGCCACTGGGAACGCCGGGCGACCGTTCGGCGAGTGCCCCCACGCAGGCATTCGCGGCGCCCGGCCAGACCGAGCCCACGCAGGTGCTCCCCACCGCGGAGCCCACCCAGCAGGTACCGGCCTCGGCGTGGGCACGTCCCGCGGACGGCGGATGGCCAGCCGGGGACCAGCCGACCGCTCAGATCCCCACCCAACCCACCGCCCAGATCCCGACGCAACCCACCGCTCAGATCCCGACGCAGCCGACGGGTGCGACCGGGACGGGTGGCCAGCCGGGCTACCCCTCCAGCTACGCCTACGCCCAGGGCTACGGCGCGCCGCAGCCGGGCTACGGCCCGCAGGGCTCCTACGGGCAGTACGGCTACGGCCAGTACAGCGGCTACGGGCAGCAGGCCTACGGTCAGCAGCAGGCCGCCGGTCAGCAGGCCTACGGTCAGCAGCAGGGCTACCCCCCGCAGGCCTGGGGTCAGGCCTCGCAGGGCTACCAGTACCCGCAGGGCTACCCGCAGCAGCCGGGCTACTACCCGCCGAGCCAGTACTACTACCAGCCGCAGACCACGGCGACCCCGACGAAGAAGCGCTGGCCGCTCGCCGTCGTCGCGCTGCTCGTCGCGCTCGTCCTCGGCGGCAGCGGGTTCGTCTGGGCGGCGAACCAGCTGGGCGCCGCCACGTCCAGCCCCACAATCACGACCGAGCCGCAGTCCGGAAGCGGGCAGACCGGCCAGGGACAGACCGATCCACGGCAGCAGGGTGGGAGCCAGAGCGGCAGCGGCACCACGACCAGCAACGGCGTGACCGCCGCGCAGTCCGCCGGCGTCGTCCTGATCGAGGCGGAGACCACCTCCGGCCTCGCCGCAGGCACCGGAATGGTGCTCAGCGCGGACGGCAAGGTGCTCACCAACTACCACGTCGTCGCGGGCTCGGAGAAGCTGTCGGTGACGGTCGCCGACTCCGGTGACACCTACTCCGCGACCGTGCTCGGCTTCGACCAGACCAGGGACGTGGCGCTGCTCCAGTTGAAGGACGCGTCCGACCTGACCACTGTCGCCACCGACACCGACCTCCCGTCCGTCGGGACGGCCATCGCTGCGGTCGGCAACGCCGAGGGCGGCGGGGAGCTGGTCAAGGCCGCGGGCACGGTGACCGGCACCGACCAGAGCCTGACCGTGTCCTCCGACTCGCCGTGGGGCAGCACCGAGGACCTCTCCGGCATGATCGAGACCAACGCGGGCGCCGTCCCCGGCGACTCGGGCGGCCCGATGTACGACTCCGACAACGAGGTGGTCGGCATGACCACCGCCGGATCGACCAAGGAGGGGACCAGCTACGCCGTCCCGATCGCGACCGCGCTCGCCGTGGTGCAGCAGATCGAGACCGGTCAGGACGCCGGCACCGTCCGGGTCGGGCCCGCGGGCTACCTCGGCATCAAGGTGTCCGACTCCGACCAGGCGGGCAGTGGCAAGACCATCACCGACGTCGTCGCCGGCAGCCCGGCGGACAAGGCGGGCGTCACCGCCGGCAGCCGTCTGACCAAGGTGGGGGACACCACGATCAAGGCCAGCACGAACCTCGCCACCGTCATCCGGGCGATGGAACCGGGCCAGAAGGTGACGATCGAGTGGACGGCGCCCAACGGGACCCACAAGTCGGCCACCGTCACCCTGGGCAGCAGCCCCGTCAACTGACCGTCACCGAGCCGCCGGGTTCGCCATGGGACGTGGCCCGCGACCGCCGACAGGCGGGACGCGGAGGGAAGCCCTTCCCACCCGGCATGCCGTGCCCCGCATCCATCCAATCTGGTGCGGGGCATTGGCGTGGGCCCGCATAACGCTGAGGGGGCCATCGCGGTTCGTTCCTCACCGCTCGTCGAGACTCCTCGTCTGTTCCTCGCGGTTCGTTCCTCACCGCTCGTCGAGACTCCTCGCCCCCGAGCCGCTGACGCGTCTCGGGGGCTCGTCGTCTAAAGTGAGCGACCGATCGTCTCCGACAGGAAGAAGTCCCGTGGCAGGACCGAGCAAGCGCCGACTCGTCATCGTCGAGTCGCCGACCAAGGCGGTGAGCCTGGCCAAGTTCCTCGGCTCGGGCTACATGGTCGAGTCCAGCCGCGGCCACGTCCGCGACCTGCCCACCAGCGCGGCCGAGGTGCCGGCGAAGTACAAGGGGGAGAAGTGGGCCCGCAACGGGGTCAACGTCGACGCCGACTTCGAGCCGCTCTACGTCGTCGCCGCGGACAAGAAGGGCACCATCCGCGAGCTCAAGGCCAAGCTGAAGGACGCCGACGAACTCCTGCTGGCCACCGACGAGGACCGCGAGGGCGAAGCCATCGCGTGGCACCTCCTGGACGAGCTGAAGCCGAAGATCCCTGTGAAGAGGATGGTCTTCCACGAGATCACCCCCGAGGCCATCCACGCCGCCGTGGACAACACCCGCGAACTCGACACCGATCTGGTGGACGCCCAGGAGACCCGACGCATCCTCGACCGGCTGTACGGCTACGAGGTCTCTCCGGTGCTGTGGAAGAAGGTCATGCCGCGCCTGTCGGCCGGTCGCGTCCAGTCGGTGGCGACCCGGCTCGTCGTCGACCGCGAACGCGAGCGGATCGCTTTCCGCGCCGCTGCCTACGCCGACATCGAGGCCGTCCTGGAAGCCGGCGAGGCCCAGCCCGACCAAGGCGGCGAGCCGCGCACGTTCACCGCCCGGCTGGCCAGCTTCGACAGCAGGCGGATCGCGTCCGGTCGCGACTTCGACTCGGTCGGCACGCTGGTCGGAAAGGACCTGCTGCAGCTCAGCCTGGCCTCCGCCGAGGAACTCGCCGACCATCTCGCGAAGGCGTCCTACGCCGTCGCCGGAGTCGAGGCCAAGGCCTACACCCGGCGCCCGTACCCGCCCTTCCGCACCACGACGCTGCAGCAGGAGGCCGGCCGCAAGCTCGGCTTCACCGCGCAGCGCACGATGAGCGTCGCGCAGGACCTCTACGAGCGCGGCTTCATCACCTACATGCGAACCGACTCGGTCACCCTGTCGACCACGGCGGTCACCGCGGCCCGCGACCAGGTCAAGCACCTCTACGGCGGCCAGTACCTGCCCGCGCAGCCCCGCGTCTACGCCTCGAAGGTGAAGAACGCGCAGGAGGCGCACGAGGCGATCCGCCCGGCCGGCGAAACCTTCCGCACGCCGCAGCAGACCGGGCTCAGCGGCGACCACCTCCGGCTCTACGAGCTGGTCTGGAAGCGCACCATCGCCTCCCAGATGAAGGACGCGGAGGGCGAGACCGTCAGCGTCCGGATCGGGGCGACCCTTCCCGAGCGGGTCGCCGTCGCCGACGCGTCCACCGGCGAGGTGGTCGAGTCCGGCAGGGCGGCCTTCACCGCCTCCGGCCGCACGATCACCTTCCTCGGGTACCTGTTGGCCTACGTCGAGAGCGTGGACGACGACGAGTCGAGCGACGACGCGCAGGCGCGGCTGCCGCAACTCGCCTCCGGACAGCGGCTGGACGCGAAGGACGTGACGGCGTCCGCGCACGAGACCCGCCCGCCGTCGCGCTACACCGAGCCGTCGCTGGTGGCGAAGCTGGAGGAGCTGGAGATCGGCCGGCCCTCGACCTACGCGGCGATCATCCGCACGATCACGTCCCGCGACTACGTGTTCAAGAAGGGCTCGGCGCTCGTTCCGACCTGGCTGGCGTTCGCGGTGACCCGGCTGCTCGAGGAGCACTTCCCGAAGCTGGTGGACTACAAGTTCACCGCCGACATGGAGGACACCCTCGACGAGATCGCGAACGGCAACGCCGCCCGCGTCGCCGTCCTGAAGGACTTCTACTTCGGGCCGCAGGGCTCCCCCCACGAAGGGCTGCAGAAGCTGGTCACCGAGCTCGGCGACATCGACGCCAAGGCGATGTCGACCTTCGCCATCGGCGACGGCATCGACGTCAGGGTCGGCCGCTACGGCACCTACATCGAGGACAGCGAAGGGCGCCGCGCGAACGTCGACCCCGACCTGCCCCCGGACGCGCTCACCCTCGAGTTCGCCCACGAGCTGCTCGATCGGCCCCAGGCGGAGGAGCGCGAGGTGGGCACCGATCCGTCCACCGGCCTGAAGGTGGTGGCGAAGGACGGACGCTACGGCCCGTACGTCACCGAGGTGCTCCCCGAGGACGCGCCGAAGTCAGCGAAGCCGCGGACGGGTTCGCTGTTCGCCTCCATGACGACCGGGACGGTGACGCTGGAGGACGCGTTGAAGCTGCTCAGCCTGCCGCGCGTGGTCGGCACTGCCGGCGACGGCGAGGAGATCACCGCGCAGAACGGACGCTACGGCCCCTACCTTAAGAAGGGGACCGACTCGCGCTCGCTGGCGAGCGAGGACCAGATCTTCGACATCACGCTGGAGGAGGCCGAGGCGATCTACGCCCAGCCGAAGACCCGTGGCCGGGGCGCGGCCCGGGCCGCCGCGGGGCCGCTGAAGGAACTCGGTGCCGACCCGGCGTCCGGCAAGCCCGTGGTGGTGAAGGACGGCCGCTTCGGTCCGTACGTCACCGACGGCGAGACCAACGCCACCCTGCGCCGCAGCGATTCCGTCGAGGCGGTCACACTCGAGCGGGCGGCCGAACTCCTCGCCGAGAAGCGGGCCAAGGGCCCTGCCCCCAAGCGGGCGGCCGCCCGCAGGACGACGACCCGCAAGCCGAGCGCGAAGAAGTAGGTCGCAGCCAGAAGGAGCAGCAGTGGCGGAGGGTGTCTTCATCGTCTTCGAGGGCGGCGATGGCGTGGGCAAGTCCACCCAGGCGCGCAAGCTCTCCGAGTGGATCACCGAGCTGGGCCGCGAGGTCGTGCTGACCCTCGAGCCCGGCGGGACCCCGGTCGGCGCGAGACTGCGCGACCTCGTCCTCAACCCGGCCTGGGGCGACGTCGCCCCTCGCGCCGAAGCCCTGATGTACGCCGCCGACAAGGCCCAGCACGTGCACGAGGTGGTGTTCCCCGCGCTGCGGCGCGGCGCGGTGGTGATCAGCGACCGGTACGTCGACTCGCTGCTGGCCTACCAGGGCGCAGGGCGCACGCTCGAGGTCGACCGGATCGAGCAGATCGCCCGGTGGGCGACCTCGGACCTGCTCCCCGACCTGACGATCCTGCTCGACCTCGACCCGGGTCGCGGCCTGGCCACGATCGAGCAGAAGGACCGTCTCGAGGGAGCGGGGGAGGACCTGCACGTCCGGGCCCGGGAGTTCTTCCTCGACCTGGCCCGGCGCGACCCCGCGCACTATCTCGTGCTTCCCGCCCGCACCGGGGTGCGACACCTCGCCGCCCTGATCCGCGAGCGGGTGGAGCCGCTGCTGTCAGAGCCGGATGGGACACTACGGACGTGACAGCGAGCACGGCGACGAGCGGAGTCTGGGCCGACCTGGTCGGCCAGGACCGCGTCGTCGAGACCCTGGAGCGTGCGGTTCGTGGGTCGGCGGAAGGCAACCGGCATGCCATGACGCATGCGTGGCTGTTCACCGGCCCGCCCGGCTCCGGGCGCTCGAACGCCGCCCGTGCCTTCGCCGCGGCGCTGCAGTGCCCCTTCGGGGGGTGCGGGGAGTGCAACACCTGTACCACGGCGCTCAGCGGCGCCCACCCCGACGTCACGCTGGTGCGTACGGAGCAACTCAGCATCGGCGTGGACGAGGTCCGCGACCTCGTCCGGCGGGCAGCGATGTCGCCGACGCTGTCGCGCTACCAGGTGCTGGTCGTGGAGGACGCCGACCGGATCACCGAACGCGGCGCGGACGCGCTGCTGAAGAGTATCGAGGAGCCCGCGCCGCGGACGGTCTGGGTGCTGTGTGCGCCGACGGCCGACGACGTGGTCGCCACGATCCGCTCCCGCTGCCGTCAGGTCGAGCTGAGCACGCCCCGCGCGTCCGCCATCGCCGAGCTGCTCCAGCGCAGGGACGGTGTCGACCCGGAGCTGGCCCGGTTCGCGGCCCGCGTCGCGCAGGGCCATATCGGCCGCGCCCGCGCGCTGGCCCGCAACGCCGATGCGCGGCAGCGCCGCCAGCAGGTGCTCGCCCTCCCCGGCAGGCTGACCTCCCTCGGCGCGTGTCTCGATGCGGCCTCCACCATGGTCGAGGCCGCGACCGCCGAGGCGGCGCAGGTGACGGCGGAGCTGGATGCCCGCGAGAAGGCCGAGTTGTCCGAGGCGCTCGGGTTCACGACCCGGGGAGCACGCCCGCGCAACGCCCAGGCCGCACTCCGCGATCTGGACGACCAGCAGAAGGCGCGGGCGAAGCGGCTGCAGCGCGACGCGCTCGACCGCGTCCTCACCGAGCTCACCTCCTTCTACCGCGACGTACTGGTGGTCCAGACCGCTGCCGGTGCGGAGTTGATCAACGCCGAGGTCGGCGACTCGATCACCGCGATCGCCACCGGAACGACGCCGGATGCGACCGTCGCCCGGCTGGACGCGATCCTCGCGTGCCGGACCGCGCTGGAGACGAACGTGGCCCCGCTGCTGGCGATGGAGGCACTGATGCTGAGCCTCGGGCGTCCCGCCTGACCGCGTGCGCACCGGGCGATGCGCCGTGTCGCTGAGCGGGTAAGGGGGTCCTCGATGCCAGCATGGACGACAGGAGTGCGTTGTCAGGAAAGGACTTCCCCGTGACCGAGCCACGCGAACCCGAGACCGTGCGCGAGGACGCGCCGCCCGCACAGGGCCATCAGCCCGACACCGGCAACTGGTACCCCGTCTCCGCACCCACTGCAGAGGCCGCCGAGGACCAGGTGTCCGACGCCCCGGCGGAGACGAGCGAGGACACCGCGGCGCCGCTCGACGAGCCACCGCAGGAGGCACTCGCCGAACCGGGCGGGGAGCCGGAGCAGGACGCGATGCCGCCCGCCCCGACCGGTGAGGCCGCGGCGGAGGCCGACCTGCCGCCGTCCTTTGTGGCGGTCGAGGAGGACACGAGGCCGCTGCCGGTCCACGGCGGCGCGGACGCGGAGCCGACGGCCGTGGTGGAGCCGACCTCGGACGCGGAACCGACAGCAGTGGTGGAGCCGACCGCGGACGCGGAACCGACAGCGGTGGTGGAGCCGACAGCGGACGCGGAGCCGACCGCGGACGCGGAGCCGACCGCGGTGGCGGAGCCGACGGCGGTGGTGGAGCCGACGGCGGTGGTGGAGCCGACGGCGGTGGTGGAGCCACAGGAGTCGCCCGTCCCCGAGGAGCCGGTGAGCCCCTCGGGGC
>NZ_JASGES010000071.1:0-10546 GCF_047606205.1 Propionicimonas sp. | reverse complement strand
GAACGAGTCCGGCCAGCGGCGGTCCCAGGACCGCGGCAGCGGCGGGCCGTCCGGCGCCACGTTGCGGGGCGGCAACTCGGCCCGGCCGAGGGACGCGGCACGATCCAGCGCCTCCAGCCAGCGGGCCTCGTAGCGGGCGGCGATCCGGTTCGAGAAACCACGGACCGAGCGCAGGTCGGCCCGGTTCAGCCGGGTCTTGTGCTGGGTCTCCATACGGCCGGCGAGTTCTGTGATCGACCGGTCGGCGACGACCCGTCCCGGCGCGCGGTCCTCCGCGGCGGCCAGTTCTTCGCGTACCAGCCACAACTCCCTGACCACGGCGAGAGCGGCCGGGGAGTGCAGCGCGTGGAGGCCGGAGGTGCGTCGCCAGGGGTCCTTGCGGGCGTGCGGCCCGTCGCTGGCGTGTTCGGCGAGGTAGGCGAACTCCTGGTGCGCCCAGTCGAGCTTGCCCGCGGCGGTGAGCCGCTCGATCATCCACTCGCGCAGCTCGGTGAGCCGCTCCACGTCGAGCGCGGCGTAGGCGAGCCAGTCCTCGGGGATCGGCCGGCGTGACCAGTCGGCGGCGGAGTGCTCCTTCAGCAGGGTGATCCCGATCGCCTGCTCCATCAGCGCGCCCAGGCTGACCTTCGGCAGACCGAGCAGCCGGGCGGCGAGCTCGGTGTCGAACAGGTGCGTGGGCAGAAAATGCACCTCGGCCAGGCACGGCAGGTCCTGGCTGGCGGCATGCAGGATCCACTCCGCGTCGGAGACCTCTTCTGCGAACTCGTGGAAGTCCGCGCGCGGACGGCCCTCCTCGAAGGCGGTCGGGTCGATCAGGTGCGTGCCGGCTCCCTCGCGCCGCACCTGGATCAGGTAGGCCTTGGCGGAGTAGCGGTAGCCCTGGGCGCGTTCGGTGTCGATCGCGAGCGGCCCGGTCCCCGCGCGCAGGGCCGCGCGGGTGCTGGCCAGTGCCTGCGGCGTGTCCACGACATCGGGGATGCCGTCCGCGGGCAGCATGAGGATCGGGTACCCCTCCTCCGGGGCGGTCACCTCAGCCATGAACCCGAACGGCGAGGTGCGATCGGCACGACGCCGTCGGGCAGGGGGGGCAACCCGGCGGTGAGGCACAGCAACTCCGACCACGCGCGCAGGTGACGCACGACGTCGTCGGAGGAGGAGACGGACGGTGTCCAGGACGCGCGAAGCTCGATCTCCGCCCGCGGCGGATCGGTGGCGATGCCTCCGAACGAACGGCTCGACACCGCGGTGACCGTGCCGCTGGGCGAGGCGTAGGTGGCCTGGTTGCGCTCCAGGGCGTCGAGCAACCACGACCAGCCGACTTCGGTGAGCAGCGGATCGGCCACCATCTCCGGGTCGACGTCCGCCCTGGCGTAGGTGACGCAGCGGAAGTCGCCGTCCCAGGAGGCGCTGCCGGCCGGATCGTGCAGAAGGACGAGGCGTCCGCTGCCGAGTTCGTCCTCGTCGATCTCGAGGTCGGCGCTGATCGCGACGGCGTACGGGGCGATCTTCTGCGGCGCGGGGATCTCCTCGACCGTCAACTCGGGCCGCCAGGACATGCCGAGGATCGCCTGCACCGCTGTCTCGAACAGCGGCGGCATGCTCGGTTCACGGCGGGCGGCCACGTCCCCGAGAGTACTCATCTCCCGTGGTCAAGGCGGGCTTGGCGCGCCGTCAGGCCGGCTCGAAATCGAGAGACACCGAGTTGATGCACCAGCGTTCGTCGGTGGGCGTGTCGTAGCCCTCCCCGGTGAACACGTGGCCCAGGTGGGAGTCGCAGGACGCGCAACGGACCTCGGTGCGGGGGTGCATGGGCAGGCTGCGGTCCTCGAGCAGCCGGACCCGGTCCGCGGCGGCCGCGGTGTAGAAGGACGGCCACCCGCAGTGGGAGGCGAACTTGTTCTCGCTGCGGAACAGCTCCGCGCCGCAGGCCCGACACCGGTAGATCCCTGTGGCGGTGGTGTCGGTGTACTCGCCGGTGAACGGCGCCTCCGTCCCGGATTCCCGCAGTACCCGGTACTCCAGCGGCGTCAGCTGGGCGCGCCATTCCTCGGGGGTCTTGATCACCTTCAGTTCCATGGGATCCTCCTGTTCAGCAGTTCTACGCTCGGCCGGCGACCCGCGTTCACCGCGCGACGGACACTAGCCTGACGCTCATGGCGACGCAGGCGGAAGTCCTGGACATCGACGGGCGCGAGGTGCGCATCTCCAGCCCGGACAAGCCCTACTTCGCCGACCTCGGCCTCAACAAGCGGGGGGTGGTCGAGTATTTCCGCAGCGTCGGGCCGGGCATCGTCGCCGCGCTCAGGGACCGGCCCACGGCGATGGAACGGTGGCCGGGCGGGGTCCGCGAGGACGTGGTGGTCGCCACGCGGGCCGACGGCAGGGGAGAGGCGTTCTACCAGAAGCGGGCTCCGGCCAACACCCCCGAGTGGGTGCAGACCGCCGAGGTCCGGTTCCCTTCGGGCAGGACGGCGGTGGAGGTCGCCCCGCACGACCTGGCCAGCGTGCTGTGGATGGTGAACCTGGGCACGGTCCGGTTTCATCCGTGGCCGGTCCGGGCGGCCGACACCGACGCGGTCGACCAGTTGCGGATCGATCTCGACCCCCAGCCCGGCGTCGACTTCGCAACGACCGTGCGTGCGGCCCTGGAACTGCGGCGGGTACTGGCCGACGCCGGACTGGCGGGATTCTGCAAGACCAGCGGCGGGCGCGGCGTGCACGTCTTCGCCCCGATCGAAGGCTCGGACTTCATCGACGCGCGGCACGCGGCGATCGCGGTCGGACGCGAGCTGGCCCGGCGGCTGCCGTCCGCCGTGACCGTGAACTGGTGGAAGGAAGAGCGCGGCGAGCGCGTCTTCGTCGACTTCAACCAGATGGCCAGGGACCGTCTGATGACCTCCGCGTACTCGATCCGACCCACCCCGCGGGGGCTGGTGTCGGCCCCCCTCGACTGGGACGAGCTGCCGTCGGTGCAGCCGTCGGACTTCACCGTTGTGACCATGCCCGCCCGGTTCGCCGAGCGCGGCGACGTGTGGGCGGTGCTGGACGCCACCCCGCCGGGTTCCCTCACGACGGCGCTGGAGTGGTATGCCCGGGACTCGGCGAAGGGGGAGGGCGAGCTGCCCTACCCGCCGGAGTACCCGAAGATGCCGGGCGAGCCGCCCCGGGTGCAGCCCAGCAAGAAGAACGCGGCGAACTGGGAGTGATCAGGCCGGCTGCAGCTGCAGGACGGACGCCGCCACGGCGGTGACCTCGTCGAGGAACGGGTTCGCGTCCTCGCAGGAGAGGGTGGTCTCGGCGAACGTGACGATGAAGGCGCGATGGAAGAGGGCTCCGACCAGGGCGTTGCCGATTCCCTCGGCGGGGGAGTCGGGTCGGACCCGGCCGAGACGCTGCTCCTCCCTCAGGTAGCCGCCAACCGCCCGGGAGAGCAGATCCGGCACCGGCGCGGCATCCTTGCGGGCCGCCCGCAGCCGCGGGTCGGCCCAGAACACGATCTCCAGCGGCATCGCGGCGAGGAAGTAGCGCAGCACGTCGGCAGCCTGGCTGCGGAGGTTGCCGAGCACGGTGCCTGTCCCGGCCAGCCCCCTGATCCGCGCGCCCAGGTCCTCCTGACGGGGAATTCGCTCGGTCGCCACGGCGATGCACAGCGCGGCCTTGCTGCGGAAGTAGATGTAGAGCGTGGGCTCGGTGAGCTGGGCCTGCGTCGCGATAGCCTTCGTGGTAAGGCCCTTGGAGCCGTCGCGAAGAAGCACGGCGACGGCCGCGTCGAGAATGCGGTCACGTGTGCTCTCGGCCATGGCACCTCCGCGAACGATGCTACCGGATACGCAGATTTGCTACCTAGCCAAGGTTAGTGTTCACTAGCTATCGACCCCAGCCGCTGCGGAACGGATCCCGAGGACCCAGGGCTCACTTGCCCGGGACGCTCCCGGTCCCCCGTGCGACGCAAGGCCGTCCACCCCCGCTTCATGCACCACAACCCTTGGGGACTGCGCGGAACCGCCAGCCTCCGCAACCGAAGATTGGAACGATTCGATATGAAGAGAAGCGCCCTCGACAGGCTGGTGTCCTGGATGGGCCTCGCCCTGGCAGCCGTGATGCTGATCGCCGGTGGCCTGCTGGTCTTCGCCAGCTCATTCGTCAACGCGCAGGTGGCCGACCAGCTGTCCGCCCAGAAGATCACGATGCCGACCTCGGACTCCTACTCCTCGCTGTCCCAGGCCGACCAGGACGCGCTGGCGCCGTTCGCCGGCCAGCCGCTCACCAACGGAGCGCAGGCGAAGGCGTTCGCCGACCACTACATCCAGGCTCACATGAACGCGGCCAGCGGCGGCAAGACCTACGAAGAGGTCAGCGGGGAGTACACCGCGATGAGCAAGGACACCAACGCCGACCAGGACGAGCTGGCGAAGCTCGGCGCGCTGCGCCAGACCCTGTTCATGGGCAACACCCTGCGCAGCATGCTGCTCACCGCCTACGCCTTCGGGACCATGGCCACCGTGGCCCTGATCGCTGCGGTGGTCGCCTTCGTCGGCGCCGTGGTGCTCGCCGTGCTGGCCATCCTCGGCCTGCGTCACGCCAGGACCGCCGAGGGCGAAGCGCTGGCCTGACCAGCCGCTGGGGCGTGAGAGAGGCCTGGCCCTCTCGAACGACCGGTGGTGCGAACGGCGGCGGGGACCAGGCGTCCCCGCCGCCGTTCGACGTTCCGGGGAGGATGGCGAACCGTCCTGTCCGGCCTGGCGCTCCGCCCACCCTCCTCCCGGGTGAACGCTCGCCTCGCCTCGTCGTACGGTCCAGCAGCGCTCAGGCGTTGCCCGCCAGGACCTCGGCGAGGTCGTAGCCCACGACTTCCTCGAGTTGGGCGAAATTGCAGGAGTCGGGCTCGCGGTCGGGTCGCCAACGCCGGAACTGCGCGGTGTGGCGGAACCGGGTGCCCTCCATGTGCTCGTAGCCGACCTCGGCGACCCGCATCGGCCAGATCAGGTTGGTCTGCCTGATCTCGGCGCTCCACCGGCTGACCGCGCCGGGCCGGCGTCCCTCGATCCCGACGCTGCTCCACGGATGGTCCGAGGGTCCCGACGGCAGCGTGACCGGTTGGAACTCGGCAGCCAGCTCGGCGCGGCGGGCCACGGGGAAGGCCGCGGCCACCCCCACGAAGTGCAGCACGCCGTTCTCGTCGTACAGGCCGAGCTGGAGGGAGCCCAGCAGCGGCCGTTCGGGCGTGGAGTTCTTGTGCTCCCGCCAGCCGGCGACGACCACGTCGGCCTCCCTGGCGTGCTTGATCTTCACCATGGCGCGTCTGCCAGGCTCGTAGGTCCCCTCGAGGGGCTTGGCGACCACCCCGTCGAGCCCGGCGCCCTCGAACCGCGTGAACCACACCCGGGCCACCTCGATGTCCTGCGTGATCGGGGTGAGGTGGATCGGCGGCTCGCTGTGGGCGAGCGCGCGCTCGAGGAGTTCACGTCGCCGGAGGAACGGAAGGCCGGTCAGGTCGCTGTCGTCGAGGGCGAGCAGGTCCCAGAACACGAGGGATGCCGGCGTGGTCGCCGAGAGCAGGTCGATCCGCTTCTGGGCGGGGTGGATCCGTTCGGTCAGCCGGACGAAGTCCAGGCAGTCGCCGTTCACCACGACGAGCTCTCCGTCGAGAACACAGCGCGGCGGGGTGGACTCCTGGACGGCCCGGACCACCTCAGGGAAGTACATCGACAGGTCCCGGCCGTTGCGGCTGATCAGGGCGACGTCGTCGTTCTCGCGGAAGACGAGGCAGCGGAACCCGTCCCACTTCGGCTCGTAGGCCATGCCCGGCGGGATGGTCGCCTGCGAGCGGGCCAGCATCGGCGTCAGCGGCGGGCGCAGCGGGAGAGACATTCGCTCATCTTGGCACCATTTCGGGCGGACCCGGTCCAGACTGTGGCCATGAGTTCGAAGAAGAGCGCGGCCCCGGTGCCGTTGTCCGAACACCTGCGGTTGCCGCTCGGGGCGGTCGACCTGGCCGACCTCGATCCGTCGGCCACGCCCGGCTATCCCGGCAAGGGCAAGTCGGATGCGCCGGAGTGGATCGCCGCACTGGCCCCTGAACTCTCCGACCTGCAGGAGATGCTGTTCGCGGCCGGTCGCAGCGTCCCGGAGAGGGCACCGAGGGCGCTGGTGGTGCTGCAGGGCATGGACACCTCGGGCAAGGGGGGAGTGATCCGGCACGCGATCGGCCTGGTCGATCCGCAGGGTGTGGACCTGACCTCGTTCAAGGCGCCCAGCGCCGAGGAGCGCAGGCACCACTACCTGTGGCGGATCCGCAATGCCTTGCCGGGGGCGGGCAAGATCGGCATCTTCGACCGCTCCCACTACGAGGACGTGCTCGTCGTGCGGGTGGACAGCCTCGTACCGGAGGACGTCTGGAGCAAGCGCTACGACGAGATCAACGAGTTCGAGGCCGAACTCGTCGCCGGCGGCACCCGGCTGGTCAAGTGCATGCTGAATGTGTCGTTCGAGGAGCAGAAGGCGCGGCTCGCCGAACGGCTGGCCAACCCGACCAAGTACTGGAAGTACAACCCGGGGGACGTGGACGCGCGCAAGAAGTGGCCGGCGTACATGGAGGCGTACGCCGCCGCACTGGAGAAGTGCAACACCGAGGCGGCGCCGTGGTACGTGATCCCCTCGGACCGGAAGTGGTACCGCAACTGGGCGGTGGCCGAGCTGCTGCGGGAGACCCTGGCCGGCATGGGCCTGGCCTGGCCGGCCGCCGAGTTCGACGTCGCGGCTGAGCAGAAGCGCCTCGCCGAGAGCTGAGTGCAGGGCTCGCCCCGGACATCGTCTGGTCCGTGCCCGCGAGCGGGTGCGGCCGGAGTGATCGCGTGCGGGTCAGGCAGGGCCGGCCGGAGCCCCGGACGCCGGGTCGGGCTCCATCATGAATTCCCAGGTGAGGCCGTGGCCCATCACCACCAGCAGGATCAGCGCGACCGATGCCGCCTGCAGCGGGGTCGCGCCGATCACGCCCGCCACCGGCGGCGCCACCGCGATCAGCAGGATCAGCAGGTACACGACCGCGACGATCCAGCGAAATCGCCGGAACGGCCCCCTGGTGCCGCTGCGGTCGACGGAGACCAGCCGCAGGGTGGTGAGGAGCCCGACGACGGCGGCCACGGCGAAGCTGCTGCGCCAGACCAGCGGGTTGCCGGCATCCACCTGCGCGAAGGTGCTCATCAGCCCGGGCAGCAGGAACGACAGGTACACCCCGCCGGCCAGCTTCCGTCGACCGGGGTCGACCTTCCATTCGGAGTGCCGTTCGATCACCGTCCACCACAGCCCGACCAGGGTGAAACAGGTCACCGACATCAGCGTGTAGAAGTCCGCGAGGTCCATGCCCCACGGTCGCGCCGCCCGGCCGGGACCGTCCACCCCGGGCCCGGCAGCATTCTTGCCCAGCGGGTGTCCGGCCGGTTCCGGTTCAGGCCGGTTTCTGGTGAATCACGTCATCGGGAAGGCGCATGTTGTGCGTATGTTCCCGCGCGAGCCACGTGCACCATCCTCGATGAGTTGACCCATGCCCATCACGAGATCGCACCGCTTGACCCCGTGCTTCGGGCACGCGAAGAGCTGACTGTGGACCTGATCGTCGCTCGTGCGCTGATCGAGATCCACCCCCTCGGCGAGGCGCTCGCTTGGGCCCGGTGCGCCTCCGAGGCGGCTGACGAGTTTGGGTGGACGAGGCAACCCTCGTGACCCGCCTGAACTACCTACACCCGCCGAGCGGGCCTACCTGAATCGACGATTGGAGCACGATGACCACACCGACTGCGAAGATCCTGCTCGATGCCGCGCTGTCCCAGGACTGGCCTGCGTTGCGTGTGACGACTGGGATCAGTGCCCCTCGGCTCACGCAGATGGCCCGCGGGCTCCTCGATGATCCGGAGGTGATCGCGCAGTGTCCGGTCGAGTGTGCGCAGCTACGTCGGCGCCGGGATGCGGTGCGCGAGTTCAGGTCCTCCAGACTCGGAGTTTAGCCCCCCTGACTTGTCAGTTTAGCCAGGCTAAACTAGAGTCATGACGAAGCCGATGAAGTACCGCGAACTCGCCAACCTGCTGCGGGAAGCGGGCTTCACCAGCCGCGAAGGCAAGGGCGACCACGAGGTGTGGCGCAACGGGTCGGTGACCGTGACCATCGTCACCGCTCGCGTCGTCTCCCCGGGGGTTGTCCGGGACGCGCTCAAAGCCATCGAGAGGAGCAGGGCATGAGCATCACCGTGCGGGCCATCCGCTGGGAGCACGGCTGGGAACTGGAGATCGACTCCGACCACCACACCCAGTCCGCGACTCTGGCCGACGCCGAACAGCAGGTGCGCGACTACCTCGAGACCGCAGGTATTGAAGCATCGGGCATCGTCATCGTGCCTGAACTCGGGCCCCTCGGCGAGGAGGTCGCGGCGGCGCGCGAGGCGACCAGCGCCGCAGCCGCAGCATCCGTGTCGGCGGCGAAGCGGTCCAGGGAGGCCGTCAGGCAGCTTCGCCGCGCCGGCTACTCGGTGAACGACTCCGCGGCCATCCTCGGAGTGTCGAAGGGGCGGATCTCCCAGCTCGCCAAGGAGGCCTAGCGATGGGGGTCACTGACCTGTGGGTGTCGTCGCGCACCGGCGAGAAGACGAAGCGGTACGGCGTCGGGATGCGCTACCGGGTGCGTGCCGGGCCACCCGGCGAAGCAGTTCCGGGGTGAAGGCTGCCGCCAAGGACTACGAGGGCTGCCTGCGTGGGGTGATGGACATCGCGGTCACGCTGTGCCTGGTCGACGCCAACCCGTGCGCGAAGATCAAGCTGCGGCCGGCCGTCCGGAGGGATCCGCGGTTCCTGGCGGTGCCCGAGGTGCGCAAGCTCGCGACCGCGACGAAGATGTCCTCGATGGTGTGGCTGCTGTCCACGACCGGCCTGCGGGTCGGGGAGTGCTGCGCCCTGAACGTCGTCGACGTGGACGCGGGTCGCGGGCGGCTGCGGGTCCGGAAGTCCAAGAAACGGCACGGCGCGACGTCCCGGTCCCGACGTCGGTGCTGAAGATGCTCGACCTGACGCGGGAGAAGGGTGAGCCGCTGTTCACCTCGCCTCGCGGCAAGCGGATCGGGGTCGCGAACTGGCGCCACAGGACCTTCACGCCGGCCGCGGAGAAGATCGGCATGCCGGATCTGCACGTCCACGACCTGCGGCACACCGCCGCGTCGCTGATGATCGCATCCGGGGCGACCCCCAAGGATGTGCAGCGATCGCTCGGGCACAAGTCCGCGGCGGTCACCCTGGACATCTACGCGGGGCACTGGGACGGGGCCCTCGACCAGGTCGCCGGACGCATGGACAAGATGGTCGACTGACGGCGTGTCGGGGCTCTGGGCAGTACGTTTCCAGCAAGACCGAGAAGACGCCGCCCGAGCGTCACCCCTCGTCACGTGATTTGTACTGAGTAAGACCGCCTCGTCTCACATGGGTCTACTACGGCACTCATGCACCCACCCGAAGGAGGGCGCGAAAAGGCCCCGTACTAGGCTGTTCGTTTCTGAAATGCCTAGTCCGGGGCCTGTGGGCGACACTGGGATCGAACCAGTGACCTCTTCCGTGTCAGGGAAGCGCGCTACCGCTGCGCCAGCCGCCCGAGGTGGAGACGGGATTTGAACCCGTGTACACGGATTTGCAGTCCGTTGCCTCGCCTCTCGGCCACTCCACCGGCAAGAGCCGGTCTCGTCCGTCGATCATTGAGACCTTCTCCGAGCGGACGACGGGATTCGAACCCGCGACCCTCACCTTGGCAAGGTGATGCTCTACCAACTGAGCCACGTCCGCAGTGCTTCTCACCCCGTTTCCGGCGCGAGTGCGAGAGCAACCATAACCCAGCCGTCGACCACGCCGCAAAACGAGGCCGGGCGGGGCCCGGAACGCCTCAGGCGCCGGTCGGACGCGGCTCCCGGTGCAGCCACAACAGCAGCCCCAGGATCGGCAGGGGCACCAGGAAGGCCAGCCGGAGGTCGACCACGAGGGCCAGTCCCGCCAGCGCGGTGGGCGCCACCGTGATCGCCGTCCCGGACGCGAGCGCGCCCAGCGACGTGCCCAGTTCGGGCCGCAGCCCGGGCGTCGCCATCAGCCTGGCCAGCGTGATCGGGTAGAGAGTCGCGATCCCCAGGCCGGCCAGGAGTTGGCCGAACCCCACCAGTGGCCACGTCGTTGCCGCCACGACCACGACCACGCCGGTCGCGGCGAGGGCCGCACCCACGACCACCATCGGGAACCGCGCGATCAGGCGTGGGCCGATCAGGCGTCCCGCCGCCATGCCCACCTGGAACGACGCACCGACCACCGCCGAGAGACTTGCGTCCAGGCCCGTCGCCGTCAGGCGCGCCACGCCCCACACGACGAAGGCGAACTCGGCCGACACCGCGCACACCAGCGCCAGCCAGCGGCGCAGGACCGTGCGCCACCCCGCCGTCGACCGCGCCGCGACCGGCCCGGTGGCCGGAGCCGCCTCGATCCGTCGGGCGGCGACCAGCAGCGCCACCACGGCCGCCACGATCAG
>NZ_JASGES010000070.1:0-3673 GCF_047606205.1 Propionicimonas sp. | reverse complement strand
GCAGGTCGTCGCGGCGGCTGCGGCGGGAGCGGGGCCGCCCACCACCGGGGCGGCGCCGAGCAGCAGGGACAGGGCCGCGCCGAGGGCGGCGCGGTGGGGCAGAGTCCGGGTCATGGGGCCACGGTAGGGCTGAGCCGGTTCCGGACCCGGACGGGAGGCAGCAGTCGTACGACTTCGGCGGTCTCAGGGCTGTGCGACCACGAGGCGGACGGCCCCGCCGAACTCCGGCAGGGTGCGCAAGCGGCCGTGCCGCGCGTCCCAGGCACCGGATGCCAGGTCGGCCGCCAGCCGGTCGAGACCGGCGGCGACCGCGCCGGGATCGGCGAAGTGCCAGGCTGACTGCGCGGCCCGTACGGCCGGGTCGAGGAAGGCCTCGGGGCGCCCGTAGAACGCCTCGGTGAAGCCGTCGGTGCAGTCCAGCGGGATCGGCACCGGCGTCACGGTCGTCGAGCCGCCCAGGACGGCGCGGATCGCGTCGATCGCGGGGTAGCGGGCGGCCTCTGCGGCGAACACCTCGGGTACATAGGTGTTCAGCCACCAGCCCGGTACCGCGTCGGGATCGAAGGTCAGCAGGACCACCGGTCCGCTGCTCACCCGCCGGAGTTCGCGAAGCCCCGCCGCCGGGTCGCGCCACTGGTGGATGGTCACGGTCGCCATCGCCGCCTCGAACGCGTCGTCGGGAAAAGGCAGGCGCTCGGCCGTCGCGTCGACGACGGGCGCCGAGCCCGCCGGGCGTTGTGCCCGCATCCTGGCTGACGGCTCGACGGCCACCACGTCGAGATCGTCGGGTTCGTAGGAGCCGGCACCGGCGCCGACGTTCACCACTGTGCGGGCGTCGCCGAGCCCGGCACGGATCAGGGTCGCGATGCGCGGGTCCGGTCGTCGCCGGTGCGCGTAGCCGGCACCGCCGGCCTCATAGTCGACGTCGCCGGCCGGGCTCGTCCGAGGGCTTGGCCCGGGCTCCGGCCCGGCGCTGACGGTGTCGTGCACGAGTCCACCCCATCACGCCCGGAGCCCGGCGACAATCGGGTGCCCGCGAGCACGGCGCTCCAGCGCGGGACCCCGGGCTCGCGGGGCACCCCGTTCCCGAAGCGGTCCTCGGCCCGGGCCGCGGCGCACAAGCAGGTCCGCAGGATGTCGCGACTTCGGCGCGCGAGGTCAGCGGGTACGCGGTGGCGGCGCCGGGCGGAGCGTGGGCTCAACCCTCCTGCCCGGCCTCGAGCTCCTCGAGCAGGGCTGGCCGGCGGGCCGGCGCGGCGCCGGTGGACGCCCGGATCAGCACCACGCCGGCCACGATCAGCCCGCCACCGAGCACCTGTATGGCCCGGGGGATCTCGCCCAGCACGGTCGCGGCGATCAGCGCCGCGAACAGCACCTCCGAGAGGCTGACGAAGCTCGACAGCCGCTCTCCCATCATGGCGATGCCGGCCACGCCGAGCGCGTACGCCACCACGGTGGCCGCGAGCACCACCACCGACAGGGGAACCCACCACGGCACCGACGCGCCCATCAGTCGCACGTCCACCAGCGGCGCGGAGTAGGGCAGCGCCCCGACCAGCACGGCCAGGCCCAGCGCGACCGCACCGACCGGCAGGCCGAAGGCGGGCAGCGCCAGGGGGTGCAGCCGCGACCCACGCGCGCCCAACACGAAGTAGGCGGCCGCGCCGACCATCGCGCACAGGCCGAACAGCACACCGAGCGGGTCGAGCCGTGCCCCGGTGAGATCGAGCACGCAGAAGAGCCCGACCAGGCTGGTCGCCGTGCCCGCCAGCACCAGTCGGGACGGCGCGCGCCGCGTCCGCAGCCAGGCGAGCAGGACCAGCGCCACCGGCGCCAGGTACTCCAGCAGCAGGGCCACGCCGACGCTCACCCGGGAGACGGCGGCGAAGTACATCAGCTGGGCCACGGCCACGGCGAGCGCTCCGAAGCAGACCACGGTGCGCCACTCTGCGACCACCACGCGCAGGCGTCCCCGCATCACCCACAGCCCGACCGGCAGCAGCAGGAGCGCCGCAGCGGCGACCCGCCAGAACACCGCGGCGCCCGGCGTCCAGCCGGCGTCCATCAGCGGACGGGCGAAGGTGCCCGACGTCGCGAAGGCCAGCGAGGCGGCCAGACCGAGGCCGACGCCCAGCCCGGTCCGGCCAGGCTTGACGGTGCGGGACGACGGCGTCGAGGGTGAGGTCACCCGGGCAACTCTGCCAAAGCTGTGAGATTTGGCATCGCAGCGCCCAGCATGAAAGAATCGACAGGTTGCTCCGACGGGGACGCCAGTTCTGGCGGCCCCCCGGCAAGTCTGGCGCTGACGTGCCGGGCCCTACCACGACCCATCAAAGATCGGTCATGCGCGGCCCAGACGTGGTTCGACACGCCCGACCCCGGGGGTCGGAGAGACGTGCTTCTCCGGAAGATGCACCGGGGGAGGAAGACGAGAAGAAGGACGAACCAGTGGCGGGACAGAAGATCCGGATCCGACTCCGGGCCTACGACCACGAGGTCATTGACTCCTCGGCGAAGAAGATCGTCGACACCGTGACCCGTACCGGCGCCAAGGTGGCGGGGCCCGTGCCCCTGCCCACCGAGAAGAACGTGTTCTGCGTGATCCGTTCGCCGCACAAGTACAAGGACAGCCGCGAGCACTTCGAGATGCGTACCCACAAGCGGCTCATCGACATCCTCGATCCCACGCCGAAGACCGTCGACTCGCTGATGCGGCTCGACCTGCCGGCGGGTGTCGACATCGAGATCAAGCTTCCGTGAGGTCAGACGAGATGAGCGAAACCAACGTGAAGGGCCTGCTGGGCACCAAGCTCGGCATGACCCAGGTCTGGGACGAGAACAACCGCGTCGTCCCGGTGACCGTGATCCAGGCGGGTCCCTGCGTCGTGACCCAGGTCCGCACGCCCGACGTGGACGGCTACTCCGCCGTCCAGCTGGGCTTCGGTGCGGTCAAGGCCAAGAGCGTCACCAAGCCGGCCGCCGGCCACTTCGACAAGGCCGGCGTCACCCCGCGCAAGCACCTCGTCGAGCTGCGCACCGCCGACGCCAGCACCTACACCCTCGGCCAGGAACTGACCGCCGACACCTTCGCCCAGGCGGAGATCGTCGACGTCACCGGTGTGACCAAGGGCAAGGGCACCGCGGGCGTCATGAAGCGCCACGGCTTCGGCGGCCTGCGCGCCACCCACGGCGTGCACCGCAAGCACCGTTCGCCGGGCTCCATCGGCGCCTGCGCCACCCCCGGCCACGTCTTCAAGGGCACCCGGATGGCCGGCCGGATGGGTGTCGAGAAGGTGACCGTGCAGAACCTGACCATCCACGCCGTCGACGCGGAGCGCGGGCTGATCCTGGTCAAGGGCTCCGTGCCCGGCCCCAAGGGCGCCCTCGTCGTGCTGCGCACGGCGGCCAAGAAGGGAGCTCAGGCATGAGCGAGACCCGCACCGTGAACGTGCTCGGCACCTCCTCGACCACGGCCGACCTGCCGGGCGAGCTGTTCGACGTCCAGACCAACGTGCCGCTGATCCACCAGGTCGTGGTGGCCCAGCAGGCCGCGGCCCGCCAGGGCACGCACGCCACCAAGACCCGGGGCGAGGTCTCCGGCGGTGGCGCCAAGCCGTGGCGGCAGAAGGGCACCGGCCGCGCCCGCCAGGGTTCGCGCCGCGCCCCGCAGTGG
>NZ_JASGES010000069.1:0-31202 GCF_047606205.1 Propionicimonas sp. | reverse complement strand
CTCGCCGACCGCCCCGCGGCCCCGCGGCGTCGCGGGGGACGCGGCTGGCTGGTCGCGGCCCTCGGCGTCGTCGCGGTGGTGCTGGTGGGCCTGGTGGGAGCCGTGGTGGTGCCGTCGCTGACCGGCCTGCAGGCCGTCGGGCCCTCGTCCCGGCATTCCCCCACGGCCAGCCCTTCCCCGAGTGCCGGCACACCGTCCCCGCGCTCCACGGCGAGCATGCCCAGCGACCCCGAGATGGTCCTGAAGAAGAACCCCGTCTACGCGCTGAAGGTGCCGGCGGACTGCCCGTCCCAGCGGATCCCCACCAGCCCGGCCCGATTCCGTGCGCAGGTGAAGGCACTCACCTCGTGCGAGAACGCCGCCTGGCGCTCGGCCCTCGCCTCCACGCCGGTGGCGTTCTCGAAGCCGAAGGTGAAGTTCTACGGGTCGTCGACCTCGTCTCCGTGCGGGCGCCTCGACTCGGCCTTCCCCGCCTCGTACTGCTCGAGCGATCGCACCCTGTACTTCTCGACCGCCTCCTACCAGCAGGGTCGCTACTACCGGCTGGCGGTCGCGGAGTTCGTCATGCACGAGTACGCCCACCACGTGCAGCAGCTCGCCGGCATCTTCGACTCCAGTTGGGTGACCGGCGAGGGGGACATGCTGACCAGCCGCCGGATCGAGCTCCAGGCGCACTGCATGGCCCACTACCAACTCACCCATTCCCGCCTCGGCTTCAGCGCTTCCGACCGCGCGGACTCGGAGTACCAGTTCGGCTACGCCAGCGACGCGTCCGGTCATGGGTCGGTGAAAGCGGAGCGCTACTGGGGACGCCGCGGGCTGGCCGCGACCTCGATCGGGGCCTGCAACACCTGGAAGGTCGCGCGGGCCGTGGTCAAGTAGGCGCGCTTCCTGCCCCGCTCCGCCCCGAGACGGGGCCGCCGTCACGCCTCGTGAGGCCAGGTAAGGCTTGCCTCAGTTTTGGGCCCTTATTGGTCAGACCATTAAGCAATTTCCTGTAGACTCTTCCCCGGCGGGCAGGGCCCGCCCACCGCGTCCGGCCTACTCAGCCCGTTCCCGCGGCGTGCACAACCCCGCAAAGTCGCAGCGCGCGATCCGCGCTGCCCGCACGCAAGGAGAGACATGACCGCAGAGGTCGAGGCCCCCACAGCGCTCTACCGGGATGACGCCTGGGAGGGCTTCACCCCCGGCCCGTGGACCGGCACGATCGACGTCCGCGATTTCATCCTCGCGAACTTCACCCCCTACACCGGCGATTCCTCGTTCCTGGCGGGGCCGACGGCGAAGACGCTGTCGGTGTGGGAGACGCTCCAGCGCGACTTCCTGTCCGTCGAGCGGGCGCAGCGGGTCTACGACGTGGAGACCCACATCCCCGCCGACGTGGACGCGTTCGCGGCCGGCTACATCTGCGATGACGACAACGTGATCGTCGGGCTCCAGACCGACGTGCCGCTGAAGCGGCCGATGATGCCGGCCGGCGGCTGGCGGATGGTCGAGACCGCGATCACCGAGGCCGGCCTCACCCCCGACCAGCGGGTCAAGGACATCTTCACCAAGTACCGCAAGACCCACAACGAGGCCGTCTTCGACATCTACACCCCGCGGATCCGCGCCGCCCGCAGTTCGCACCTGCTCACCGGGCTGCCGGACGCCTACGGCCGCGGCCGGATCATCGGCGATTACCGTCGGGTCGCCCTGTACGGCACCGACCGGTTGATCGAGGCCAAGCTCGCCGACATGGACTCGGTGGTCGACCAGCCCTTCAGCGAGAACTGGGCTCGCTACCGCGAGGAGCACGCCGAGCAGGTCAAGGCGCTGAAGAAGCTGAAGAACCTCGGCGAGAGCTACGGCTTCGACCTCGGCCGGCCGGCGAACAGCTACGTCGAGGCCGTGCAGTGGACCTACTTCGCCTACCTGGCATCGGTGAAGAGCCAGGACGGCGCCGCGATGAGCATCGGCCGGCTGAGCGGCTTCTTCGACATCTACGCCGAGCGTGACCTCGCGTCCGGGCTGATCGACGAGGAAGGCGTCCAGGAGGTGATCGACGCCCTGGTCACCAAGCTGCGGATCGTGCGGTTCCTGCGCACGATCGACTACGACCAGATCTTCTCCGGCGACCCGTACTGGGCGACCTGGTCCGACGGCGGGTTCGCCGACGACGGCCGAACCCTGGTCACCAGGACCTCGTTCCGGCTGCTCCAGACCCTGCGCAACCTCGGCCCCGCACCCGAGCCGAACATCACCATATACTGGGACGCCGCGCTGCCGTCGGGCTACAAGGACTTCTGCTCGCTGATCTCGATCGAGACCTCGGCGATCCAGTACGAGTCGGACGCCGACATCCGCTCGCACTGGGGCGACGACACCGCGATCGCCTGCTGTGTCTCCCCGATGGCGATCGGCAAGCAGATGCAGTTCTTCGGAGCCCGCCTCAACGCGGCCAAGGCCTTCCTGTACGCCATCAACGGCGGCAGGGACGAGCGCACCGGAAAGCTGATCGTGCCCGACCACGAGGCGATCACCGGTGACGCGCCGCTCGACTTCGACACGGTCTGGGCGGCCTACGACACCATGCTGACCCACGCCGTGGAGACCTACGTCGAGGCGCTGAACATCATCCACTACAGCCACGACAAGTACGCCTACGAGGCGATGGAGATGGCGTTGCACGACGACGAGATCGTCCGGACGATGGGCTGCGGCATCGCCGGGCTGTCGATCGTCGCCGACTCGCTGGCCGCCATCAAGTACGCGACCGTGACGCCCGTCCGCGACGAGACCGGGCTGGTCGTCGACTACATCACCGAGGGCGACTTCCCCCGCTACGGCAACGACGACGACCGGGCCGACGCCATCGCCCAACTCGTGGTGAAGACCGTGATGGACAAGATCCGTGCGATCAGGCTGTACCGCGACGCCGTCCCCACCCAGTCGGTGCTGACCATCACCTCGAACGTCGTCTACGGCAAGTTCACCGGCTCCTTCCCGTGCGGCCACGCCGCCGGAACGCCCTTCGCGCCGGGCGCCAACCCCGAGAACGGCGCCGACACGCACGGGATGCTGGCGTCCATGATGAGCGTCGGCAAGCTGTCCTACGACGACGCGCTGGACGGCATCTCGCTGACCAACACGATCACCCCGTCCGCGCTGGGCCGGACGGAGCAGGAGCGGGTCGCCAACCTCGTCGGCATCCTGGACGCGGGCATGGGCGAGGGCCTCTACCACGCCAACATCAACGTGCTGAACCGGGAGACGCTCCTCGACGCGATGGAGCACCCCGACAACTACCCTCAGCTCACCATCCGGGTCTCCGGCTACGCGGTGAACTTCACCAAGCTCACCCGCGAGCAGCAGCTCGACGTGCTGTCCCGCACCTTCCACGAGGCTCTCTGAGTGACCACCCCCACTCCCTCCGCCGACGTGTCAGAATCCCTGCCGGCCACCGGCGGCGCAGCTTCTGACACCTTGGCGAAGGGGGCGGGCGGGGCGGCGGCGGGGCCCCTCGGCGGGCTGCGGACCGCGGTGGGGCTGAGCCGGCCGGAGCTGCTGCTCGGGCTGCGTACAGGGGAGATCGGCACCGTCCACTCCTGGGAACTGGTGACCGCCGTCGACGGGCCCGGGACGCGCATGACGACCTTCGTCGCGGGATGCCCCCTGCGCTGCCTGTACTGCCACAACCCCGACACGATGGCCGCCCGCAACGGCGCACCGGTGTACGCCGACGACCTGCTGAAGAAGATCCGGCGCTATCGCCGGGTGTTCGCCGCGACCGGCGGCGGCATCACCCTGTCCGGCGGGGAGATCCTCGCCCAGCCGGCCTTCGCGCGCCGGGTGCTGCGCGGCGCGAAGGAGCTGGGCGTGCACACCGCCATCGACACCTCCGGCTTCCTGGGCGGCAATGCCGACGACGCGCTGCTCGCCGACGTCGACCTCGTCCTGCTGGACGTGAAGGCGGGCGACGAGACCACCTACCGTCGGGTCACCGGCCGTGCACTCGAGCCGACCCTGAGGTTCGGCCGTCGACTCGCCGGCCTGGGCATCGAGATCTGGATCCGGTACGTGCTGGTCCCCGGCCTCACCGACAATCCGGCCACGATCGCTCCGGTCGCCGACTACGCGGCGTCCCTGCCGACGGTGTCCCGGGTCGAGGTGCTGCCGTTCCACCAGCTGGGACGCGACAAGTGGACGCGACTCGGACTGGACTACGCGCTGGCCGGGACGCAGCCTCCTCCCGCCGAGCTCGTGGAGTCGACCCGGTCGATCTTCCGCGACCGCGGGCTGACCACCTACTGAGCACCGTCCCGGGCGCCGGACGCTGCCCACGCCCGGTCCAGGATGCCGGTGATCTCCGCCAACGTGGCACGGAAGCGCGCGACCTGCGCTTCGTCCCATGCGATCTCGGGATCCGGCTCGAGGTAGGACAGCAGCATTCCGGTCAGGGCGAAGCCGGGCATCGTCCATTCGAGTTCTCCGGCCCCGAAAGCAGCGAGCGCGAAGGTGTCCTCCAGCAACGCGGGGCGAGACGCGATCTTCACCACGAACCCTGTCATCAGCGCGCCGGCCGCCTCCGCCATCACCTCGAACCCGTTCGCTGCGTCCAGCGGAGGCACCAGCCGATAGCCGAGCAGCCGCGGCAGCCGGGCGTAGACGCTCACCCTGTGCGCGGAGAACTGCCGCTCGGCCTGCGCGAGCGCACTGGTCACCTCCGTGCGGAGCCCGCCGTCCGGGAGGCCGCGGGCGGTCGCGCTGAGCGCGAGGTAGGTGGCCCACCGGGTCGAGGTGACCATCCGCTCGAGGTCGGCCTGAACGCTGACCCGCAGCCCGTCGACGACGACATGGCGCCTCAACGCCGGATCGGTCGCCAGGTCGGGGTTGCCCTCGACGAGCTCGAGAACGTGCTCGACCTCCCGGGGGGAGTCGACCTCGAGGGTGGTGGCCCGTACCGCCGCCACCATGACGTCGGCGAGGAACTCCTGCTTGTTCGACCAGACCCGGTAGGCCGTGGCGCGGGACACCCCCGAGGCCGTGATCACCTCCTCCAGCGAGATGTGGTCGAGGCTGACCGCGAGCCCGCCGGCCGTGACCTGCGCGAGCGCCGCCGCGATCACGCGCTCCCTCGGCGAGGGTTGACCTGTCGACACCATGAGACATAGCATCTCACATGAGACATCATGTCTCATGTGTCGCGCCGAAGGAGAGAAATGCCCGTCCATGTCGTTCTCGCCCACCTCGCCGCACTGGTGGGGCCCGTCAGCGCCGCGATGATCGCCGGGTACGCCCTCCTGCCTACGGCGCGGGCGGGCCTGCGCTGGCCCGTCGTGGTCGTCAGCGTGCTGACCGGCGTCCTGTTCGTCGTCACCGCCTCCGCCGGCCGCGCCCTCCTCGAGGGTCTCGATCCCGCGGAGGTCGACGTCACCGCCGCCTACCGGCACGCCAAGTTCAGCGATGCGGCGACCACCCTCGCCGCCGCCGCCGCGATCTTGGCGCCCTTCGCGGTCTGGCGGCCGCTGCGGCCGGGGGTGGGCGGCAGCCGCTCCACCGCGATCTGGGCCACCCTGCTCTGCGTGCTCGCCGCCGGCCTGCTGCTCACGACCGGCTACACGGTCCTGCTGGCCGTCGGTGCCGCCTGGGGGGCCGCATCGTGACCGCGCAGGCCTCCGCACTGGTCGTCGTGGAGTCGTACTGGGGAAACACGGCTGCGGTCGCCTCAGCGGTGGCCGACGGGCTCAGGGCCGGTGGCGTGGAGGTCACCGTGGCCGGCGCGGCCGACGCCCCCGCGCGGGTCGATCCGGGGATCCGGCTGGTCCTGGTCGGCGCGCCCACCCACAACATGCGCCTCCCCAGCACCCCGACCAGGCGCCAGGCGGCCCAGCGGGGCGCCGCCGTGGCCGCGGCGGGGGTCGCGGAATGGATCACGACGGCGCGGTTCGGCGCGAACGTGACCGTGCTCGCCTTCGACACCCACGTCGAGTCCCGGTTCTCCGGTTCGGCGGCCAGGCACGCCGCGCAACTCCTGCGGAGAACCACCGTGGCGAGCGTGGGCGAACGCTTCGTCGTGGCCGGCGAGCCGCCCCGGCTCGGTGACGGCGAACTCGACAGAGCGCGTGCCTGGGGAACCCGACTGGCCGGGGACCTCGTCCCCGCCCCCTGACCCGGCTCAGCCCAGCGCGGCGACGCCGGCGTCGATCCGCTCGATCAGGGCCACCCGCTCCGGCAGGTGCACGAACGCGCTCTTGGCCGCGTTGACGCTGAACCGCCGCAGGTCGTCGAGGTCGTAGCCGAAGGCGTCGCTGAGCAGCGCGAACTCCCGACTCATCGTGGTGCGGCTCATCAGCCGGTTGTCGCAGTTCACGATGACCCGGAAACCGAGCCGCGCGAGCCTCCCGAACGGGTGGTCGGCGATCCGCGAACAGATGCCGGTCTGGAGGTTCGACGACGGGCACAGCTCCAGCGCGATCCGCCGGTCCCTGATGTAGGTCGCGAGTTCACCCAGCGCGCCGTCGGGGCCGATGTCCCCGATCAGCCGGACGCCGTGGCCCAGACGGGAGGCGCCGCACAGCTGCACGGCCTCCCAGATCGACGGCAGGCCGAACGCCTCGCCGGCGTGGATCGTGAACTCGAAGTTGTTGCGCCGCAGCAGGGCGAACGAGTCGCCGAACCGGCTCGGCGGGTACCCGTCCTCCGCACCGGCGATGTCGTAGCCGCACACCGAGTCGTGCCGGTACTCCAACGCCAACTCCGCGATCGTGGTGGTCGGCGTGCCGTGCCGCATCGCGGTGAGGATCTGCCTGGCCACGATCGGGCGCCCCGCCTGCGCCTCGGCCACCATGCCCTCCGCCAGGCCGTCCCTGACCGCTTCGACCGCCTCGCGCAGCGTCAGGCCGGACGCGAGGTGCTGCTCGGGCGCCCAGCGCGCCTCCGCGTAGATCACCCCGTCGGCGGCCTGGTCCTCGACGAACTCCCGCGCGACCCTGCGCAGCGCAGCGGCGGTCTGCATCACGGCGATCGTGTGGTCGAAGGTCTCCAGGTAGCGCACCAGCGAGCCGGAGTCGGCCGCGGCGTAGAACCAGTCGCCCAGTGCGGCCGGGTCGGTCGTCGGCAGGACGTGGCCGACCGCCGCGGCCTCCTCGACGATCGTCGAGGGACGCAGCCCGCCGTCCAGATGGTCGTGCAGCGCCACCTTCGGCAGCGCCCGGCAGACCTCGATCGGAACTCCCACTACGAATCCTCCCTGCCGGCGACGCCCGCGGCGCCGCGGGTGATGTGGTCGATATCGGCCGCACCGAACGCCTGGGGCAGCACCTCGCTCATCGGAAGCACACCGAGCGGGGTGTCGACCAGCAGGCCGGGGCCCCCGTGCTCCCAGAGCAGCTGGCGGCACCGCCCGCAGGGCATCAGCCGTTCCCCGATCGCATTGCAGCAGGTCACGGCCACCAGCCGGCCGCCGCCACCGGCGACGAGCTCGGAGACCAGCCCGCACTCCGCGCACAGGGCCACCCCGTAGCCCGCGTTCTCCACATTGCAGCCGGCGACGACCCGTCCGTCGTCGACGAGCGCCGCGGCTCCCACCGGGAAGCGGGAGTACGGCGCGTACGCTCTGCCGCTCAGCTCACGGGCCCTGGCCCGCAGCGGCTCCCAGTCGACGCCGCTAATCGGCCTCACCCTTCCGGTAGACCTGCCCGTCCGCCTTCGGCATCCGCAGTCGCTGTGCGGAGAAGGCGAGCACCAGCAGGGTGGCGATGTAGGGGGTCATGTTGGTGAACTCCGAAGGCACCTCGGT
The DNA here is from genome assembly GCF_047606205.1 of Propionicimonas sp. Classification (GTDB taxonomy): domain Bacteria; phylum Actinomycetota; class Actinomycetes; order Propionibacteriales; family Propionibacteriaceae; genus Propionicimonas. The sequence goes on along the minus strand of NZ_JASGES010000069.1, from coordinate 23,422 downwards.
CGTGAACGCGTACCAGGCCAGCACGAGCAGCGACATCCCGATCCGCCACAGGCCGCCCGAGAGGGACTTGCCCTCGGCGCGCCGGACCAGCGCCCAGATCCCCCAGCCGAGCAGCAGCAAGCCGATCGGCAGCAGGTAGGCGTGGATCACGTCCCCACCGCCGCGCAGCTGGATCGCGTCCGCGTAGCCGAACAGCATCGCGCCGGCCGCCAGCCCGCCGGGGCGCCAGTTGCCGAAGATCATCGCGGCGAGGCCGATGTAGCCACGACCGCCGGTCTGCCCCTCCCGGTACAGGTTGGACGCGACGAGGACGAGGAAGCCGCCGGCCAGGCCGGCCAGGCCGCCGGAGACCAGCACGGCGACGAACTTGTAGCGCAGGACGTTCACGCCGAGGGTCTCCGCCGCGTACGGCGCCTCGCCGCAGGAGCGCAGTCGCAGCCCGATCGCCGTCCGCCACAGGAACCACCCGGTGAACACCAGCAGGGCCACGCCGATGATGGTCAGGGCGTTCACGTTGGTGGTCACCGCGCGGAGGATCCCGGCCAGGTCCGCCACCAGCCAGGTCCGCGACTGTTCGAGCTGCAGCAGCGCGTCGCCCAGCCCGGGCACGGACAGGAACGGCAGCTGGTCCAGCGGGGGCGACTGGGTGGGCCCGCCGCCGGGCAGGCCGGAGAAGGTCCGCACGGCCAGGTAGGAGCCGGTGCCCGCGCCGAGCAGGTTGATCGCCACGCCGGAGACGATGTGGTCGACGCCGAAGATCACGGTGGCCAGGGCATGGATCGCGCCGAAGACGACGCCCATGAACACCGCCCCGAGGATGCCCGCCCACGGACCGTAGTGGAAGCCGAAGAAGGCCGCGCCCCAGGTGCCGACGATCATCATGCCTTCCAGGCCGATGTTCGTGACGCCCGCCCGCTCGCTCCACAGGCCACCCAGGCCGGCCAGGGCGAGCGGCATCGCCAACCCGATCGCCGCGGTGAGCGCCCCGGAGGAGTCGATGTCGTTCGCGCCGGTGAGGACGCGGACGGTCGAGATGACGACGACGGAGCCGACCACGATCGCCGGCCAGTACCACCACGGACGCCGCGCGGTCGCGGTCGGGAGGGTCGGGGAGAGGACGGGGGCTGTGGAGCTCATCGCGGGGTCCCCTCGGAGTTGTGCTGGTGAGCGCGGCGGAGGAGCGGAACTCCGAGCGGTGCTCTCATGCCGCCACCGCCTCTGCCTCCGGACGGCCCTGGGCCGCCAGCTCGCGGGCCACCCGACGTTGCTCCATCCGCTGGCTGGCGCGCCGGACGAGCTCGTAGGCGATCACGACCGACAGCACGATGATGCCCTGGATGATCTGCACGAGCCGGTCGGAGACACCGGCGCTGATCTGGAGGCCGTTGCTCAGCTGGTCGAGGTAGCCCCACAGGACGGCGGCGAAGGCCATGCCGACCGGATGGTTGCGTCCCAGCAGGGCCACCGACATGCCCGCGAAACCGAGCCCGGCCTGCACGGTGTCGCCGTAGGCGTAGTCCTGGCCGAACAGCAGCGGCATCCCGACCAGGCCGGCGGCCGCGCCGGAGAGCACCATCGCCGTGATCACCATCTTCTTCACGTTCACGCCGCTGGCCACCGCTGCCGACTCGGACGCGCCGGTCGCCCGCAGGTCGAAGCCGAACCGGGTTCGCGCCAGCAGGAACCAGTACGCGACCCCGATCAGGATCGCCAGCACGATCAACCCGTAGATCTGCCGCGGCGTGCCGAACAGCCACTCCAAGCTGATCCCGGGGACGCGCGAGTCCTCGGCGAGGATCTGCGTGCTGGTGGCGTTCGAGCCCTCCACCTTCACCGCGGCCATTCGCAGGAAGTACGCGACCAGGTAGGTGGCGATGTAGTTCAGCATGATCGTGCTGATCACCTCCGACACCCCGCGGGTCACCTTCAGCAGGCCGGCGATCAGCGACCACAGGGCGCCGCTGGCCATGGCCACGATGAGGGAGACGATGATGTTCAGCCAGCCGGGCAGGAAGTGGGCGCCCGCGAACACCGCGGCGACGAACGACGCCACCCGGTACTGCCCGTCGACGCCGATGTTGAACAGGTTCATCTTGAAGCCGATGGCGACCGCCACCGCCGAGAGGTACAGCACGGTGGCCTCGTTGATGATCGCCACGACCTGGCGTGGCAGTGGCGCCTTGAACAGCACCTGCCAGACCGCCAGCACCGGGTCTCCGGCGAGCAGCAGGATCAGCGTCGTCAGCAACAGCGCGACGACGATCGCGAGCACGGGAGCGGCCAGGCCGAGCCCGATCCTGCGGACGTCCATCTTCATCGTCCGTCCTCCCTGTCCGCACCGGTCATGGCGGCGCCGAGTTGCTCACGGGTGACCACGTCGGGGTCGAAGTCGGCGACGAGTCGCCCGCGCAGGATCACCTTGAGGGTGTCGGAGAGCCCGACGAGCTCCTCCAGGTCGGCCGAGACCAGCAGCACGGCCATGCCCTCCCGCCGCGCGGCCTTGATCAGGTCCCAGATCGCCGACTGGGCGCCCACGTCCACACCACGGGTGGGGTGGGCGGCGACGAGCACCCGCGGCGACTGGCTCATCTCGCGGCCGATGATCAGTTTCTGCTGGTTGCCACCGGACAGCGAGCCGGCACTGACCTGGATCGAGGGCGTGCGGACGTCGAAGGCGTCGACGATCCGCTGCGTGTTCGCGCGGGCGGCCGCGGCGTCGATCAGCGGACCCCGGACGTTCGGCGGCTGGGTCTGGTGGCCGAGGATCGTGTTCTCCCACAGCGGGGCGTCCAGCAGCAGGCCGTGCCGGTGCCGGTCCTCCGGGATGTAGCCCACCCCGGCCTCACGGATCTCGCGGACGCTGGCGGTGGTGATGTCCTCGCCCTCCAGCAGCACCCTGCCGGTGTCGGGCCGGCGCATGCCCATCACGACCTCGACGAGTTCGGCCTGGCCGTTGCCCTCGACCCCGGCGATGCCGAGGATCTCGCCCGCGTGGATGGTCAGGTCGATCCCGTCCAGCGTCTTCGCCTGGCCGGCGCCGGCGAGCTCCACCCCCTCCAGGGCGAGCATGACCCGGTCGGTGACCGTCGACTCCTCGGTCTGCGGGGAGGGCAGCTCGGAGCCGACCATCAGCTCGGCGAGCTGGCGGGCGCTGACGGTCGCCGGGTCCACCTCGGCCACCGTGGTGCCGCGCCGGATCACCGTGATGTCGTCGGCCACGTCGAGGACCTCGTCGAGCTTGTGGGAGATGAAGATGACGGTGAGCCCCTCGGACTTCAGCTCGCGCAGGTGGCCGAACAGCTCGGTGACCTCCTGCGGCACCAGCACCGCGGTCGGCTCGTCCAGGATCAGGATGCGGGCGCCGCGGTAGAGGACCTTCAGGATCTCGATGCGCTGCCGGTCACCGACGCCGAGGTCGGCGACGAGCGCGTCCGGAGGGACGTGCATTCCGTACTCGGTCGAGATCCGCCGGATCTCCGCGCGGGCGGCGTCGCCGATGCCGTGCAGCTTCTCCGCGCCGAGGACGACGTTCTCGAGCACGGTCAGGTTGTCGGCCAGCATGAAGTGCTGGAACACCATTCCGATGCCGGTCCGGATCGCGTCGGTCGGGCTCTTCAGTTCGACGCGCTCACCGTTGACCGCGATGGTGCCCTCGTCAGGGGCCTGCACCCCGTAGAGGATCTTCATCAGGGTGGACTTGCCCGCGCCGTTCTCTCCGACGATCGCGTGGATGCTGCCCTTGCGCACCCTCAGCGAGATGTCGGAGTTGGCGACCACGCCGGGAAACCGCTTGGTGATCCCCTGCAGTTCGACCGCCAGCGGAACTCCGTCCGCCCCGCTCGCCGGTGCAGCCGGCTCGGCAGCTGTTGTCATGGGCACGCTCTCCTCGTCGAAGACCCGAACGGACGCACTCTAGTGGGAGAAGAGACGGTCCGGGCCACACCCCTCGGTGTGGCCCGGACCGGCATCATCTGGTCAGCGGGAACCGGCGATCACTTGTCGGGAACGGTGATCGTCCCGTCGATGATCTGCTTCTTGTACTCCTCCAGCTTGGCGATCGTGTCGGAGGACAGGTGGTCACCGGTGGTGGAGTAGCCGACGCCGTCGGTCTTCAGGTCGAACACCTGGGTGCCGCCCGCGAAGGTGCCGTCGTGGATCGACTTGATGAAGTAGTACACGCCGGTGTCGACGCGCTTGATCATCGAGGTGAGGACGACGTCGCGGACGTCCTCCGCTGCGGTGAGGGCCTGGTCGGAGTCGACGCCGATCGCCCACTTGCCGGCCGCCTTGGCCGCGGTGAACACGCCGCCGCCGGAACCGCCGGCCGCGTGGTAGACGACGTCAGCACCCTTCTGGTACATGCCCTCAGCGGCAGCCTTGCCCTTGTCGACCGACGAGAAGCCCGAGAAGTCCGGCGGCTGGGTGAGGTACTTGCTCTGGATGGTGATGCTCGGGTCGACGGCCTTCACGCCCGCGTCGAAGCCGGCCTCGAAACTCTTGATCAGGTCGGTCTCGACACCGCCGACGAAGCCGACGTTCTTGGTCTTGGTGGTGAGCGCCGCGGCCGCACCGACGAGGAACGAGCCCTGGTTGGCCGCGAAGGTGAGGTTCATCACGTTGTCGGCGGTGATCGACTGGTCGTCGACGATCGCGAACTTCACGTCCGGGTTCTCGCCGGCGACCTTCTGGACCGAGGTGGCGTAGGCGAAGCCGACCGCGACGATGTTGGTGTAGCCGGCGTCGATCAGCTGGTTCAGCCGCTCCTCGCGGGCCGACTCGGCCTCGCCGTTGGTCGCGGCGGACTCCTGGGCCTCGACGCCGAACTCTGCCTTGGCCTTGTCCAGGCCGGCGGCGGCGGAGTCGTTGAACGACTGGTCGCCGCGGCCGCCGACGTCGTAGGCCATGCCGACCTTGATGGCCGGGGCCGCAGAGCTGGCAGCGGAGGTGGCAGTGGTGGCAGCGGGGGTGGTTGTGCCACTGGCACACGCTGTGAGGGTGAGGGCGGCGGTTGTCGCCGCGATGACGATCTTCATCACCTGTCGCACGGTGTCTCCTTGTTGGAAAGTCGGGCGCGGGATGCTGCGCCCACCGACGCGACTCTAGACCTCGCGGGCAGGTGCTCCCGACCGCTTCGGCGCCGGCGTGACGAACCGTTACCGAACCGAAACCACAGCCGGCCAGCGACATCGCCGAGAGTCGGGCGCGCCCGTCGACGACGCTCTCCTACGCAGCGTCGTAGACTGTGCCGGTGACAATGGACGCGTTCCGCGCCGAGGCGGAGCAGCTCGTGACGAGCCGTGCCCTCGGCTATGACCAGAAGCTCCGCCGGCTCGCAACGCTGGCTGACAACGCACTGCCCTACCCCGCGTTGTCGCCGCTCTGCGCGGAGGCCCTCCGGGCCAGGGTGATCTGCGACATGTTCGAGGGGAACCGTCCGTTCACGCCTCGCTACGTGCTCCCCGACTACGCGCTGGCGATGCGCCAGGGGGTGGCCTACCTCGAACTCGAGCCGCCGGCGACCCTCGACGACGCACTGTCCTTCCTGACCATCCTGTACAGCCAGGTGCCGTCGGTGACGACCTACCCGGTCTACCTCGGCGACCTGGACGCGCTGCTGGAGCCGTTCGTCCCCGCCGAGCTTCCGGACGCCGAGCTGGACGCGAAGCTGCGCCGGTTCTGGATCCAGCTGGACCGGATGCTGCCGGACGCCTTCGTGCACGCCAACGTCGGGCCGTCCGACGGGCGGATCGTCCGCTCGATCTGGCGGGTCGAGCGCTCACTGCGCCAGGTGGTGCCGAACCTCACCCTCAAGGTGTCGCCCCAGACCCCGGACGACCTGATCCGCGACGCGGTGGAGACAGTGTTCGTGACCGGCAAGCCGCACTTCGTGAACCACCCGATGATGGTGGCCGACCACGGCACCGACTACGCGGTGGTGAGCTGCTACAACTCCCTCAAGGTGCGCGGCGGCGCGCACAGCCTCGTCCGGCTGAACCTGAAGGAGGCCGTCGCCCGCCACGTCGGGGACATCGACACGTTCTGCGCGGACGCGCTGCCGCACTGGGTGGAACTGACCGCGGAACTGGGCGAGGCCCGGATCCGCTCCCTGGTCGAGCAGCAGGGCTTCTTCGAGAGCAACTTCCTCGCCACCGAGGGCCTGGTCGAGCGGGACCGGTTCTCGCTGATGTTCGGCATCTTCGGGCTGGCCGAGTGCGTGAACGAATTGATGGCGCGCGACGGCTCCGGGGCACGCTACGGGCACGATGCCCGTGCGAACGAGGCGTCCTGGCGGATCACGCGGCGGATCGCGGAACTCGTCGCGGCCCGTCCGCTGCCCTACTGCGGAGGGGGTGCGGGCTTCGCCTACCTGCACAGCCAGAGCGGTATCGACCTCGACCTCGACACCACGGCCGGAACACGGATCCCGATCGGGGACGAGCCGGGGCTGCGCGAGCACATCATGGCCTGCGCGCCGCACCACGCGCTGTTCGCTGCCGGGATCTCCGACATCTTCCACGTGGACGAGACGGTCGAGGCCAACCCCGAGGCGATGGTGGACGTGATCCGCGGCGCGTTCGAGGTCGGCATGCGGGACTTCACCTTCAACCTCGACAGCAACGAGTTCATCCGGATCACCGGTTACCTCGTCCGCAAGTCCGACCTGGTCGGGGTGGAGGAGCACGGCGCGCGGCATTCCTCGGACTACCTCGCCGCCACCGCGGAGGTCAACCACACGGTGACCACCCGCGCGATCAAGCGGGTGACCGCCGCCGAGCTGAGCCCCAGCATTGGCTGACGTTCTCGGCCTGGTCAACAACACGATCGAGTTCTCGGCGGTCGACGGGCCGGGCAACCGGTTCGTCGTGTTCACCCAGGGCTGCAACCTCGACTGCCTGGCCTGCCACAACCCCTACACGATCAATCCCTGCATCGACTGTGGCGACTGCGTGGTCGCGTGCCCCTCGGGTGCGCTGAGCCTGGACATCGCGGGGAAGGTCGCCTGGGACGCGGGGGCCTGCGCGGGCACCGACACCTGCATCGAGGTGTGCGAGTACGACTCGACGCCGAAGGCGCGGACGCTGGCCGTGGCCGACCTGGTCGAGCAGCTCCGGCCGGCAGCACCGTTCCTGTCCGGGGTGACGGTGTCCGGCGGCGAGGCCACCCAGCAGCCGGCGTTCGTCCGGGCGCTGTTCAGCGCGGTGCGCGAGCAGTTCCCGCGGCTGACCTGTTTCGTCGACACCAACGGTGACACCGAGCCGGCCACCTGGGACCTGCTGGATGACGTGATGGACGCGGCCATGGTGGACCTGAAGTGCCTCGACGACGACATCCACCAGCGCATCGCCGGGGCGTCGAACGCGCGGGTGCTCGCCTCGATCCGACGCCTGGCCGCCCGCGGCAAGCTGCACGAGGTGCGTCTGCTCCTGCTGGAGGGCGTGAACGACGCCGACGACCTGCTGGCCGCCACCGGGCGCTGGCTGGCCACGGTCGACCCACGCATGCGGGTGAAGGTGATCGGCTACCGGAACCACGGCGTGCGCCCCTCGCCGATCCCGTTGCGCGAGCCGACCGCGGAGCAGCGGTCCCACTACGCCGACGTCCTTCGCGGGGTAGCGGGCTTCGAGCTCGTCGTCGTGTAGCCGCAGCCTTCTCCGTCCCGCTGTCGCCGTCGGGCACGTGCCCGACCGCGTTGCTGACGGACTCGCTGCGCAGCGACCTGGGCGTGGCGGTCAGTCGCGGAGGCCCGGGTGCCGCGGACACGGCGGTCATGCTGACGCGCACCGACCGACTGCTGCTCGTCGGCCGCGTTCGCCACGCCGTGCTCGCGGCCGGATAGCCCGGCTGGTGCGGGGCAGGACACCCTGACCCGATCCGGCCAATCTCTGTGTCCCACCCGGCTCTCCCGTCACACCTGGGCACTCCATTGGCAAGATCACGACAGCGAGACGCGCAGACCGGCGCCGGGTCAGCTGCACCTGGTCCCCGCTCGGGAAAGCACGGGTGACGGAATTCGGCCGCTCTGCGCTCGGTGCGTGACCGGTGGGACAGGTGGGACGACCAGCGTGGCCGGATCACGACATCGGTGATCAGCGCGGGCCGGCCGACTCTCCGCGAACGAAACCTGTGGCTCAGCCGGCGAACCCCGAGTCGTGTCCCTTCCAGCGGGCGGGGACGTCGGTGGCGAACGCGGCGAGGATGGCGTCGGACGCCTCGAGCGCACTCAACTCGCCGTCCTCGACCTGCGCCTCCAGGCGACCACGGATCGCGGACACCGCTTCGGAGGTACGCAGCGCGTCCTCCAGCTCCCCGTTCACCAGCGCCCACAGCCACTCCCGCTGCTGCCGGGCCCGCCGCGCCTCCAGCTGACCGGACGCCTCGAGCCGCGCCCTGTGGTCGACGATCGCCGTCCAGACGTCGTCCAGGCCGGTGCCGGTCAGCGCCGAGCAGGTCATCACCGGCGGACGCGGCGCCTTGGGGTCGGAGGTGATCAGCTTCATCGCGATGGACAGCTCGCGCGCGGTGACCCTGGACTCGCCCTCGTTGTCGCCGTCGGCCTTGTTCACGGCGATCACGTCGGCCATCTCCAGGATGCCCCTCTTGATGCCCTGCAGCTGGTCTCCTGCCCGGGCCAGCGCGATCAGCAGGAAGGTGTCGACCATGCCCGACACGGCGACCTCCGACTGGCCGACCCCGACCGTCTCGATCAGCACCACGTCGTAGCCGGCTGCCTCCAGCACCAGCATGGACTCCCTCGTGGTGCGCGCCACCCCGCCGAGGTGCGAGCCCGCCGGAGAGGGCCGGATGAACGCCGACTCGCTCTGCGCGAGCTCGCCCATCCTCGTCCGGTCGCCGAGGATCGAGCCGCCGGTCTTCGCCGAGGTCGGATCGACAGCGAGGACGGCGATCCGGTGGCCCTGCGCGATCAGCCGCTGGCCGAGCGCGTCGATGAAGGTCGACTTGCCGGCGCCCGGGACCCCCGTGATGCCGACGCGGGTGGCCCGGCCGGTGTGCGGACGCAGGATCCGCAGCAGGCCGGCCGCGACCGCGTGGTGGGCGGGCTTGCTGGACTCGACCAGGGTGATCGCCCGCGCGATACCCCCCCTGTCTCCGGCCAGCACCTTCTCCGCGAGCTCGCGCGGGTCGAGGGTGCGCCGACGGACCGCCGCCGGGTCGCGCCGCGGCGGCTCGGCATCGCCGTACTGGCGCCCGGGCGCCGAACTCGACTCTGCCCACAGGGGGGTGCGTTCCTCTGTCATCGTGTCAGCCTCTCTCCGATGACGACGAAGGGAGATCCCGGGCCTGACCGGGACCTCCCTTCGACGATCATTCGGCTATGCGTCCAGGCGCTCGCGCAGCTTGGTGAGCAGTTCGATCGCCGCGTCCGGGATGATCGTGCCCGGTGGGTAGATCGCGTCGGCCCCCTTGGCGTACAGCTCGTCGAAGTCCTGGGGCGGGATCACACCGCCGACCACGATCATCATGTCCTGCCGGTCGACCTTGTCGAGTTCGGCGCGCAGCGCCGGCACCAGGGTGAGGTGACCGGCAGCCAACGAGGAGACGCCCACCACGTCCACGTCCGACTCGACGGCCTGGCGGGCCGTCTCCTCCGGCGTCTGGAACAGCGGACCGACATCGACGGTGAAGCCGAGGTCGGCGAACGCCGTCGAGATCACCTTCTGGCCGCGATCGTGCCCGTCCTGGCCCATCTTGGCGACCAGGATGCGCGGGCGCCGGCCCTCGGCCTTCTCGAAGTCGTCGACGAGTTCGCGGGCATTGGTGACCGCGGTGGTCGAGCCGGACTCGGAGTTGTACACACCCGAGATGGTACGGATGTTCGCGGTGTAGCGGCCGAAGACCTTCTCCAGGGCGTCGGAGATCTCCCCGACGGTGGCCTGGGCCCGGGCGGCGTCGATGCTCAGCTTGAGCAGGTTGCGCTCCGGGTCGGTCGGGTCGGGGTTGGACGCCGCCCAGGTGAGCTTCTCCAGCGCCGCGTCGGTCGCCGCCTGGTCGCGCTCGGCGCGGAGCCTGGTCAGCTTGGCGATCTGCTCCTCGCGCACCTTGGCGTTGTCGACCTTCAGCACCTCCGGCAGCACGTCGTTCTCGACGATGTACTTGTTCACGCCGATCAGCGGCTGGCGTCCGGAGTCGATCCGGGCCTGGGTGCGGGCCGCGGCCTCCTCGATGCGCATCTTGGGGATGCCCGCCTCGATCGCCTTGGCCATGCCACCGGCCGCCTCGACCTCCTGGATCAGGTCCCAGGCCTTCGTCGCCAGTTCGTAGGTGAGCTTCTCGACGTACGCCGAGCCCGCCCACGGGTCGACCGTGCGGCAGGTGCCCGACTCCTGCTGGATGAACAGCTGGGTGTTGCGGGCGATCCGGGCCGAGAAGTCGGTCGGCAGGGCGATGGCCTCGTCCAGCGCGTTGGTGTGCAGCGACTGCGTGTGGCCCTGGGTGGCGGCCATCGCCTCCAGGCAGGTGCGCATGACGTTGTTGAACACGTCCTGCGCGGTCAGCGACCAGCCCGAGGTCTGGCTGTGCGTCCGCAGGCTCATCGACTTCGGGTTCTTCGGCTCGAACTGCCGCACCAGGCGGGCCCACAGCAGCCGGGCGGCCCGGAACTTGGCGACCTCCATGAAGAAGTTCATGCCGACCGCCCAGAAGAAGCTCAGCCGCGGCGCGAACTGGTCGACCTTCAGGCCGACCGACTCGCCGGCGCGGATGTACTCCACGCCGTCGGCCAGCGTGTAGGCCATCTCGATATCCGCGGTCGCCCCGGCCTCCTGCATGTGGTAGCCGGAGATCGAGATCGAGTTGAACTTCGGCATGTTCGCCGACGTGAACGCGAAGATGTCGGCGATGATCCGCATCGACGGCGCCGGCGGGTAGATGTAGGTGTTGCGAACCATGAACTCTTTGAGGATGTCGTTCTGGATCGTGCCCGCGAGCTGGTCCAGCCTCACCCCCTGCTCCTCGGCCGCCACCACGTAGAGGGCCAGGACGGGCAGCACGGCGCCGTTCATGGTCATCGACACCGACATCTGGTCCAGCGGGATGCCCGCGAACAGCTGGCGCATGTCCAGGATCGAGTCCACTGCCACACCGGCCATGCCGACGTCGCCGGTCACCCGCGGGTGGTCGGAGTCGTAGCCGCGGTGCGTGGCCAGGTCGAAGGCGATCGACAGGCCCTTCTGGCCCGCGGCCAGGTTGCGCCGGTAGAAGGCGTTCGACTCCTCAGCGGTGGAGAAGCCGGCGTACTGGCGGATCGTCCAGGGCTGGTTGACGTACATGGTGGCGTACGGCCCGCGCAGGAACGGCGGGATGCCGGGGTAGGTGTGCAGGAAGTCGAGGCCCTCGTAGGCGGACGCGTCGAAGTTCGGCGGCACCAGGATGTGCTCGGGGGTCTGCCACCCCTCGGAGTACGACGGCGAGGACTCCAGCAGCGCGTGGAACTGCTCTGCGGAGTCGGCCGGGACGCTCGGCGCGCCGAGGTCGACCTCGGAAAAGTTCGGGATGCTGCTCACTTCGCCACTCCAATCCGGTCCATCGCCTCGGTGAGGAACGCCACGACGTCCATGCCGTCGAACACCTCGCCGTCGATCACGGAGTCGACCTCCTCGGAGGCCGCCTCGGTCTTGCGCCCTGCGATGTACACCGTCGGGACGCCGGCCGCCTTGAGCGCCTTCGCGACCTCCACGGCCTGCGCCGCGTACACCTTCGCCGAGGAGCACAGGATCACGAACTTCGCGCCGGCCTCGGTGACCTTGGCGACGATCTCCTCCGCCGTCCCGCCCTCGCTGGACGGGCGCTCGATACCACCCACGCCCAGCAGGGCGCCGGTGAACGTCTCGCGTCCACCGAAGTCGCGACGCGCCCCCAGGCAGGCCAGGAACACGGCCGGCCTCGGGTCGGCGGCGGCCGCGCGGTCGCGGAGCGCCTCGAAGACCTCGGAGTCCCGGCGCGGGGCGAGCCCGTTGCGGGCCGGCGTCGCGGGACGCGGCCTGGCCTGCACCGGCTCCTCGTCCGGCTTGGGGAACATGCTGACGCCGGTGAGCGGCTGCTTGCGGGTGGCCAACCGGCCCGTCCGCTCGGCGTTGGTCGCGGCGATGCGCTCCGCCACCTGGCCCGAGGTGAGCGCCGTGACCATGCCGCCGGCGGCCTCGATGGCCTGGAACGACTCCCACGCCCTGGCGGCGAGGGCCTTGGTGAGCTCCTCCACGTACCAGGAGCCTCCCGCCGGGTCGGAGACCCGCCCGATGTTGGACTCCTCGGACGCGAGGGCCTGCGTGTTGCGCGACAGCCGGCGGCTGCGCTCGTCCGGCAGGCCCCAGGCGGTGTCGAACGGGAGGCAGGTGATGATCTCCGCGCCGCCGGCGGCGGCGGCGAACGTCGCGATCGTGCCCCGGAGCAGGTTCACCCACGGATCGTCACGGGTGATCATCCGGTGCGAGGTGACCGCGTGCTGGACGGCTCCGCGGGCGCCGGCCGGCACGTTGCTGACCTCGCCGACGCGGGCCCACAGCCGGCGCAGGGCGCGCAGCCGGGCGATGGTGGTGAACTGGTCGGCGTTCGCGCTGACCCGGAAGGCGATCTGGCCGAACGCGGCGGAGGGCGCGATCCCGGCCGCCTCGAGGTCGCGCAGGTACGCGACACCGGTGGCGAGCGCGAACGCGAGCTGGTCGACGTCGCTGGCGCCGGCGTCGTCGTACGGCAGCACGTCGACGGTCAGTGCCCGGACCATCGGCAGCTCCGCGAGCGTCGCCGCCACCCATTCGGCCTGCGCGCCGAGGTCGGGCGCCTCTCCGGTACGGGCCGCCTTCGCGAGGGCGTCCAGACCGAGGTTGCCGCGGGCGTGGTGGGCGTCCGCGCCCTTCCACCAGGCGACCAGGGCCCTGGCCGCGGCGACCTGGTCCTCCACGCTGCTGATCGAGACGGGGGCGAGGTCGGGCTGGACGTCGGCGAGGACGGTCGCGACGTCGTCGACGCCGATCGCGTCCGAGCCGGTCCGCAGCCAGACCGAACTGGCGCCGCGCTCGAGGTCGGCGACGATCTCGCGCGCGGTGAACGCGACGTCGGGGTCCTCGTGCAGCTGGCGGATGTCCCAGCCGACGAGCGGGCTGGTCTTGACCATCGTTCCGCGGGTGAACGGCATCACTCCGGGGTGGCCGAGCGTCACGTCGGTCTCGGTGTAGAGCGGCTCGATGGTGAGGTTGTCGACGGTGGTCGTCCGCAGGCGCTTCATGGCCTGGTCGATGGTGAGTTCCTTACCTTCGGGACGTCGCCGGTTGAGGACCTTCAGGACCTCAACCTCCCAGTCTTCCCTGGTGGGAGTGGCGAAATCCCCGGCAAGCAGCAGGGGCGTGTCGGTCATGGTTTCACCCTAGCGCCGGGCCCCGGCCGGATCGGTTGGTCCGACCATTTCGGGACGAATGCGCAACCCGGATCCCAGATCGTGGACACCGTACTGCTACCCCGGCGGTCAGACGACCGCGGCCAGCAGCCGGCGGCCGAGATCGTCCACGGCCGCCCGGAGTTCGGGGCCGTCGATCACGTGGAACGGCATCGGCAACGCAGCCAGCATCTCGGCGAACCAGGGCGGATCGCTGGTGGTGCCCACCATCCGGGTGTGCTCGGCGTCCACGGCCTCCAGGCGACCGATCGCGCGGGGCACCCACGGCTGCACCTCCCCGAGGGGCCCGTCGACGAGGATCTCCACGGCGAACTCCCAGCCGACGGCGAAGTTCTCCTCCAGTGCGGCCACCGGATCGAGGTCGGCGGGCGGCTCGAACGGCTCCTCCAGTTCGGCCACGGAGCGGACCCGGTCGACCCGGTAGGTGCGGATGGCACCGTCCCGCGGGCGCCGGCACAGCAGGTACCAGCGTCCATGCCGGACCACGACCGCCCACGGCTCGACCACGGCTTCCCATTCGCTGCCGGAGCCGGTGCGGTAGCCGATCCGGACCACGTGCGCGCAGGAGCTGGCCAGCACGAGCGCCGCGGTCGTGGTCGGGTCGGGAGGCACGGCGTGCCGGTCGGGCACGGGACGGGCCGTCCTTCGCACGACCTCGGCCTGGGTGGCGACCGCCTCGGGGAGCGCCCGGATGATCTTGCGCAGGGCATTGCCGACGGGGTCGGAGTTGTCCGCCGCGTCGTGGTGGCTGTCGAGGACGGCCATCACCATGCCGAGCGCCTCGGTGGAGGAGAAGACCAGCGGGGGCAGGCGGACGCCCCGTCCCACGGTGTAGCCGCCGCGCACCCCCGGGACGGACCGGATCGGGATCTCCGCCTCGCGCAGGATGCCGACGTAGCGGCGCGCCGCGCGCTCGCTGACGCCGAGAGCGCCGGCGAGATCGCCCGCGGTGATTCCGGGCCGGGTCTGGATCAGCTCGAGCGTGAGCAGCGCCCGGGCGGTGGGGCTCGCGTGATCGGCCATCGTGGCAATCCTGCCTAGGAAGAGGTGGGCATAATCCGGAAGTGGATTGTCCGGGTTTGATCCTACGGTCCTTCCATGACACAGCGAACCCTCACCCCGCAGCTCAGCCACGGTGTCTGGTCGGCCAGCCGTCCGGCGCCCACCCATCCACGTCGGGACGCCGTCGTCGGATTCCTCCGCAGCCTCACCGCGGCCCGCGTCCTGCTCCCGCCCGAGGTCGGCCGCGACGTCGACCCCGCGCTCCACGCGTCCCTGCGTCAGGTCGAGCAGGCCAGGGACACTCTGGACCCTTCCCGTCGCGGCCTGCTGTACTGAGGCCGACGGGCGGAGGCCGGATGGAGTTCGAGTTCACCGCGGACGTGATCGAGTGGCGCGGCCCCGCGCCCTACTACTACGCGGTCGTCCCCGGCGCCGAGAGCGACGCCATCCACGACCTGGCCGGCGCGCTGACCTACGGCTGGGGCTGCATCCCGGTCGAGGCGTGGCTGGACGGAAAGCAGTTCACCACCTCGCTGTTCCCCAGGGACGGCCGCTATCTCGTCCCGCTGAAACTCGCCGTGCGGCCACCGGGAGTCGGGGTCGGCGCGAGCGTCCACCTGCGGATGCGCCTGGTCGTCCGAGGCTGACCGGCGCCTCCGCTGTCACCAGTTGTCTTGAGCATCTCTCGACCCTGACCCGTCTCGAGGTCGGTCTCCGCCCGGTCCGCCGCCGACCTGGCCCGCGTGCTCCATGCCCCTCCCCCGGCGGTATTGCCGGCCGAACGGCTCGCTCAGACCACCTGCCGCACCAGGGCCTCGGCCGAGCCGACCATGGTGGCGGTCTCTCGCTCCCAGTCGGGTTCCTGGCCGCGGAACGGACCGGTGGCCAACGAGATGATCACGGCGGCCGAGCGCAGGCGGAGCTCGGTGGGATCGACGCGGGTGTCGAAGACCGGCACCCAACGCCGAATCAGCTGGTGCACCCGCGCCTCCTGGGACGCGCTCATCCGCTGGATCGTGGACAGGTGGGCGACCAGACAGGCAAGGTCGTCGGCCCGCCGTCCGGGCCCGATCGTGTCTGTGTCGAGCATCCCGCAGACGTGGCCGCCGGCGACGTGCACCTGGCCCTCGTGGAAGTCGCCGTGGGTGGGCTCGCCGCCCGGCGGGATCGGCGACAGCCCCTGGTTGATCGTGTCGACCAGCCAGTCGAGCCTCGCCCCGAGGGCGGGCACGGCCGCGGCCACCATGCGCGCGTAGTGGCCGACGGCGTCCGACCAGGGCGGCCGCCGGTCCAGCCGCGCCACCGAGGCCGGCATCGCGTCGAGGAGTCCGATCAGTTCCTCCGCCGTGCACGGGTCGGGCGCGTCGAAGATCGCCCGCGCGAGCGGCTGCCCGGGAAGGGCGCGCAGCACCAGCAGATGATCCTCGGTCGTCGCCGCGACCTCGGGGACGGGCAGCCCCGCATCCGCGAGGAGACGGTGACGGAAGAGCACATCGTCGAAGAGCCGGGCCCGCAGCACCTTCACGTAGACGACCTGGTCCCCGCAGGTGACCTTGACGACGGCGCGCCGGCGCGGACGGTAGCCGATCATCTGCAGGTTCAGGTCCTCGGGGCGGACCGTCCGGGAGAAGAGGTCGTGGCCGTTCGCGATCTCGGCCATCGACTCCGCGTACGCGGCGCGGGCGAGGCCCGGCAGGTCGGGGTCCTGGGGATAGATCCACACGGCCACCTCGCGCTCGCCGTCGGCGAAGATCTCGGCGGCACTGTCGGTGTCGGCGGGGCCGGACGCCCGCGCGCTCACCCCGAGCAGCTCCTCCCTGCGGCCATAGGGCCAGTCGACCAGCGCGGAGTAGGTCGCCGTCGTGGACTGCGCGGGGTTGGCGTCGATGTGGTCGAGCGCCCACGAGACGAGGCTGCCGCCGGCGTGCTGGACCGCCGCGGCGAGCAGGGACCCGACATCGTCCGAGGTGAGCAGAACCGAACCGTCGGGGTCGGACGCGGGCACTTCACCTCCTTGTCAGCGCGGGCAGGCAGCACCTTACTTCGAGGAGTGGGACGCTCCTACTCCTCCGCGGGCACGTCGCCGAGATTCGTCAGCCGGAGCCGGGCGGCCCTGCGTCCGTCCAGCTCGGTGACACGCAGTTCGAAGCGTCTCGGATCGCCCTGCTCGTGCTCGGGCAGCAGGTCGACCGTGCAGCTGTCGCCGACCTGCGGGAGGGTCCCCAGCCGGGCCATCACGAACCCCGCGACGGTGTCGTAGGGGCCCTCGGGCAGCGCGAACCCGATCTGCTGGCCGAAGTCCTCCAGGGTCACCAGGCCGTCGAGGTCGATGGTCTCGTCCGCGTTGTCCGTGGCGCGGACGGACTCGACGTCGAACTCGTCGGTGATGTCGCCGATCAGTTCCTCGACGAGGTCCTCGATCGTGACGATGCCCGCCGTGCCGCCGTACTCGTCGCGCACGATCACGAGGTGCTGCCGGGTCTGGCGCATCTCGGTGAGCGCGCGCAGGATCTTCACCGACTGGGGCAGCGAGGCCACCGGACGGACGAGCTCGCGCACCGGGACGTTGCGCCGGGCCGGATCGAGGTCGGCGAGGTCGCGGACGTGCACGAAGCCGATCACGTCGTCGGGCCCGTCGCCGATCACCGGGTAGCGGCTGTGCGACGCCCCCTGCATGCGGCGGAAGGCCTTGTGGGCGGACAGCGACCCGTCCAGGAAGTCCACCTCCGTGCGTGGGATCATCGCCTCCCTCAGGCTGACCTGTCCGGCGGAGAACACCTCGTCCACGATCTGGCGCTCCTCGTCGCCGAGGGTCTGCGAGCTGCCCACCATCTCCCGCAGCTCCTCGTCGGTGACCTCCTCGCGGGACGCCTTCGGGTCGCCGCCCAGCACGCGGACGAGCAGGTCGGTGGACACCCCGAGGAACCAGATCACCGGTCGGGCCAGCCGGGCGATCGCGTTCACCAGCGGCCCGAGCATCATCGCGAAGGCCTCCGCCCGCTGCATGGCCAGCCGCTTGGCGGTCAGCTCGCCGATCACGATCGAGAAGTAGGAGATCACGATGGTGATCAGGACCAGGGCGACCGGTGAGGCGACGCCGGCCGGCATCCCCCAGCCGGCCAGAACGCCGGCGAGGCTGCTGGAGAGGGTGGCGCCGCCGTAAGCGGCGGAGAGGAACCCGGCGAGGGTGACGCCGATCTGCACGGCGGAGAGGAACCGGTTCGGGTCGGCGGTGAGCTTCGCGACGGTCTGGCCACGCTTGCCCCGGGCGGCGAGCTGCTTGATCTGGGACTCGCGCAGCGACACCAGCGCCATCTCGGCGGAGGCGAACACGCCGCCGATCACGATGAAGAGCAGGATCAGCAGGATGTCGCCGACGATCGGGTTCAACAGGCCCCCAGGGTTGGTGAGTGCCCGATTCTACCGATCCCCCGGCCGGTGTAGCCTCTGGGGCCATGTCGAGCGGGGGATTCCGGTTCGCCCGGGGGAACCTGGGCAAGCTGCTCGGCCTCCCCCGCTACGCGTGGGGCGCCGTGCAGGCCCGCTCCTCCACGCGGGACCCCCGGCTGTGGGTGATCGGCTCGGCGTTCGGTCCGGCGGACGGAGCCCTGGCGTTCTGGCGCGCGGCGAAGGCGCTTCCCGATCCGCCACGACTGGTCTGGCTGAGTGGGTCCGCCGAGGAGTCGGCGGCGGCCCGCGCGCACGGCGTGCACGCGGTGGTCGACCGCGACTCGGCCGAGGCCCACCGGCTCACCCTGCGCGCCGGGCTGGTGGCGGTGACGCACGGCTTCGGCGACGTGGACCGTTACGGCGTGAGCGGGGCGGTGATCGTCCAGCTCTGGCACGGCGCTCCGCTGAAGAAGCTGCACGGCGACTCCCCCGCGGTGACGACGCTCGGCGGGCTCGAGCGCGTGCCCGGTGTGTCGGCCCTGATCCGCCGGGCCTACCGAGCGGGAACGAGCCAGATCTCGCTGTTCCCCACCGGCTCCGGCTTCTTCGCGCCGTTCCTCGCCTCGGCCTTCCACCTGATGAGGGGCCAGGTGAAGGTGCTGGGCGAGCCGCGCGCGGACGTCCTGTTCGCCGGGACGCGCCAGGAGCGGGTCGCGGCGTCCCGGGCACTGCTGGCTCCGCACCTGGGTGAGCACGCCGCGAGCAGGGTCGTGCTCTACGCGCCGACCTGGCGCGACGGCGACCCCGACCCCGGGGTGCCGACCGAGCTGCAGTGGCTGCGGATCGAGGAGCTGTGCGAGCGGTTCGACCTCGTCCTGCTGGTGCGGCCGCATCCGCTCGGGGTCGGCGAGTACACCCACGCCTCCTCCCGTGTGCGGCTGCTGACGGCGCAGGACCAGCCGGAGTCGATGCCGCTCCTGTGGGGGCTGGACGCGCTGGTCACCGACTACTCCTCGATGCTGGTCGACTACGTCGTCACCGGACGCCCCCTGGTGCTGCTCGCCCCCGACCTGGACGCCTACCGGGCGAGCCGGGGCCTCTACGTCGACTACGACTGGCTCTCCGGCGGCCGCTGGAGCACGGACTGGGACGACGTGGTGGACCGGCTGGAGCACCTGTTCACCGACCCGGCCGCGGCCGACGCGGCGGCCGCGCACTCCCGCGAGCTGGCCCTCCGCTTCCACGAGTGGACCGATGGGCGCAGCGCGCAACGCGTGGTCGCGGAAGCCTCCGCGCTGGTCGCCCGTCGCTTCTCCTGAGCGAGCTCTCGCGACGGTTCCGCGCCCGCCTCCCGGTGCTGGTCGGCTGCGGCGTTCAGGCGACCCGGGAGCTGTCGACGGTCCTCGCCGCTCCGGTCAGCCAGCCCTTGATGAAGCCCGCGCCCCAGGCCAGATGCATGGTAGCGAGGACGACGACGTTCAGCAGCCGGTCGATGATCCCGTCCCCACCGAGCCGGGTGAGGCCGACGGCGGTGACGCCGGCCGCGTAGCCCAGCGACGGCACGTGCGCGAGCGCCCAGCCCGCGCCGCGGGCCACGCCGAGCAGCTGCAGCAGGGCGACCAGCAGGCTGACCGCGACCAGCACCGCGACGGCGGGAGGCGGCAGGTAGCGCCAGGGCGTCGACTGCTGCCGCCGGACCAGGTGGCCGCGCCACACTCCGGTGGCGAACATCTGGCGGCGCAGCGCGTCCTCGTTGTCCCGTGGCCAGTAGACGACCCGCTGCCTGGGCGTGAACATGATCCGGTGGCCGGCCGAGCGGATCCGGTGGTTGAGTTCCCAGTCCTCGGCGCGACGCAGTCCCTCGTCGTAGAGGCCGACCTGCTCGAGCACCTCGCGGCGGAACACACCGAGGTAGGCGGAGTCGCACTCGGCCTCGTCCTCGCCGTGGTGCCAGGAACCGCCACCCAGCCCGAACGGCGAGTTGTAGGCCCTGGCCACCGCGCGCTGGAAGCGGCCGCGCCCGCGGGCCTCCATGACGCCGCCGACGTTGGCCGCGCCGGTCCGGCGGAGCATGTCGACCATGGCGGCGGTGTAGCCGCGCGGGAGCTCGGCGTGGGCGTCCACCCGCACGATCACGGGGTAGCGGCTGGCCCGGATCGCCAGGTTCATCCCGATCGGGATGTCGTTGCGAGGATTGGCGACCAGCCGCACCCTCGGGTCGGACGCGGCGAGCCGCGCGGCGACCGTGTCCGTGCCGTCGGCGGATGCGCCGAGCGCCAGCACGAGTTCCTGCTCGCCGTCGTACTCCTGCGACAGCACGGCCCGCACGGCCTCCGCCAGGTGCCCGGCCTCGTTCAGCACCGGCATCACGTAGGAGACGGCCACGTTCTCGGGCAGCGGTTCGAGCTCGGGACGCATCGCTGCCGCCGGGCGTGACCTCACGTCCGACATTCTCGCAGACTCCACGCCACGAGTGCCCTCGGAGGGGAGTCAGGCCCGCTTCGCGGCGAGGTTCTCCTCGAGCGCGGCGAGGAACTCCTCCGTGGTCAGCCAGGCCTGGTCGGGACCGACCAGCAGGGCGAGGTCCTTGGTCATCCTGCCCTCCTCGACGGTCGAGACGCAGACCTGCTCGAGGGCTTCGGCGAAGGCGGTCACCTCGGGGGTCCCGTCCAGCTTTCCGCGGTGCTTCAGCCCGCCCGTCCAGGCGAAGATCGAGGCGATCGGGTTGGTGGAGGTGGGCTTTCCCTGCTGGTGCATCCGGTAGTGCCTGGTCACCGTGCCGTGCGCGGCCTCGGCCTCGACGGTCTTCCCGTCGGGAGTCATCAGCACCGACGTCATCAGGCCGAGCGAGCCGAAGCCCTGCGCGACCGTGTCGGACTGCACGTCGCCGTCGTAGTTCTTGCACGCCCAGACGTAGCCGCCCTCCCACTTCATCGCGGAGGCCACCATGTCGTCGATCAGCCGGTGCTCGTAGGTGAGCCCGCGGGCGTCGAACTCGGCCTTGAACTCGGCCTCGAAGACCTCGGCGAAGATGTCCTTGAACGCGCCGTCGTAGGCCTTCAGGATCGTGTTCTTCGTGGACAGGTAGACCGGGTAGTTCCGCATCAGCCCGTAGCTGAAGGACGCCCGGGCGAAGTCGCGGATGCTCTGGTTGAAGTTGTACATGCCCATCGCCACGCCGCCGTCGTCGGCGTAGTTGGCGACGACGTGCTGGATCGGCTCCGAGCCGTCCGCCGGCGTGAAGGTGATGGTCAGCTGGCCCGCGCCGGGCACCTTGAAGTTCGTGGCCTTGTACTGGTCGCCGTGGGCGTGGCGGCCGATCACGATCGGCTTGGTCCAGCCCGGCACCAGCCGCGGGATGTTGGAGATGATGATCGGCTCGCGGAACACCACGCCGCCGAGGATGTTGCGGATCGTCCCGTTCGGGGACAGCCACATCTTCTTCAGGCCGAACTCGGTCACCCGGGCCTCGTCGGGTGTGATCGTCGCGCACTTCACACCGACACCGTGGGCCTTGATGGCGTTGGCGGCGTCGATCGTCACCTGGTCGTCGGTCGCGTCCCTGTTCTCGATCCCCAGGTCGTAGTAGTCGAGATTCACGTCGAGGTAGGGGTGGATCAGGCGCTCCTTGATGAACTGCCAGATGATCCGGGTCATCTCGTCGCCGTCCAGTTCGACGACTGTTCCCTCGACCTTGATCTTCGCCATCTCTGCGCGTTCCTCCCGTGTGCGACGTTGCCGCAAACATACCGGAGCCCCGCCGGCGGAGGGCTCGCGGGATCCGGGGGACGCTACCCTGTCAGCCGTGATCGACTCGACCCACTGGCTGCTCACCTTGTCCTGCCCCGACCGGCCGGGGATCGTGCACCAGGTGACCGGCGCCATCGTCGAGGCCCGCGGCAACATCACCGAGCTGCAGCAGTTCACGTCCACCGAGTCGGGACGCTTCTTCATGCGCGTCCAGGTGCAGTCGGGCTTCGACCGGTCGCACTTCGAGCACGACTTCGCCGCGATCGCCGAAGGCCTCGGCGCGCAGTGGGTCCTCGACTACGTGGGACGCCGGCGGCGGACGCTGGTCCTGGCATCCAGGGCCGGCCACTGCCTGAACGACCTGCTGTTCCGGCAGCGTTCGGGCTACCTGCCGATCACCATGCCGCTGATCATCGCCAACCACCCGGACCTGGCCGATCTCGCGACGTTCTACGGCGTCGGTTTCGAGCATCACCCGGTGACGCCGGAGACGAAGGCTGAGGTCGAGCGGCACATCCTGGACGTGGTCGCCGAGCACGACATCGAACTGGTGGTGCTGGCCCGCTACATGCAGATCCTCTCCCCCGAGCTGTGCGCGGAGTTGGCCGGACGCGCGATCAACATCCACCACTCGTTCCTGCCGGGCTTCAAGGGCGCGAACCCGTACCGCCAGGCGCACTCCCGCGGTGTGAAGCTGATCGGCGCGACCGCCCACTTCGTCACCTCCGATCTGGACGAGGGGCCGATCATCGAACAGAACGTGCGCCGGGTCGACCACACCATGGAGGTTCCCGAACTGGTCGCGATCGGCCAGGAACAGGAGAGCCGGACGCTCACCGAGGCGGTGAAGCTGTTCGCCGAGCACCGCGTCCTGCTGGACGGCGGCCGCACGGTCATCTTCAGCTGAGCGTCCCGCTCAGCCAGGCAGGTCGATGTACCCGTAGAGGGCGCGGTGGTTCGACAGCGTCCCCTGCACGGTGTGGTCGATCCCGGACGCCCTGACCCGGCCGCGGACGAAGAGGTAGTCGATCCGGGTCCGGTGCCCCACCGTCGCGGAGGCTCCGTAGCCGGTCACCCCGTAGCCCCGCAGCGCGTCGGACGCGATCCCGGTGCGGTTCGCGTCCACCCCGATCACCCGCACCGCCGACGCTCTCAGCAGCTTCGTCGCCGCCGCGCTCAGCCGGATGCCGGTGCCGGACATCCCGGTGTCGCCGTCGCCGGCGCACGCGTGGGTCATGTTCTGCTTGGGCAGGTGCATCGACGCGGCGAAGACCGTGGTGCCGGATCCGACCAGCGTGAACCGCGCGGCCACGGCCGTCGTCCGCTGCCAGCGGTTCGCCCGCGCCCCCGTGTCGACGCTGGGCGGCTCGTACGCCGTACAGCCCTGACCGCCGGCGTAGGCCCGCCCGGGAGCGAGCCAACCGGCCGCCCAGGTCAGCGAGGAGCCGGTCAGCCGCAGCGTGGCGGAGTTGTAGATGATCGCATTGGTCTGGACGGACTTGAGCCGGCCGAGGTCGCGCTGCGCACAGTCGTGGGTGTGCCCCCATTCCCCCGGCTCGGCCCAGGCGACGATGGCCCGGTAGGTGCCCGCCGGCCGGCCGGTCGCCGCGGACAGCTGGTCGGCGTACTCCTGGGCCTGCGCCGAGCCGCTGACCTGCTGCAGCATCAGCAGGTCGGGCGCCTGCGCGGGGACGGCGGCCAGGGCGCCCTTCACCCCGGTGGAGTCGACGAGCATGGACGCGGCGTGCGCGGCGACCGACACCTTCTCGCACTGTCCGTCCGAGAGGTTGGTGACGAGGTTCTCGATGTTGTTGCTGTAGACGCGGAGCACCTGCCCGGTCCGGTCATCCTGGTCCGTCGCCGTCGCCGTCG
>NZ_JASGES010000068.1:0-3320 GCF_047606205.1 Propionicimonas sp. | reverse complement strand
GTCGCCTACTGGGCCCGGAAGCTTGGGGTGAGTAACGGGACTCGAACCCGCGACATCCTGGACCACAACCAGGTGCTCTACCATCTGAGCTATACCCACCATGCGCCACGAGGGCTGAGCCAGCTTAGCGGGTTCGTGCCGAAGGCAGGAAATCAGCCGTCTGAGGCTCCGAGCGTCTCGCCGGTGAGGGATCCCTGGTGACGGGCGGCGAGTTCACGGAGGGTCTCGGTGCTCGGGCCCGGCGGGGGTACGAACAGGGCGTCGCGGTAGTAGCGCAACTCCTCGATGGACTCCCGGATGTCGGCCAGCGCCCGGTGATTCCCGCTCTTGGCCGGGGTGTTGTAGTACGTGCGCGGATACCAGCGCCGGGCGAGTTCCTTGATCGAGGAGACGTCGACGTTGCGGTAGTGGACGTGCGCCTCCAGCGTGGGCATGTCGCGGGCGAGGAACGCCCGGTCGGTGCCGATGGTGTTGCCGGCCAGCGGCGCGCGGCGCGCCTCCGGCACGTACTCGCGGATGTAGTCGAGCACCTGCTGCTCCGCCTCGGCCATGGTCAGGCCGTCCGCCAGCAGCGGGAGCAGGCCGGAGTTCCCGTGCATCGTCCGGACGAACTCGCCCATCTGCGCGAGCGCCTCCACGGAGGGCTTGATGACGACCTCCACGCCGTCGCCCAGCACGTTCAACTCCGAGTCGGTGACCAGTGCAGCGACCTCGATGAGGGCGTCCGCCTTCAGGTCGAGCCCGGTCATCTCGCAGTCGACCCACACGAGATGTTCGTTCACGGGCGTCACTTTACTTTGTTAGGTAAAGGTGCTGACCACATTCTGACGCCGTGGGCGTCACGCCGTTCCCGCCCAGCCCGAGTTGATACCCCGCGAACGCTCCCGCAGACCGCGCACGTAGCCGGCCTGGCCGATGTGCTGGGCGGTCTCCACCATCACCGAGACCAGCCGGACGCCGACCGTCACCGGCGGCGTGTAGCGCTCGTCGACGACCTCGTCGAGCCGTTCCTCGTCGAGCGAGGAGAGGACGGCCTGCGTCTGCGCCCAGGTCGCCGCGGCGTAGCCGTTGAGCAGGCTGGTCTGGGTGACGTTGAAGGCCCCGACCTCCACCGCGGTCATCCGGAAGCCGTGGGCGTTCTTCAGGTACGGCAGCCCGAACCGGGAGTACCAACCGTCCGCCGTCCACGCCTGCTCGATCCCGCCCAGGTGCGCCAGGTGGTCGTCCTCGACCCGGGTGAGGTGCCACACCAGCCACCCGATCGGGTTGGCCTCGGCGTCCGGACGCCACAGCAGGTCGTCGCCGGTGAGGCCGTCGAGGATCGCGGGGATGAGTTCGTGCACGCGGCCGAGCGAGTCGCGCACGACATCGAGTGTCTGCATGGAGACCATCCTGCCCCGCGCCACCGACATCGACCAGAGCGGTAGCATCGTGGGGCGTCGGCCCCCGTAGCTCAGTGGATAGAGCAACAGCCTTCTAATCTGTCGTGCGCAGGTTCGAGTCCTGCCGGGGGCGCTGTGACAAGGGCGGACGCGCCGATGCCGGGGCGTCCGCGTGAACTATCGGCCCTCCTCGGCGCTCGTCCCGGCACCGCCCAGCGCCGCGCGGAGCTCGGCGAGCGCCTCCTGCTGCAGCTCGGCCATGCTGCGCTGCTGGTCCTCCTCGATCCAGCGCAGGAAGGCGACGTGGAAAACGCTGAGCACGGCCTCGGCGGTCATCGTCGCCGCGGGGGCGGATGCCCCGCGGGCGGCCAGGGCCCCGACCAGTGTGCCCTTGAGCGTGGACAGCTTCAGCAGCTCGCGCTCGCGGAGCGCGGGCTCCGAGTCCAGCCGCGCCTGTCGCCGGCGGGAGAAGGGCCGCCGCTCGTCCGGGAACGACTCGGCCAGGCCGGCCAGGGCCGCGTCCACGAGCAGGGACGGCGCCGCGCCCTGCGGTGCGGCCGACACGGCGGCCGAAGCCCGCTCGGCCAGCTGCTCGGAGCCGGCGAAGAGAACCTCCCGCTTGTCGGGGAAATGCCGGTAGAACGTCCGCTCGGTCACCCCCGCGCGATCCGCGATCCCCGCGACGGTGGTCTGGTCGTAGCCGTGTTCCTCGAACAGGTCGAGCGCGGCTATCCGCAGCCGGTCGGCCGCACCGGGCTGCCACCTCACCATGGCCGTATCCTAGGTGATGACAGAACCTGACGTCGCGGGTACTCTGATGTCAGATTCTGACATCAGGAGGAGCAGTGGACGTCTTCATGACGGGTGCGTCGGGCTGGATCGGCTCGGCAGTGGTCCCCGAACTCATCTCCGCGGGGCACACCGTGCGCGGTATCGCCCGGTCCGACCGGTCGGCCGCGGCGCTCAGCGACGCAGGGGTCGAGCCGATCGCCGGAGACCTCGACCAGCTGGAGATCCTGCGCGAGCAGGCCGCGGCCGCCGACGCCGTGGTCCACCTCGCCAACAAGCACGACTGGTCGAACCAGGCCGAGACCAACCGCGCCGAGCGTGCCGCCGTCCAGGCGTTCGTGACCGCGCTGGAAGGCACCGGCAAGCCGTTCCTGCTCGCCTCCGGCACCGCCATTCCGGTCGGACGGACGCTGACCGAGCTCGACCCGAACCCCACCAGCGGCCCGGACGCGCCACGCGGTGGCACCGAGACGCTGGCCATGGACTACGCCGCCCGCGGCGTGCGCAGCATCGCGGCCCGGTTCGCCCCGACCGTGCACGGCCCGCGCGACCACGGCTTCATGGCGATCCTGGTCCGGGTGGCCCGTGAGCGCGGCTTCTCCGCCTACCCCGGGGACGGGACCAACCGCTGGACCGCGGTGAACCGCCCCGACGCCGGCCGCCTGGTTGCGCTCGCGCTGGACGCCGCTCCCGCCGGCACCGCCGTGCATGCCGTCGCCGAGATCGTGACCACACGGCAGATCGCGGAGGCGATCGGCGCCGCCCTCGACCTGCCGGTGGCACCGGTCGCGCCGGATCGCGTCCGCGAGCATTTCGGGTGGCTGGGCGCCTTCTTCGCGATGGACCTGCCGGCATCGGCCGAGCTCACCCGCACCCGCTTCGGCTGGGAGCCCACCCATGCCACGCTGGCCGAGGACCTCGCCGCGGGGGCGTACGCGTCCTGAGCTGTCAGTGGGCGCTGGCACGATGATCACTGATCATGAACGCGCTCAGACCTTCACGGACACGGCGGGCCCGGCACGGGGGCCCGCTGCTCGTCATGCTCGTGGTCATGCTCGTGGTGGTGGTCGTGGCGCTGGCGGCGCGGGGCCGGCCGCTCGGCCCGGTCCCGGACGCCGGCCCGCAGGCGGCCGGCAACACCCTGCTGAC
>NZ_JASGES010000067.1:0-34276 GCF_047606205.1 Propionicimonas sp. | reverse complement strand
GCCAGCCGGGCGTCGCGCCACCGGGCGCCCGGGACGAGCGGCGACTCGGCTCTGAGCGCGGCCACGGACGCCGCGTAAGCGGCCGGATCCGCGCCGAGCACGGCCAGGTCGGCGTCGCTGACCCGCGCCCCTGCGTCGTCGCCGGGGGCGGGGGAGTGGTGCACGGTCACCAGCACCAGGCGGCAGACCTCGGCGACCTCGATGGCGGGCAGACCTGCCGCGGCCAGGCTGCGCGCGGCAAGGTCGGCGGAGGCGTCCTCGTCCGGCCCGGTGGTGCCGGTGTGCACGGCGTCGTGGAACCAGATCGCCAGCCGTTCTGCCCTGGCCGCGCCACCGAGTTCGCCGAGCGCAGTGAGCGCAGCCGCGAGGTGCCCGGTGTCGTGGTAGTGGCGGTGCGGCTCGCTCCATCGGCGCAGCAGGTCGGTGCCGAGCTCGTCCGTGCCGGGCAGCAGGCTCGCCCATTCCCGGGCCAGTGCCGAGATCACCAGGTCACCACAGGCCGGTGAGCCACCACGCCAGCCCGGCGCAGGCGGAGGCGAACAGCACGCTGGCGAACGTGCCGATGATGAACCGCTCGGCGGCCCCGCTGGTGGTCGCCTTCAACTCGGGGTACCGGGCGAGCCCCTTCACGGCGAGCACGACGGCGATCCCTCCGCTGAATCCGGAGAGGATGGACGCGTAGACGGCCAGCCGCTCGAGCAGGCCGATCCAGCGGCCGCCGCGCAGCTGTGCGGACGCGGCCTGGATGCCGGGGGATGCCTCCGCCTCGTCGTCGACGCCGGCGTCGCTGCGAGGGCGGGGCGCGTCGGCCCGGCGCAGGACGAGGCGCACCAGCGGGCTGCCGAGGAACGTCGCGACCAGGCCGAGTGCCGCGACGACGAGGGCCTTCAGGGCGACCGCGAGCACGGGGTTCATCCGGGGCCCCCGCGGAGTTGTCCGGGGGAGCGCAGCGGCGGAGAAGAACTCGGTGGGGTGGTTCCGGGGCCCCCGCGGAGTTGTCCGGGGGAGCGCAGCGGCGGAGAGGAGTTCTGTGGCGTGCTCATGCGGGTGCCCCGATCTCCTGCAGCCGGGCGAGCAGTCGCGCGCAGAGTTCGGCGCCGCGCGAGCTCTCCGACCTGGCCGCGCGGGAGAGCCGCTGGCTGACCGCGGACGCGCTGATCCCGAGCCGGGTGGCGGCCTCGGCGTTGGTCAGGCCCTCCTCGAGCAGGTCCATCAGCTCCCATCCCTCGCTGCTGCGGCGTTCCAGAACTGAGCGGAGCAGCCACAGGCCGGTCTCGGCGTCCCGTGCCGCACCGACGGCCCCACCGTAGCGGTCGTCGCCGACAGCAGGGGTCGTGATCGCGGGGTCGAGGGCGAGCGCGAGGTCACCCGGAGCCCGGCGCGCCCGGGTGATGGCGGTGCGGGCGGCGAGGTAGGCGCCGCCTCTGGCCGCCCTGGTCGAGGCAGGCAGGGGAGCCTCGACCGTCCCCGCGCCGACGCCGATCCGCCACTGCTGGAGCCGGGTCAGCCGGACGACCGCCTGCACCACCGTCACGGGGTCGTCCAGCAGCCCCTGGAGTTCGTCGCCGGCCGTGCGTTCGAAGGGCAGCACGCTCGGCAGGGCGTCCAGCGCCGCCAGGGCGGCGGGGACGCGGTCCTCGCCGGAGCGGCTGTCCACCTGGTCGGCCAGCACGACGAACCGTAAGCCAAATGACTTCATATGATCAGATTAAGTGATATGCCTTCATAGAGCAAGGTTCAGCCGATGCCCAGCACCGGCGGCAGCAGGAGCAGCAGCCCCAGCGACCAGATCAGGTGGGTGACGATCCCGCCGAGGACGCCGCCGGTGACACGTCGCTGGACGCCCGCGACCACCCCGATCACCGCGGCGGCGATCACCATCACCGGCATGCCGCTGGGGATGGTCGCGAGTGCGTAGACCAGGGTGGTGACCAGGAGTGCCTGGCCGTCGCCGACCGCGGCATAGAGCGCGCCCCGGAAGAAGATCTCCTCGCCGATCGCGATCAGGGCGGTCAGCGCCGCGACGATCGGGACACTGCCGTAGCGCGCGTGGTCCAGCAGTGCGACCAGTGGCTCGCGCAGGGCTGGCAGCGGGGCGACCAGGGCCGCGCCGGCGAGGAACACGCCGAGCAGGAGGGCGCCGATCACCACGCCCTGCAGGACGACCCCGCGGGCGCCCGACGCCCCCGGCAGCGTGCCGAGGTGCAGCGTGCCCGAGAGCAGGCCGCCAATGATCCAGACCGCGCCGAGGGCGAGGGTCGTGCCGTAGAACGCGGGATCACCGGCAGGGACGCGCAGCGTGAGGGCGAGCATGAAGGATCCGACGGCGAGCGTGACCGAGGAGATCCACCGGCGCTGGACGAGAAGCTCCGCCGGTTCCTCCCGCGAGGTCGGTTCCGCCCTGGCCGCATCGAGGAAAGCGCGTAGTCCCGTGCCGGTGTTCATCACTGAGCCGCTCCTTCACCCAGTCGGGCGCGACGCTGCACCACTGGACGCATCGTATCGGCCCGACCCGCCCTGGGGGCTCACGGAGCCTCCGAGCACAGATCGGCGACGATGGCGATCGGAGCGAGCGCGACCAGGTCCGCGGGCGCGACCTCCACCGAGACCGAGGCGCTGCCGCTGCCGCAGTAGACGACGGCGTGGGCCAGCAACGAGGAGTCGACCGCGCGGACCACTCGGGGGTCGTCGCAGGCGGGGGAGACCCCGCCGGGCTCCATGCCGAGTTCGAGGAGCTGGCCGGGGTCCATCGGGTGCAGGGCTGAGCGCGGCACGCCGAGCGCGCGGGCGAGGTTGCCGTAGCGGAGCCGTGCCCTGCCGGGGATGGCCGCGAGGGCGAAGCGCCCGTCCGGCAGGACGAAGGCGAGCGTCTTCGCCGAGGTGTCGACGTCCAGGCCGGTGAGGTGGAGGTCGGCCTCGCGACGGGCGGGAGGGTGTTCGTGGAGTCGGAAGGGGACTCCTGCGCGGGCGAGCGCCGCGGCGGCCGGGGTGGACGTGCTCACGGCACGAAGTGTGACAGACCGGCGCCGCGTCGTGCGCGGCCGCAGCTGCTGTCTTGACCCTCGGGAGGGTGCAGGGTCAGTGGGCGATCCGGACGGCCACCGGGATCGGGCCGCGGGAGATGCCGGCGGATGCCGGGGTACGGACGGGGTGGGCGGCGGGCACGCCGGCGATCGCATCGTCGAAGACCACGACGCCCTGGTACTCCGGATGGCAGCGCTGGACGTGATCGATGCCGGCGACCCGGCTGTGGAACCGATCGTCGCAGGCCCCGCAGACGTAGCGGTCGTCCGTGGCTACCAGTCGATCCAGCCATCGATCGAACCGCGACACCAGTCTTTCGGTGATGGTGCTCATGTGGTGCATCCGATCAGGAGTGGGGGGTTGGCCAAGGGGGTGGCCGGCGGGGGTGGCGCGGAGACGATTTGTCATAATGTCGCTTATCGGACAATCGGATCCGGGCCGTCGTGCGTGGTGTGCCTTCGCCGCCGTGGCCCTGCTCTGCGTCGTCCTGGATGGCGTGAGGGAACTGGGTGGCCAGTGCCCGGAGGACGTGAGCAGCGCCGTGGCGGAGTCGGCTACGGGTTGGCGTGGGTGAAGATGTCGGGCGGCAGCACGAACAGTCCGGTAGTACCGATGCCCAGGGCTGCGACCCCGGTGATGACGACAGCTGCGATGAAGGCGACGAAGATGCCGTACTCGACGGCAGTCGCCCCTCGCTCCCAGTTCCTTTTCTGCATGGACCGAGCGTAATGCAGTGGCAGACCCACTGAAAAGGCGTTTCGAAGCCATTCATTGGCGTTGTCCGGACCGTTTTGTCCCCCCTTCGGGCGACAAATTGATGTATTTGTCACCCGTTCGGTGGACAGCGGTCACCCGAACGGAGGACCACGCTCCCCCGCCCCCGGGTCGAGCGTGGTCGAAGCCGGTCCGGAGCTGGTGGGCCGGTACCGGAGCCGATTGTTCCACCCCGAATTGGCGAACTCGCCGCGACGCGCTCATCGCGCACCGGAATTCCTGCCCGGACGGCGCGCCGCGGACGAATAGTGCGAGCGCCGACCGGAATGCGACAGCCGCCGGGAACGGGGTCGGCGACGCTGTCGCGGCGAACTGTCCGGATCAGAGGTTGATCATGTGGCCGGCGATCCCCTCGACGGCCTCCTTGAGCGCCTCGGACAGGCTCGGGTGCGCGTGGATGTTGCGGCCGACCTCGTCGGCGGTCAGGTCCCACTGCTGTGCCAGGGTGAGTTCGGGGAGCAGTTCGGAAACGTCCGGGCCGACCATGTGGGCGCCCAGCAGTTCGTTGTAGCGGGCGTCGGCCACGATCTTGACGAAACCGGTGGCCTCGCCCAGGCCGTGCGCCTTGCCGTTGGCGCTGAACGGGAACTTGGCCACCTTCACCTCGTAGCCGCGCTCGGCGGCCTGGGCCTCGGTGTAGCCGAAGGAGCCGACCTGCGGCTGGCAGTACGTCGCCCTGGGGATCATGTCGTAGTTGATCGCCATGGTCTCCGTGCCGGCGAGGGTCTCCGCCGCGACCACTCCCTGTGCCTCCGCGGTGTGGGCGAGCATCAGCTTCATCGTCACGTCGCCGATCGCGTAGATGCCGGGGACACTGGTGCGCATGTAGTCGTCGATGGCGATCGCCCCGCGTTCGGTGAGTTCCACGCCGGTGTTCTCCAGGCCGTAGCCGGTGGTCCGCGGCGCGAAGCCGAGGGACTGGAGCACCCGCTCGGCCTCCAGGACCTGGCCCTCTCCCCCGGCGGCGGGGCTGACCCGCACCCGGACACCCTCGGAGTGCTCCTCGATCCCGTCGACCTTGGTGCCGGTGAGGACCTTCACGCCCATCTTCCGATAGGCCTTGGCGAGTTCGGCGGAGACCTCGGGATCCTCGTTGGGGACCATCCGGTCCAGGTACTCGACGATGGTGACCTCGACGCCGTAGTTGGCCAGGACGTAGGCGAACTCGGTGCCGATCGCGCCCGCGCCGCAGATGACGATCGAGGCGGGCAGCTGGTCGGAGAGGATCTGCTCCTCGTAGGTGAACACGCGCGCCGAGCGCTGTGTCCCCGGCAGCAGCTTCGTGGTCGCCCCCACCGCGATGATGCAGTCGTCGAAGGTGACGGTCTCCTCGCCGTTGTCGGTGGCCACGCTGATGGTCTTCGCGTCGGTGAAGCTGCCCCAGCCGTTGATCTCGGTGATCTTGTTCTTCCGCATCAGGAAGTGGACGCCCTTGACCATCCGGTCCGACACCGCGCGGCTGCGGGTGAAGGCGGAGGTGAAGTTGAACCGCACCTCGCCCTCGATGCCGAAGGTGTCGGCCTCCGCGTTGAAGATGTGGGCCAGCTCGGCGTTGCGCAGCAGGGCCTTGGTGGGAATGCAGCCGACGTTGAGGCACACCCCTCCCCACCACTGCTTCTCGATGACGGCGACGCTCTTGCCCAGCTGGGCGGCGCGGATGGCAGCGACATAGCCCCCGGGGCCAGCGCCGAGGACAACGACATCGAAATGTTGGGTCATGCCGGTCACTCTAGCGGGGCGCCGGGCGCCGGAGAGCGGCGCGACAGACCGGTGATCGGCATGCCGCACGTTCCTGCACACCGGGGCTCCCCAGGGGGTCTGCGGGACCTGCGTCGGGCCGTTTCGGTCCCGTTCATATCCCATGTGAGATACGCTCGCCCTGTGGCAGACCTCCTCCCGAGCAGTATCGGCACCCTCATCCGGGACGCGCGCAAGCAGCGGGGCCTCACCCAGCAGGAGCTCGCAGAGGTGCTCGGCACCTCGCAGAGCGCGGTGCACCGGATCGAGTCCGGAGGCCAGAACCTGAGTCTGGAGATGATCAACCGGATCGCGGGCGCGCTCGACTCGCCCCTGATCCACGCGGGGCCGGCCGGGCCCATGCACCTGCGCATCCACGGCCCGGTCACGCTCAGCGGCTCGATCGCGGTGCGTTCGTCGAAGAACGCCGCGGTGGCGCTGCTGTGCGCGTCCCTGATCAACCGCGGACGCACCGTGCTGCGTGGCATCGCCCAGATCGAGGAGGTCAACCGGATCCTCGAGGTGCTGACCAGCATCGGGGTGCGGGCGACCTGGTCACAGGACAAGTCCGAGCTGGAACTGGTCCGGCCGGCGAACCTCCGCCTGCACACGATGAACGTTGAGGCGGCCCGGCGGACCCGGTCGATCATCATGTTCCTCGGCCCGCTGCTGCATTCCGAGGAGTCCTTCGACCTGCCCTATGCGGGCGGCTGCAATCTGGGCGCCCGGACGGTCACCCCGCACCTGCAGGCACTGCGTCACTTCGGCCTGGCCGTGCGGACCACCCAGGGGTTCTACCACGCGGAGGTCGACGAGGTGACCGAGCACGAGCGGCGGATCACCCTCACCGAGCGGGGCGACACGGTGACCGAGAACGTGCTGATGGCCGCGGCGCTGTTCCCCGGTCGCACCGAGATCCGCAATGCGTCGAGCAACTACATGGTGCAGGACCTGTGCTTCTTCCTCGCCGAGCTGGGCGTACGGATCGAGGGGATCGGCACCACCACCCTGGTCGTGCACGGGCTGGAGCGGATCGACGCGGACGTGGTCTTCGCCCCCTCCGAGGACCCGATCGAGGCGATGAGCCTGATCACCGCCGCGATCGTGACCGGTTCGGAGTTGACCGTCCAGCGCGCGCCGATCGAGTTCCTCGACATCGAACTGGCGATCCTGTCCGAGATGGGCCAGTCCTACACGCTCAGCCCCGAGTACCGCTCCTGCAACGGGCAGACCCGGCTGGTCGACATCACCGTCCACCCCTCGGTCCTGCACGCCGCGGCCGACAAGATCCATCCGATGCCGTTCCCCGGCCTCAACATCGACAACCTGCCCTTCTTCGCCGTGATCGCGGCCGTGGCCGAGGGGCGGACGATGATCCACGACTGGGTGTACGAGAACCGGGCGATCCACCTGGTCGAGCTGAACAAGCTCGGCGCGGACGTCCAGCTGCTCGACCCCCACCGCATCGTGGTCACCGGCCCCACCCGCTGGCGGGGCCAGGAACTGATCTGCCCGCAGGCACTGCGTCCGGCGGTCTGCCTGCTGCTCGCGGCGCTCGCCGCGCGGGGCACCAGCGTCCTGCGCGACGTCTACGTGATCAACCGCGGTTACGAGGACCTGCCCAACCGTCTCAACGCCCTCGGCGCGCACATCGACGTCTTCCGCGACTGAACCCCTGGGCAGGAATGCCCAGTCCTGCTCGGCCCGGACGGTGCTCCCATGGGTGAGCGACGAAGGGGGACCGCGATGGACGTCGAGGCGGCGGCACGGGCGGCTGCGGAGGACAAGGCAGCCCTGGACACCTACCGGACCCTGCGGGCGGGGCTGGTCGCGATCGGCCTGCTGCTCGCGGTGGGTCTGGCCGTCCACATCGTCCGGGCCGGTGGGCGGGTACCGCCGTCGA
The DNA here is from genome assembly GCF_047606205.1 of Propionicimonas sp. Classification (GTDB taxonomy): domain Bacteria; phylum Actinomycetota; class Actinomycetes; order Propionibacteriales; family Propionibacteriaceae; genus Propionicimonas. The sequence goes on along the minus strand of NZ_JASGES010000067.1, from coordinate 26,838 downwards.
TCTCGGCGACCTTCTACTCCGACGACCTGCGGGGGATCTTCGTGGCCACGCTGCTGTGCGTCGGTCTGGCGCTGGTGGCCGTGAAGGGACGCCCGGGCGCGGAGAACACCCTGCTGGACATCGCCGGCGTCCTGATCCCGGTGGTGGGCTTCGTCCCCACCCCGATTGCCGACCCGAGCTGCCCGCTCCCCGGGCGGGACTGCGTTCCGGAGGCCCTGCACGCCGCCATCGACACCAACATGTGGGCCTACCTCGGTGCGGGGCTGGTCGCGCTCGTGGTCGCGGGCCTGCGGATGTGGTCGGTCCGTTCGTCGACGCCGTGGAGCCCGTCCACGCGCCGCGGCCTGGTCGTCGTCAGCGTGCTCTGGCTGGTGTACGCGGGCGGCTACGCGTTCGTCCGGCCGGTGTTCGTCCAGTTCGCCCACTACACGTCGGCGATCTCGTTCTTCCTGCTGCTGATCGCGGTGGTCTGGATCAACGGACGCACCTCTCTGGGGGTCAACGATCTGGCCGATCTGTCGGGCGCCGCCTACCGCCGGGTCTACCGGGCGATCGCCATCACCATGCTGGCGGCGGTGGCGGTCGGCATCGTGGTGTTCGCGATCACCGGACAGCAGAACGCCGTGGTGGGCGACCGGTTCCCGGTCGTCTTCTGGATCGAGGCCGTGCTGCTCGCCCTGTTCGTGACCTACTGGGTGTTCCAGACCGTCGAGCTGTGGAACTACTCCGTGCCGCCACAGGCCGGCTGAGGGGCGGGGACCCGACCTAGCCCACCGTCAGCAGTGGGGTCGAGCTGAGCAGGATCGGCGTCGCCGACAGCGGGACCGCCAGCCTTCCGTGGTTCCATGCGGGCAGGGCGACCCCCGCTGCGAAGGCGTTGGCGACATGGATGCCGTCGTGCACCCACTGCCACTCGAACGCCTCGTGGGCGTCCTGGTCGCCGGTGAAGGGATCGGCCTCCCGCCACAGCACCTGCACTGCCTTCCCCGAGCCGGGCGGGAAGACGACCGTGAAGGCGTGGACGTCCGTGCGGTCGCCGAGCGTGATCCGCTCGACGGCAACCGCGTCCCGCAGCGCCGCGGCGAGCATCCGGAACGTGGCCGCCGCCGGCTGGGCGTCGGCGAGCGCTCCGTCCCGGAAGTCGAGCAGCGCCAGCCGGGCCGAGACCAGGCCGAGCAGGTTGTACGGGTCGGAGTAGTCGGGTACCTCGGGGGCGAGGTCCCAGTAGCAGGTGGTGGTCACGCCCTCGCTGAAAGCGGTCAGGCTGCGGGTGACCAGCTCCCGGCAGGCGATCCGGTCGCGACGTGCGGCCAGCTCCGGCGGGCAGCCGTCCAGGAACTGCTGGAGTTCCTCCGGCAACTCGGGAAGGCGCCGGTAGAGCTCCCGCATCGCGCGCCGATCCGGTGTCTCGGTCCCGCTGGCCCCGCCCTGCGGCAACGAGGTCGTGCCGTCGCCGAAGGCGGCCAGCATCGTCGCCTGCACAGCCTGCTCGGCGGCCGGGAACCCGAAGATCGTGGGCCCGCCGTACTCGCCGACGACCAGCGGCTGGCCGCAGCCGTGGCGATCGAGCAGCTCCCGCACCGCGGCCAGGTGGCCAGGGATGCGCCGTGGGTCGTCGTACAGGTGCACGTCCGCGAGGTCGAAGCACGAGCCCGCGGCCGCGCAGACCGCATCGAAGAACTGCCATGCCTCGCTGCCCGGCTCCGAACTGAGGGCGTCGTAGCCGACGCCGCCGAGCACGACGCGTCCGGCGCCGGGCACCGACCGGACGGCCCCGGCGAAGCTGGTCAGGAGGTCGGCGTACTCCCCCGCCGTGCCGCTCCACAGCAGACCGGCGTTGCTGGGCTCGTTCTCGCACTGCCAGTAGTCCACCCGGTGTTCGCAGCGGCGCACGAGCGCAGCCACGAACTCCGCGTAGGCGGCCGGGTCGCGGGGCGGAGAGGGCGGCAGGAAGGACGACGGCGTCCGGGTCGCCCACGGCGAGCTGCTGCAGACCGTCAGCCACAGCCGGCCCCACCCTGCGACCTGTTCGAGCAGGCGGTCGACCACGGTCCACTCGAGCCGTCCGGGCGCGGGTTCCACCTGGCCCCAGTACACGTATGCCCTGACCAGGCCCGCATTCAGAGAGTGGGCGGCCGGCCCGAACTCCTCCGGTGCACCGAACAGCCCGTAGCTGATCCCGCGGACAACGCCCATCGTGAGCACGCGCACACACCTCCGTCGGTCGCGGTCTGTGCCCACCGTACCCAGCCGCCCGCCTCGCCGAACCGGGGGCCGGGAGTGCCGATCAGTGCTCCGGCGGCGGCGGTGGAATCGAGGCCAGGCCGGGCACGCGTCCCGGCCAGACCAGGACGACGCGGCAGGGCGCGTGGTCGACCACGAAGCGGGTGTGCCGGTCGAGGCTGTGCGGGCCGAGCCGCGACACGTCGCCGTCCCTGGCCAGGACGAGGACGTCGGCGCCCGCTGCGGCAGCGGTCACCTCGCGTTCGACCCTCCCCTCGCGCAGCACGACGGCTGCCTCCCGGCCGAGCCGCGCCGCGGCCGCGGCCAGCATCGCCCGGGTCGACTCCCTGGCGAGTTCGGTGACCTGCACGCCGGGGTCGCGTCCGCTCCCCCGCCCCCACAGGCCGGTTCTGGCCCCGGTTGCCTGCGCGGCGAGGTCGCCGGGCAGCGCAGCGAGGAGCGTGACCTCCTCCTGGCCGGCGAACAGCTCGTTCACGGCGTCCACGCAGGCCGGCCAGGTGGCCTCCGCGATCCAGACCAGCACCTTCATGCTGCACCTCCGAACAGTTGTAGCGAGCCCCACAGGGCGACGACGGCCGCGACGATCGCCACGGGCGTGGCGAGGAGGCCCAGCCAGGTGAACTCCGCCAGCGGCGCCTCGTGGTCGTGGGCGTGGACGATCCGGCGCCACAACAGGGTCGCCAGCGACCCGACATAGGTCAGGTTGGGGCCGACGTTCACGCCGATCAGGACGGCCAGCGCAGGCCCGGGCCCCGCGCCGACGGCCAGCGGCAGCAGGATCAGGACCGCGGGCAGGTTGTTCACGACGTTGGCGAGCACGGCGGCGAGTCCCGCCCAGCCGAGCAGGGCAGGCAGCGACGCGCCCGAGGGCACGATCCTGCCCATCAGGTCGGCCAAGCCGTTGTTCACCACGGCCTTCACCACCACGCCGAGCGCCAGCACGAACGCGAGAAAGGGGATGTTGAGCGCGCCGGCCACCTCGCCCACCCGGACCTGCCGGCGGACCAGCGCCCGGACCGCGAGGACGAGGGCGCCGGCCCCGGCGACCCACGCCACCTCCAGGCCGACGAAGGAGGCGACGACGAACCCGGCCAGCGTGAGTGCCACGACGGATGCGCTGAACCGGGGCAGCGCAACCTCCTCGCCGCGCTCGCTCGCCGACGCTCCCGCGCCCACGCTGAGGTCGCCGGCGAAGTACCAGCGGAACGCGAGGTACTCCACCCCGATCACGACCAGCCACGGCAGCAGCATCAGGGCTCCGAACTGGACGAAGCTGATCCCCAGCGCCGTCATCGCCAGCAGGTTGGTGAGGTTGGAGACCGGAAGCAGGAGCGAGCCGGCGTTGGCCAGGTGCGTGCAGGCGTACACGTGCGGACGCGGCCGCACCCCCACCCGGGCCGCCGTGGCGAACACCACCGGGGTCAGCAGGACGACCGTGGCGTCGAGGCTGAGGACCGCGGTGGTGACGGCGGCGGCGCCGAAGACCAGCACGAGCAGCCGCTGCGGCTCCCCTCTGCTGCGCCGGGCCATGAACCGGCCCGCCCAGTCGAACAGCCCGTCCCGTGCGCACAGCTCGCTGAGCAGGAGCACCGCGGCGAGGAAGCCGACCACCGGCAGCAGCCGCAGGCTCTCCTCCCCGGCCGTCGCGAGGTCGACGCCGCCGGTGAGCAGGACGACCAGCGCAGCGGGCACGGCGGCCACGGCCTCGGGCAGGCCGCGAGGGCGGACGACGGCGAAGGCCAGCACTGCCGCCAGCAGCAGTGCGGCGAGGACCTCCGCGCCGGCCATCCGCTCAGCGCAGCCGCGTCACCGCGAAGTGGAACGCCGGGTCGACCAGCTGGTCCTGCGCTGCGACGAGCAGCAGTTCGTTCGAGCCGGCATCGGTGGTGGCCTTGAGCAGCGAGTACACCGCGTCGGCGGTGCGTCCGATCGCCGACCCGGCGTCCCCGTGCTCCAGGCAGTGGGCCAGGAACAGGGCGGCGGTGAGGTCGCCGGAGCCGGTGAAGTTCCGCTCCAGGCGCGGGGTGGCCACCTGCCAGGCGCCCTCGGCGGTGTCGACGAGCATCAGGATCTCGTCGGGGTTGGTCCCTTCCAGCACGGTCGAGGTCACCAGCACGACGTCGGGGCCCGCCGATCGCAGCGCGTCCGCCGCCCCCAGCACCTCGCCGACCGTCGTCGTGGTGCGTCCGGTGAGGAAGTCGAGCTCGAAGTGGTTGGGCGTCACGATCTGCGCCGCGGGCACGACCTGGTCGCGCATGAACTCGGGGATCCCCGGACGCACGTAGACGCCGCGTCCGACGTCGCCGATCACGGGGTCGCAGCAGTAGATCGCCCGCGGGTTGCGCCGCTTCACCAGCTCGACCGCCCGCAGCACCTCCGCTCCCACCGCCTCGGCGCCCTGGTAGCCGGACAGCACCGCGTCCACGCGGTCGAGCACGCCGCGCTCGTCGATGCCCTGCACGACATCGGCGATGTCGGACGCGGCGAGCAACGGGCCGCGCCACGCCCCGTAGCCGGTGTGGTTGGAGAAATGGACGGTGATCACCGGCCAGACCTCCACCCCGATGCGCATCAACGGGAACGTCGCGGCGCTGTTCCCGACGTGGCCATAGGCGACAGAGGACTGGATGGACAGGATCGTCGTCACCGGGACATTACACACCACCGGCGGTGGCGTGCCGTGCACGTGGAACCCCTAGAGTGCAGGCGTGCAGCGACCCCGGCCCCCCTACCTGGACACGCGGTTTGCAGCGATGGCCCACCGCGGCGGCTGGGTCGTCCCCGGCGATCGGCAGCGCGAGAACAGCGCCTATGCGTTCCGGCGCGCCGTCGAGCTGGGCTACCGCTATCTCGAGCTGGATGTCCACACGACCTCCGACGGTGTGCTCGTGGCCTTCCACGACGACATGCTCGACCGGGTCACCGACGCCACCGGCCGCATCGCCGATCACCCCTGGGCCGAGTTGTCCGGCGTCCGGATCGGCGGCACCGACCCGATCCCCCGGCTCGACGACCTTCTCGACGAGCTGGGCGAGAGCCGGTTCAACATCGACATCAAGCAGGCGGGGGCGATCGGGCCCCTGGCCGCCACGATCCGCGCCCGCGGTGCCGGCGACCGGGTGTGCGTAGGGTCCTTCTCCGGCGCGCGCCTGGCGGCCTTCCGCAAGCTGGCACCGGACGTCCTGACGTCGATGCCGCCCCGCGGTGTCGCCGTGGCCACCCACGCGATCGGGCTGCGGCGCGTCCTGATCGACCCGGGCCTGGCGCTCCAGATCCCGGTCCGCCAGGACGGCGCGCCGCTGCCGCTGGTCCGCCCGGACGTGATCCGCTGGGCACACGCGCACGGCCGGGTCGTGCACGTCTGGACGGTGAACGACGCCGACGAGATGCGCCGGCTCATCGACCTCGGCGTGGACGGGCTGGTCAGCGACGACCTCAGCACGCTGAAGGAGGTGCTCGTGGAGCGCGGACTGTGGGAGGACCGATGAAGAGCACGCCGGCACAACGGGCCTGGTACTGGTACGACTGGGCGAACTCGGCGTTCTACACCACCACGGCGACCGTCCTGATCAGCCCCTACCTGGTCAGCCTGGCCACGAACGCCGCCTGCCCCGACCTCACCTCCGGGACCTGCACGCGCACCGTTCCACTCCTGGGACTGTTCCCCGTCCTGCCCGGTGCGCTGCCGTCGCTGCTGGCCACGATCAGCACGCTCGCCTCCGCGGTGATCCTGCTCCTCGTGGGCGCGGCGGCCGACCGTTCCGCCCACCCGCACCGCTGGCTGGGCACGACGGCGTGGATCGGCGCCGCCGCCGGGGCGCTGATGTTCGTCCTGATGGGATCGAACTGGCAGCTCGGCGCGTGGCTGATGGTGATCAGCCTGATCGCGTTCGGCGCCTCCGTCGTCGTCTACGACTCGATGCTGGTCCGGATCGCCGGCCCGGACGACCGCGACCGGGTGTCGAGCCGGGGCTGGGCATGGGGTTACGTGGGCGGTGGCGTGCTGCTGGCGCTGAACTTCGCCGTGCTGTCGGTGTACCCCGCACTCGGCATCGACAAGGCGATGGCGGTGCGGCTGTGCCTGCTGTCGGCGGGGCTGTGGTGGGCCGGCTTCACCATCATCCCGGTCCGGGGCTTGCGCGGGCTGCCCAGGGACGTGCCGGCGGACGTGGCGGCCCGCAACCCGTTCCGGCAGCTCGCCTCGACGTTCGCCGAGCTGCGGCACTATCCCCAGACCCTGGCCTTCCTGCTGGCGTTCCTGTTCTACAACGACGGCATCCAGACCGTGATCGTCTCCTCCAGCGTCTACGCGATCCGCGAGTTGGGGATCGAGGAGAACCTCGTCCTCGCCACGTTCCTGCTCACTCAGTTCGTCGCGATCGCCGGGGCACTGGGCTTCGGCCGCGTCGCCGCCCGGATCGGCGCCCGGCGGACGGTGCTGATCGGCATCGGGATCTGGCTGGTCGTCGTGCTGGTCGCCTTCTCGATCCCTGCCGGTGTGGTCGGCGCGCTGTTCGGGCTGGGGGCGGCGATCGGGGTGGTGATGGGCGGGACGCAGGCGCTGTCGCGGTCGATGTACAGCCAGCTGATCCCGCTGGGGCGCGAGTCGGAGTACTTCAGCTTCTACCAGGCGATGGAGCGGGGGACGAGTTGGCTCGGCACCCTCACCTTCGGGTTGGTGTTCCAGTTCACGCAGTCGTACCGCCTGGCGCTGGTGGCGCTGATGGCGTTCTTCGTCGTCGGCGGCATCCTGCTGGCCCGGGTCGACATGCGCAAGGGAATCATCGATGCGGGGAACGCGTTACCCCGGGTGTGGTGACCTCCGCCCGCCCGGCGGGTACGAGGAGGTCGAGCGGCTGCTTGGTGCGGCTGGCTAGCTTTTGGGACGGAGGTAGGTGCGATGGCTGAACGTGCGTTGAGGGGTGCTGGTCTCGGAGCGAAGAGTCATGCCGACCCGTCCGGAGTCGAGTTGGCGCCGCGTCAGGAGATCGGTTTCGACTGCCCGAAGGGTCACCACTTCGAGATCACCTTCGCCGAGGAGGCGGACCTGCCCACGGAGTGGGAGTGCCCCCGCTGTGGCGAGATCGCCCGCCGCTCCGACGGCGTCGAGCCGGAGGTCAAGGAGACCAAGGCGCCCCGCACCCACTGGGACATGCTGCGTGAGCGTCGCTCGATCGAGGAGCTCGAGGACCTTCTCGCCGAACGTCTCGGCGAGATCCGCGGCGAGAACCACTGACGCCCGAACGCCGCCCCGCGGCGCACCCGGCGTCGCCCGGCCGGCGCCGCTAGTCCTCGATCTCGCCGCGGACCACCTGGTCGGCGGCGGCGGATGGCGGCACGTCGTCGACGGTCTCGCCCGGGACCACCGTCCCGGAGTCGTACCGGCTGCGGGCGCCCCCGACGTCGAGGCCGAGCCCGGCCGAGTGCCGGGCGATCACCATGCCGAGCACTCTGCGTGCGAGCGGACGCGTGAACGGCAGCAGGAAGACCAGGCCGACGATGTCGGTGAAGAAGCCGGGCAGGATCAGCATGATCCCGCCGACGAGGATGAGCGCGGCGTCCGCCAGTTGCCCGGACGGCAGGCGGCCGGTGCTGTAGGCGTCCACCAGCGCCTGCCAGGCCTTGCGTCCCTCGCGACGCATCAGCCAGGCGCCGAGCACCGCCTCGCCGACCAGGATCAGGAGGGTGGGCAGCACACCGATCCTGACCCCGACGACCGTGAGGATCCAGACCTCCGCGACCGCGACGAGGACGAACACCCCGACCAGGGCCGGCAGCAGCCACGGCCGGCGCGTCCGGGCGGGCACGGTCATGACGGGCCGCCGGCGGGCCGTCGGGCGCCGAACAACGAGGCCAGCTGCCCGAGCCGGTACTGCGCCCCCCAGCGGGTGGTCAGCAGCATCGCCTCCACGACGATCCTCCCGCTCATCTTGGAGTTGCCGAGTTCGCGCTCAACGAACTCGATCGGGACCTCGGCCACCGTGAAGCCCGAGCGAATCGCCCGGCGCACCATCTCGACCTGGAAGCCGTAGCCGGCCGCCTCGACCCCGTCCAGGCCCATCCCCTGCAGCGTCGTGGCGCGCCAGGCGACCAGGCCGCCGGTGGCGTCCCTGACCGGGAGGCTGAGCATCAGCTGTGTCCACAGGTTGCCGCCGCGGGAGAGCAGTTCGCGGTGCAGCGGCCAGCCCTTGGTGGACCCGCCCTTCACGTAGCGCGAGCCCTTCACCGCGTCGGCCGTCCGCAGCCGCTCGAGGATCGCGGGCAGGTACTCGGGCTGGTGCGAGCCGTCCGCGTCGTGCTCGACCAGCACCTGATAGCCCTCGGCGAGTCCCCAGTGGAAGCCGGCGATGTAGGCGGCTCCCAGCCCTTCCTTGCCCAACCGGTGCAGGACGTGGAGGTGGTCGTCCGCGGCGGCGAGTTCGTCGGCGATCGCGCCCGTCCCGTCCGGGGAGTTGTCGTCGGCCACCAGGATGTGGGCGGTCGGCACGGCCGCGCGGATGCGGGCCGTGATCGGGCGCAGGTTCTCCGCCTCGTTGTAGGTGGGGATGATGACGAGCACCCGCTCCAGCGGCACTGCCGAGTCGGTCATTCTGCTGTTCTTCCGGTCGTGGTTCGGACGGCGCCCATTCTGCCCCATCGCAGGGAGGCCAGGAGGGCGAGAGCGGACAGGACGACGATCGCCAGTTCCAGCGGGGACGCCAGCCAGGTCGCGGGGGTTTCCCCCGTCCGCTCCGCCAGGGTGACCACGCCGGAGGCGCCGTCGTGTTCGGGTGCGGTGAACGCCACCGAGCCGTCGGCGTTGATCAGCCCGCTCACCCCGCTGGTCGTGACGACCAGCACCTCCCTGCGCAGTTCCAGCGCGCGGGCGCGGGTGATCGCGAACTGCTGCTCGATCTGCCCGGTGCCCTGGTACATGGCGTTGCTGGACTGGACCACGATCACCTGGCCGCCGGCCCGGACGGTGTCGTAGACGACGTCGTCGTAGACGAGGTCGTAGCAGATCATCACGCCGACGGTGAGCGTGCGTCCGCCAGGCAGGGTCACCGGCAGTGCGCCCGGCTCGGTGCCCGGGACCGACTGTGCGCCGACGAACGCGAGTTCGGGGATCAGCGGCAGCAGCAGCGAGCGCAGCGGCACGAACTCGCCGAACGGGACGATGCCGCGTTTGACGTATCGGGCGACCTCGCCCGTGACGTCGTCCCACCACAGCGAGGCGGTCTGGCGTTCGTCGGGGCCCGGCCCGTCCAGGATGACGCCGAGGAAGATCGGCACGCCGAGCCGCGCCGACATCTGTGCGACGAGGCGACCGGTCTCGGCGTCGGTGTGGGGGTCCATGTCGGTGGTGTTCTCGGGCAGGACGACGAAGTCGGGCTTCGGCAGCTCGCCGGCGTCGATCCGGTCCTGGAGGCGGTTCACCTCGGCGAGGTGGTTGCGCGTGGTCGTGCGGGCCGCGCCGATGCCGTAGACGCCTCCGCCCGGGGCGCCGCCCTGCACCCAGCCGACGCTCACCGAGCCGGTCTGGGTCCCGACGGGAACGAGCATGCCGGCACCGGCGACAACACCGATCGCCGCCAGCACTGACGCGGAGACGACGAGGTGGCGCCGGCTGGGACGCGACGCGAGCCAGGCGATGCCCTGCCCGATCAGGGCGGTGAGGAAGCTCAGCCCCGCTACGCCGACCAGTGGGAGGACCCCGGCCAGCGGGGAGTCGACCATCGCGTAGCCCAGACGCATCCAGCCGAAGCCGTTGAACGGGAAGCGCGCGTAGGTGAACTCGACTCCGGCCCAGCAGCCGGCGGCGAGCAGCGGCCACCACCGGGTCCGGGCGGCGACCTTGAGCAGCGCTCCGAGCAGCGCGAAGAAGAGCGACTCGAGTCCGACCAGGCCCAGCAGGGCTTCCAGGAAGATGGCCTGCATCCAGGTGATCCCGAGCAGCAGGAACCCGACTCCCCACACCAGCCCGAGACCGGTGGCACCGCGGACCCGGCGCGCGGCGAGCACGACCAGCGTCAGGGCTGCGACGCCGAGCGGCACCAGCGGCCACCACCCGTAGGGCTCGAAACCGAGGGCGGTCGCGACACCGGCGGCGGCGGCGATCCCGCCGCGCAGGCCCCAGTGCCGTGCGGCGAGCCACTCGACCACAGGCCTCCCTTCGACAGCCCGCCCAGCCTACCCACCGCCGTGGCCCCGTTCGGCCGGCCCGGTCTCTCCCCGAACGCTCCCGAAATTCGGCCGCGCTCCCGAAATTCCGGGAGCGCGGCCCAATTTCGGGAGCGCGGGCGTGGGAGGGCTGGCAGCATGGGGCGATGACCGGACCGGGACTGATGCTGTTCGACACCGCGTCGCTGTACTTCCGCGCGTTCCACGGGATCCCGTCGTCGCTGCGGGCGCCGGACGGGCGGCCGGTGAACGCGGTCCGCGGGCTGTTGGACTTCATCGCCCGGTTCGTCGCGGACTACTCCCCCACGCAGGTCGCCTGTTGCTGGGACGAGGCGTGGCGGCCTGCGTGGCGGGTGGCGCTGGTGCCGTCCTACAAGGCCCACCGGGTCGACCACGACGATGTCGAGCGGGTGCCGGAGGACCTGGTCGGGCAGGTGCCGCTGATCCGCGAGGTGCTGGACGCCCTCGGGCTGGCCGTGATCGGGGCGGCGGACTGCGAGGCCGACGACGTGATCGGGACGCTCGCGACGCGTTCGGCGGTGCGGGTCGACGTCGTGACCGGGGATCGCGACCTGTTCCAGCTCGTCGACGACGCCCGGGGGGTGCGGGTTCTGTACTGCGGGCGCGGCGTCGCCAACCACGACCGGGTGGACGCGGCGTGGCTGCGGGCGAAGTACGGCGTCGATCCCGGCGGCTACGTGGACTACGCCGTCCTGCGCGGTGATCCGTCCGACGGCCTGCCGGGCGTGGCGGGGATCGGTGAGAAGACCGCGGCAAAGCTCGTCGCCGAGTACGGCGGACTGGACGGCATCGTCGCCGCGGCGGACGCGGGCAGGCTCCCCTCGACCCTCACGGTCCGGCTGAAGGCGGCGATGGACTACCTCGGTCCGGCCAGCGAGGTGGTGGCGGTCGACCGGGACGCCCCGGTCGCGGAGCGGGACCTCAGCCTGCCGTCCGCGCCGCGCGACCGCGTCCGCTTCGCCGCCCTCGCCGAGGAGCTCAATCTCGGCGGGCCCGCCGAGCGGATCGTGAAGGCGCTCGCCGCCACGGCCTGACCCCGACCAGGACCGGGTGGGCGGTTCAGCCGGCGCGAAGGGCGTAGACGGCCGAGCCGGCGACCACGTTGTAGAGGCTGTCGCCGGTGCGCAGCGGGCGTCCGCCCGGGCTGAGCACGATCCGCTTCTCGATCACGAGGCCGAGGCGGGCGAAGAGCTGCTCGAGCTCGACCAGCGTGGTGTGGCGCAGGTTTGGGGTGTCGTACCAGGCGTGCGGGATCTCGCGTGACATCGGCATCCGGCCACGGAGCAGGCGGACCCGGTGCCGCCAGTAGCCGAAGTTCGGCACCGAGACGATCAGGTGCCTGCCGATCCGCCCCATCTGCTGCAGGACGTCGGCCGGCCGGTGCAGGGTCTGCACGGTGCGGGAGAGCACGACCACGTCGTAGGAGTGGTCGGCGAAGTCGTCCAGCTCGGTGTCCAGGTCGAGTTCGATCACGGGGACGCCGGCGGTGATGGCGGCCAGCACGGAATCCGGGTCGATCTCCACGCCGGTCCCCCGGCAGCCGTCCTCCGCGATGATGTGGGCGAGCAACTCCCCCGCGCCGCAGCCCAGGTCGAGCACCCGGCTGCCCTGCGGGATCAGCCCCGCGACGAGGGCGAGGTCGGGACGCAGGCTCATCGCGCCGCCTCCGCCAGGGCCCGGCCCAGGAACGCCCGCAGCGTGGCGTGGTACGGCTCCACCTCCAGCAGGAACGAGTCGTGGCCCCACGACGAGGGGATCTCCCGGAAGGTCACCGGCTGGTCGGCGTGCTCCAGCGTCCGCACGATCCGCCGCGAGTGGTCGGTGCCGAACCGCCAGTCGGAGGCGAACGACATGACCAGCCAGTTCACAGGGCAGGCCCTGACCGCCGCGAGTGCGTCCGCGCCGGTGAACGGGTCGAAGTAGTCCATCACCCTGGTCAGATAGAGGTAGCTCAGGGCGTCGAAGCGCTCGAGGAACGCCTGGCCCTGGTGGTCGAGGTAGCTCTCCACGGCGAAGTCGATCCCGAAACCCGGCTCGTGCGCGTCCGGATGCGGCTGGCGGCCGAACTTCTCGGTGAGCGCGTCCTCGCTCAGGTAGGTGATGTGGGCCATCATCCGGGCGATCGACAGCCCGGTGTCGGGGTTGACCCCCGCCGAGGCGTACGCGCCCTCCTCGAAATGTGGATCGGTCATGATGGCGCGCCGGGCCACGGCCGAGAAGGCGATGTTCTGCGCGGTGAGCCGGCTGGACGCGGCGATCACCAGGGCGTTCGCGACCTCCAGGGGATGGTCGAGCGCCCACTGCAGCGCCTGCATGCCGCCCAGCGAGCCGCCCAGGACGGCCAGCAGCCGCGTGATGCCGAGGTGGGCGACGAGCGCGCGGTGCGCCGCGACGAGATCGCGCATCATCAGGACGGGGAAGCCGAGCCCGTAGGCCTGGCCCGTCGCGGGATTGGTCGAGGACGGCCCGGTGCTGCCCTGGCAGCCGCCGATCAGGTTGGCCGAGATCACGAAGAAGCGATCGGTGTCCAGCGGTTTGCCCGGCCCGATCAGGTTGTCCCACCACCCGGGACGCCGCGCGCCCTCGTGCCAGCCGGCGGCGTGCGCGTCCCCGGTGAGCGCGTGGCAGACGAAGACGGCGTTGTCCGCTCCCGGCGACAGCGTGCCGTAGGTCTCGTAGGCCACGTCGACGGGGCCGAGTGTGCCGCCCCGCTCCAGGACCAGCGGGTTCTCCGCGGTGAACAGCCGGACGTTCTGGGTGCGGACGATGCCGACCGAGCCGGCGTCCGGCGTCCCAGCCATCGACAGAACCCTCCCAAGCGTGCGCGGGTGATCACTATAGCCGCGCGACTACGGGCGTCCCGGACGTGGGAGAATGGCGAGGTTTGCGACGAAAGGGCACGTGATGGCTGAACTCTCCGACCGGCTGCAGGCCGACATGGTGGCCGCGATGAAGGCGCACGACGAGATCACCAAGTCGACGCTGCGGATGGCGATCGCCGCGATCAAGACCGAGCAGGTGGCCGGTGCCGAGGCCCGGGAGCTGTCCGACTCCGAGGTGGTGGCGGTCCTGAACCGGGAGGTCGCCAAGCGCCGCGATTCCGCCGAGGCCTACACGGCCGGCCGGCGTCCGGAACTGGCCGCGAAGGAACTCGCGGAGGTCGAGGTGCTGCAGCGCTACCTTCCGGCCGCGCTGACCGAGGCCGAACTGGACGCGATCGTCGCCGAGGAGGTGGACGCTGCCGCGACGCAGCTGGGCGCGGCCCCCACGATGAGGCAGATGGGCCTGGTGATCAAGGCCGTGAACGCCCGCGCGGCCGGCCGCGCCGAAGGTGCGAAGGTTGCCGCCAAGGTGAAGGCCGCCCTCTCCTGACCTCCCGGGCTGCCGGGCCCGCACGGTACCGGGCTCACCACCATCCCTGGCGCCGGGCCCAGCGCAGCAGGACCAGCGACAGCGCGATCATCACCGCCAACAGGATGCCCAGCCACAGCCAGTCGGTGGACTGGTTGACGATCACGTTCATGCCCAGCACCGAGCTGATCGCCGTCACGGGCAGGGTGATCGCCGCGATCACGGCGAGCCGTTCGGCAGCGATCGTCATCTTGGTGTCGGTCCTGGCCCGGTAGTACTCGGTGACTCCGGACAGGTAGTCCAGCTGGCTGGAGGTGATCCTGCTCAGCCTGTCGTAGGCGTCCTTGTTGTCGCGCAGCACTTTGCGCACGCCCGCGTCGGTCTCGCCCATCAGTCCGATCGCCCTGCCGTAGATCTCCGCGGTCTGCATGGTCATCGTGCGGACGGTGAGCAGCGCGTGCCGGGTGTGGAAGAGCTCCTCGAGGAACGCCTGGGGGCTGTTGTCCCCGGCGTGGCCGAGGACCTGCTGCTCGAGCCCGCCGACCTCTCTGGCGAGCCGGTTGACGTAGCGCTCCTCCGTGATCGCCAGCGCGTTCGCGATCCGGTGGGCCGCCGCCCACGGCCCGGAGGGCAGATAGCGACCCGAGAGCATCCGGTCGGCCAGCTCGTCGGTCTCCTCCAGCAGTCGTTCCAGCGGCACCTCGAGGTTGCGCGGACCGTGGGTGGTGATCAGGGCGCCGGTGGACACGAACAGGTCGAGTTCGAGGTAGTGCATGTGGCCCCCGAGGCCGGCCTCCGGCCGGAGCAGGACGAGGAACAGGGTCTCGCCGTACGCGTGCAGACGTGGCAGGTGGTTGCGTTCGACGACGTCGGAGACGGCGGCCGGATGGGCACCGAACGCCTCGGCCAGGAGCGCGGCGGTCTGTTCGTCGGGCTCGGGGACGTCCAGCCACAACCAGCCGGACGGGTCCGCGAGCAGCATGGGGACCTCCGCCTCGGTCCGCGTCGTCACCGATCCGGACGCACGATCGACCCAGAGCAACCGTTGGACCGCCATGCCCACACCTTAGGCGGGCCGGTACCTCCAGAAAGCGGGCACCATTACCGCCACGAGCAGGGTGAACAGGACCACGAGCAGGCCGCCGCCGCCGCTCGCCCACGCCGTGCCGAGAGCCCCCGCGGCGTAGCCGTGCAGGGTGTCGGCGATCCGGGGGCCGCCGGCGACCACGACGATGAACACGCCCTGGAGACGGCCGCGGACGGCGTCGTCGGCAGCACTGAGCAGCATCGCGTTCCGGAACGAGGAGGACGCCATGTCGGCCGCGCCGCCGACGATCAGCATCGTGATCGCGGCGACGAGCATGGGCACCCGCCAGGCCGGGGCGAAGGCGACGGCGAGCCCGAACCCCGCGATCGCCGCGCCCCAGGCGAGAACGCAGTAGATCACCGCGCGCCCCTGCCGCTCGACCAGCGACACCCACCCCGAGAACACGCCGCCGAGCACGGCGCCGATCGGGATGGCCGCGTAGAGCAGTGCGAACTCCGTCCCACCCTCCACCGGGCCGCCGAACGACAGGTGCGCGATCTCGGGGAACAGCGCCCGCGGCATGCCGAACACCATGGCGATCAGGTCGACCAGGAACGACACCAGCAGCACCGGCTGCCAGCGCAGGTAGGCGAAGCCGTCGATCACCGAGCGCAGCCCCGGTGATCCCTGGCGGTTCTCCACCGGCAGGGACGGCAGCAGCCAGACGGCGAAGAGCGTGGCCAGGAGCGTGACCGTGTCGATCAGGTAGAGCCAGGAGTAGCCCAGGACAGGAATCAGGATTCCGCCGACCATCGGGCCGGCGATCGCCCCGGCCTGGGCCACGGTCATGTTCAGCGCGCTCGCCGCCGGCAGTTGCGCCGCGGGGAGGATCTTCGGCAGCACCGCGCTGCGGGTCGGCTGGTTCACCCCGAAGCAGGCCTGCTGGAACGCGAACAGCCCCAGCAGAACCCATACGTTGTCGAGGCCGAGCGCCGCCTGCGCCCAGAACAGCGCGCTGGTGGCGATCAGCCCGAAGGTGGTGATCTGCAGCAGGAGCCGACGGTCGAAGTGGTCGGCGAGGGCGCCACCCCACAGGCCGAACACGATCAGCGGCACGAGGCCGAAGATGCCGGTCAGGCCCACGTAGGCGGAGTCGTTGGTGATCGCGTAGATCTGCGCGGGCACCGCCACGACCGTCAACTGGGCCCCGATGACCGTGATGATGTTCGCCTGCCACAGCCGGCGGAAATGGGGGCTGGCCAGGGGTGCGGTGTCTGCGAAGAGTCCTCGGATGCCTGCCACGAGCGGGCACTCTACGATGCCCACCCGGGCCGTGCCAGCAACTGGGACGCGGCCGGTCAGCCCGGCGAGAGCCGGTAGCGCCCCACGGTCTCGTACCCGGCGCCGCCCGGCAACAGGCGGGAACGGAGCAGCACGAACTCCTCGACCGTCCACGCGGCGCCGGGAACGGCGTCCAGGACGGTCAGCCAGCGCCTCGCCCTGGTCGGACCCGAGCGGGCGATGGTGAGGTGGGGTCGGAATCGTGCCCCGTCCACCGCGATCCCGCAGCCGGCGGCGGCGTTCCGGCAGCGGCGGGCCAGCCGCCCGAGCGGCTCCACGCCCTCCACGACGCCCAGCCAGAGCGCCCTGGCGTGGTCGGGGTCGGGAAACGCTCCTCCGCCGGACACGGCGATGCCGAAGGACGTCGTTCGTGCGGCGACGTCGGCCAGCGCCTCCTCCAGCGGTTCGCTGAGCTGCGGCGGGACGGAGGCCATGAAGGCGCAGGTCACGTGCCAGCCCCCGGCGAGGGTCCACCGGAAGCCGGGTTCGGCGTCGCGGCGAGGCTCGAGGAACGACTCCCAGCTCTCCACGACCGCCGGCGGTGGCAGGACGGCCACGAACAGGCGATCACCCGCAGCGGCCATTCTCGTCCTCCCTCTCCGGGGCGTCGGCGGGCCATGAGTCCCGTCGCGGCGAGGGTCGCACGAATGCGTGCACGCGCTGCACGGATGTGCACACCTGTGCGCCCGTCGCGGCGGCGGACGGCCATATGAGAGCGTATGACAATCCGACTCGTCTTCGGAGGAAGAAGCTCATGCCCACAGCCCGCTGGCCGACCTATGTCGCCCTGTCGGTGCTGTGGGGACTGGTCCTGGTCGCGACCCGCGGGGTCGTCGCAGGCAGGGGCTGGGCATTGGCCGCCGTCCTCTGCGCGATCGTCCTGGCCGCTGCCACGGTGACGGTCAGCCATCTCACCGCTGAGGCGGGCCCCCTCACCGGCCCCTCCCGCCGGCTGCTGATCCTGGGCGCGGCCGTCGCCGTGCAGGACCTCGGGGTGTGCTACGCGCTGGAGCGGATCGGACTGGCCCAGACCGCGCTGGTCCTCGCTTCGCTGCCCCTGTTCGCCACCTTGACCGGGCAGCTGCTGGGAGCGGACAGCATCACGGGGGCGGCAGCCGCGGGTCTCGGTGCCGGCTTCCTCGGGGTGCTCCTGGTCGCCATGTTCCCTGCGGACGGTGGCAGCTGGAACTTCATCGGCGGCGTCCTCGCCGGTCTCGTCGCCGCGCTGGCCGGAGGATTCGGCGTGCGCTACGCCGCCCTCCGCTTCCCCGGCCGCGCCGAGCCGACGGCGGCGGGGCACGGGATGGCCGCCGTGCTGGCATTGCCGCTCGTGGTCATGGCCGGGCCCTCCGGCAGCGGCTCCCCGTGGGCGTACCTGTGGCTGGTGCTGCTCGCGGTCGCGCTCGGCGCCGCCGACATCCTCACCGCCCGGCACTTTCCCGTCCCCCGCCGCGCCCTGCGGATGACCAGGGTCAAGCACTGCGGGCTGGTGGTCGCGGTGCTGGTGGGGGTGTGCCTGCAGCACGAGTCGCTCTCGACGGGTCAGGTGCTCGGCCTGGTGCTGCTGATGATCGCGGCCACCCTGGTGCTCGAAGTGCTCCCTGAGGACGCGTCCGCACGCTGGCTGCGCTGAGGCGCGTCCGGGGAGACAAGCCATAGGCTGCTGGCATGCCCGAGACGACCCCCGCGAGCGCCGAGCCGGCTCTGCCGGTCCCCTCGCCCCCGCTCCCTGCGACGACGGACGCGGAGCAGACAACCGTCGAGGCGGCGCCGGCCGCGGCCACTCCCCCGGTGCTGCCGAGACGGTCCGGCAAGCTCTCGGTGGATCTCAACCACCCCTTCGGCTGGGGTTTCACCGCCACCGTCGGCGCCCTCGTCGCCCTGGCCCTCGCCGGCGCGGTCTCCTCGCTGTCGACCGTGCTGGTCTCGATCGGTGTCGCCCTGTTCATCGCCCTTGCGCTCGACCCGCTGGTGCGGTTGCTCGAGCGCCACGGCATGTCCCGCGGCTTGAGCATCGTGATCGTGTTCGTGGCCTTCGCGCTGGTGATCGCGGGCATGCTCGCGCTGGTGGTGCCGACCGCGATCATCCAGATCACCCAGTTCGCCTCGGCGGTGCCGGGCTGGATCACCGACATCCAGAACGCCGAGTGGTTCAAGAACCTCGTCGCGGCGACGGGCCAGAGCGACCTGTACGCGACCGTGCTGAACCAGGCGCGCACCTGGCTGTCCGACCCGGCCAACCTGCTGGCGATCGGGGGCGGTGCGCTGGCGGTCGGCACCGGGGTCGTGAACGCCGTCTCCGGCACCCTGATCGTGCTCGCGCTCACCCTGTACTTCCTGGCCTCGCTGCGGACGATGCGGGACGCGGTGGTCCGGCTCGCCGCCGCGCACTCGCGTCCCCAGATCCGGGAGATCACCAACCAGGTCGCGGAGTCGGTCGGCGGCTACGTGTCCGGCATGGCGATCCTGGCGGTCTGCAACGCCGTGTTCGCCTTCATCGTCCTGACCATCGTCGGGGTGCCGTTCGCCGCGCTGCTGGCCGTGCTCGCCCTGATGATCACAATGATCCCGATGGTCGGGTCGGTGCTGTTCTGGCTGCTGGCGACCTCGGTGGCGTTGTTCACCTCGTGGTGGGCGGCCATCATCTTCACCATCGTCTATTTCGCCTACATGCAGGTGGAGGCGTACATCATGACGCCGCGGGTGATGGGCAAGGCCGTCGACGTCCCCGGTTCCCTGGTGCTGATCGGCGCCCTCGTGGGCGCGACCCTGCTCGGGCTGCTCGGCGCGCTGATCGCCGTTCCGGTGACCGCGTCGCTGCTCATGATCGTGAAGACGGTGATCGTGCCGCGGCAGGACGCCAAGATCGAACCGGAGTGAGAGGAACGGCGCTGATGCAACTCGGAATGGTGGGACTCGGCCGGATGGGCGGCAACATGGCGGCCCGGCTGCGGTCGGCCGGCCACACCGTCATCGGCTACGACACCAACCCTGCGCTCTCCGACGTGCCCGACCTGGCCGGCCTGGTGGCGCGGCTCGGGGACGGTCCGCGGGTGGTGTGGGTGATGGTCCCGGTGCAGTTCCTGGACGGGGTGCTCGACGACCTCGCCGGCCGGCTCGGCGAGGGCGACATCGTGATCGACGGCGGCAACACGAAGTGGACGGGCGACCAGGCGCGGGCCGACCGGCTCGGCCGGCGGGGCGTCCACTTCATCGACTGCGGGGTGTCCGGCGGAGTCTGGGGCAAGGAGTACGGGTACGCGCTGATGTGCGGCGGCGACGCCGCCGACGTGGCGGTCGTCCAGCCGATCTTCGACGCCCTCAAGCCGGAGGGCGAGGTGGGCTTCGTCCATGCGGGCGGCCACGGGGCGGGACACTTCGCCAAGATGGTCCACAACGGCATCGAGTACTCGATGATGCAGGCCTACGCCGAGGGCTGGGAGCTGCTGGAGAAGGCGGAGGTGGTTCACGACGTGCCGGCGATCTTCGACAGCTGGCGCGAGGGCACGGTGATCCGGTCCTGGCTGTTGGACCTGATCGCGAGGGCGCTGTCGGACGATCCGCACCTGGAGAAGATCCGGGGCTACGCCGACGACTCCGGGGAGGGCCGCTGGACGGTGGACGCAGCCATCGACCTCGGCGTCCCCGTCCCCGCGCTCACGGCCGCGCTGTTCGCCCGCTTCGTCTCCCGCCAGGACGAGTCCCCGGCGATGAAGCTGGTCGCCGCGATGCGCAACCAGTTCGGCGGCCACGCCGTCCAGGCCGAGTCCCCCAGCCTCGGCGAGGTTTAGGAGACCGCTGAACAAGAGGTCCGGGAGACTGCCGAACAAGCAGGGCGGTCACAGGACGGCGACGACGATCCCCGCGGTCGACGGGAGCTGGTCGAAGGCCATCAGTTCGGTCGGGGTGTCGGCGAGGCCCACCGTGCGTCCGACCAGGCGGGATGGATCCAGGACGCCGGACGCGACGAGGTCGAGCAGCGGCGGGTAGTCCGACGCCGCCATCCCGTGGCTGCCGACCACCTCGAGTTCCTGGGCGATCACCGGCCCCCAGGGCAACGGTGCGTCAGCGTGATCGGCGAGCATCAGGCCGACCTGGACGTGACGTCCTCGACGACGCAGCCCCCGGATCCCGGCCGCGGCCGTCGCGGCGGTACCGACCGCGTCCATGCTGACGTGCGCCCCGCCGCCGGTCTCCCTGCGGACGGTCGCCGGATCGGCGTCGGCGAGCAGCACGTCCGCGCCGAGCTCACCGGCCCTCGCCCTGGCTGTCGCCGACGGATCGACGGCGATCACGTGGGCGCCGAGCGCCCGGGCGACGAGCACCGCCGACAGCCCGACCCCGCCGCAGCCGACCAGCAGCATCCACTCCCCCGCAGCCAGCCGGCTCTGCACGGTCAGCGCGTGGTAGGCGGTCGCGAAACGACAGCCCAGCGCGGCCGCGGTGATCAGGTCGACCGCGTCAGGGAGCCGGACGGCATTGAAGTCGGCGGCCCTGACCACCACCTTCTCCGCGAACGAGCCCGGATGGGTGAAGCCGGGCTGGGTCTGGTCGGGGCACACCTGGGCCTGCCCCGCGCGGCACCACTCGCAGCGGCCGCAGCCGTTCACGAAGGGCGCCGTGACCCTGTCTCCGACGGCGAACCCGTGCACCAGCGGCCCCACCTGCGCCACCGTTCCGGCGAACTCGTGGCCCGGAACCATCGGCAGGGGCACCGGGTCGTGCCCGCGCCACGCGTGCCAGTCCGACCGGCACACCCCGGTGGCCCCGACGGCGACCACCACCCCGTCGTCGGGACAATCGGGTTCGGGGACGTCGACGAGCCGTGGCGGTTCGCCGTAGCGGGAGTAGACCACTGCGTGCACGTCCGCTGTCCTACCAGTTCCGGCGCACGCGGGGCGACGGTGTCCGTGCCCGGCGCCGGGATCAGGTGCCGGTGGTGCCGACGATCACCTCGGACAGCCACCCGCCGAGCAGACCCAGCGTGTCAGGCATGAAGTCGTCGGGGTCGGCCGCGATCGCCGCGGCGAGGGACTCCGGTGAGACCCATTCGCCTCCCGCGACCTCCTCGGGCTGCCAGTAGATCGGCCCCGCCCACGTGACCGTGTAGCAGAAGCCGTGGTAGCTGGTGTGGTCGTCGGCGTAGGAGCCGCTGGCGAGCGGGGTCAACGGGACGCCGGTGATCCCCAGTTCTTCGGCGAGTTCCCGCAGGGCGGCGGTGTCTGGGTCCTCGCCGGCGGCGATCACGCCTCCGGCGGCGAAGTCGCGGCGGCCGGGATAGACGTCCTTGGTGTTGGTGCGCCGGTGGACGTAGATCCGTCCGAGGGGATCCCGGACCACCACGGCGGTCGCGGCGTGGTGGAGGTTCTCGGCGCGCATCCGGGACCGGGGTGCGCTCCCGCACGCCTTCCCGTCCTCGTCGTACAGCGCCACGAGCTCGTCCACGGCCACAGCCTAGAACAGCGGGGGCGTCGGCGACGCGTCCTGGCCCGCCGGTTCCGCCTGCCGGCGGACGAGTACCACCGTGTCGTCGATCCGGGCGCGTTCGCCGTCCGGGCCGGTGGCGGGGCGGCCACGGACCTCGGCGACGACGACGTCCCACTGCTCCGCGGACAGGCCGAGTGCGGCGAGCTCGGAGGCGGGTGTGGGGAACTCGTGGTGGTGGGCGTCGAGCTGGGTGGCCCACGGCGGCGGAGCGGCGTGGGAGACCACGAGCAGGTGCCCGCCGGGACCGACCGCGGCGGCGGCGGCCTGCAGGATCGCGGTCCGGGCGAGCTCCACCGGTGACTGCAGGAAGGACGCGGTGACCAGGTCGTAGGGGCCGTCCGGGACGCCCTCGGCCAGATCCTGTGCGACCCAGGTGATCCGTGCCGGCGGGACCCCCGCGGACGCGGCCGCCGCCCGTCCGCGCTGGACAGCAATTGTCGATATGTCTACAGCCGTGACGATCCACCCGCGAGCGGCGAGCCAGATCGCGTCCCCGCCTTCGCCGCAGCCCAGGTCGAGCGCGCGTGCCGGCGCCAGGTCGGTCGCGACGTCCACCAGCGCCTGGTTGGCGCGTCCCGACCAGATCTTCGGACGTGTCGCGTACCGCTCGTCCCAGAACTCCGTGGCGGTCATCGCTGCTCCTCACCCGTGCCGACCCCGTCATGCTACGGCCGGTGCGATCTCCCGGGTCGGCGTAGGGTGCGAAGTAGGCCCGGAGCGATGAGGCGCGGGCGGGAGGAGTCGTCATGGACCGTTCGATCGTGATCAACCGGGAGTTCGGCAGCGGGGGACGCGAGATCGGCCGGCTGATCTGCGAACGCACCGGGATGCAGCTCTACGACACGCGGATCCTGCAGGAGGCCGCCGAACGTCGGGGCTTTCCGCACGACCTGCTGGAGACCTTCGACGAACGCGTCGCCGCCGGCTCCTACTTCGACCTGTCCCTGATCTCGGGGACCGACTCGGAGACCTTCTCCATCCCCTACCGCATGTACGGCGCCTTCGCCGAGGTGATCTCGGACGCCGCGCGCACCGCGCCCGCGGTCTTCATCGGGCGGTGCGCGGACAAGATCCTGCGGGACGCCAAGCTGCGCTTCCGCAGCGTCTTCATCTACAGCACCGACACCGAACGCAAGATCACCCGGGCCGTCGAGGTCGACGGGGTGGCTCCGAAGGACGCGGAGAAGTACATCGCGCGGATGGACAGGACGCGGGCCCGCTACCAGCAGTTCTTCACCAACACGAAGTTCGGCGACTACCGCGACTACGACCTCTGCCTGAACAGTGGCCGGCTCGGCTATGCGGGCTGCGTGGACATCATTCTCACGGCCGCGACCGCCGTCCCCGGCACGCCGGCCACGCCCGCTCCGGCGCAGCACCGGGACGGCCGCCCGTGAACCCGACTCGTCAGGCCTACGCCGCCGAGTTGGCTGCGCTGCCCCAGGACGCCTGGGCGGACTACCTGTCCGCGCGCAGCGGCCTGCCAGGTCCGCGGGCCAACCTCACCCTGCTCGACGCCGCCGCGGATCTGATGTCCGCGGAACTCGCGCTGAGGTTCGCCGAGGATGCCGACGAATACCTCGCCTGCTGCGGCGTGGCCACCCTCGGCCGACTGATCGTGGAGGATCCGGCCGCCTGCGGGCTGGTCGGCCTGCTCACCGGACGGTGCTGCGACGAGCGCTGGCGCGTCCGCGAGGCGTGCGCGATCGCGGCACAGCGGATCGGGGACGCGGATGCGCCACTGCTGCGCGGCCTCGTGGAGGCCTGGACGTCCTCCTCCGATGCCCTGGTGGTGCGGGCGGGCATCGCGGCGATCTGCGAGCCCCGGCTCCTGACGGACCCGCGCACGGCGGCCGCGGCCCTGGTCGCCTGCCGGCGCGCCACCGAACACCTGCTCGCCGTGCCGGCGTCCGCGCGGCGCGCGCCGGGCGTCCGGACGCTGCGCCAGGCGCTCGGCTACTGCTGGTCGGTCGCGGTCGCCGCCACTCCCGAGGCCGGACTGGCCGCCTTCGCCGCACTGCCCACCGATGATCCGGACGTCGCCTGGATCGTCCGGGAGAACCGGAAGAAGAGGCGGCTGACCGCACTGCTCGGGAGTTGACCCTTGAGCTACCTCACAGCACCTGCATAGGGTCAGGGTGGGACGGCACCCCCGCCGTCGGCAGACCTCGATGGAGAGGACCTTGCATGACACCCGCACTCCCCCGATCAGCACGCCTGCGCTGCACCGCCGCCATCCTGGGCGCGGTGCTCTCGCTCGGAGCCTTCACCGGCGTTCCCGCGCTCGCGGCGCCGTCCGGACATCCCACCCCGAAACCGGTCCCCGCCGCGCCCGATCTCGGGCCCAACGTCACGGTCTTCTCGCCCACCACGCCACTGGCCCTGATCCAGAGCACCCTCGACGCGCTCGCCGACCAGCAGCGCGACGCGGAGATGAGCACGGCGCGGCACGCGGTGGCCTTCCTCCCCGGGACCTATGGCACGACGGAACACCCGCTGCAGTTCGAAGTCGGGTACTACACCGAGGTGTTGGGACTGGGCGCCAGTCCGGGCGAGGTCACGATCAATGGCAGCATCGAGGTCTACAACCGCTGCCTCGACGACGCGGGCACCTCGAACTGCCTCGCCCTGGTCAACTTCTGGCGGACGCTGTCGAACCTGTCGCTCAACGTCATCAAGACCGGGCAGGACGGCTGCCGGCAGAGCGCGAACTTCTGGGCGGTGTCGCAGGCGGTCTCGCTGCGGCGGGTCCAGGTCAGTGGGGGCAGCCTCTCGCTGATGGACTACTGCACGGCGGGCCCGCAGTACGCCAGCGGCGGCTTCATCGCCGACTCGGTACTGCCGACGGTGGTGAACGGCTCCCAGCAGCAGTGGCTGATCCGCAACAGCACGGTCGGCAGCTGGAGCAACGCCGTGTGGAACCAGGTGTTCTCCGGCGTCACCGGCGCCCCCGATGACGCGACCTTCCCCGAGCCGCCGTACACGACGGTGGCCAGGACAGCGCTGAGCAGGGAGAAGCCGTACCTGTTCGTCGACGCGTCCGGCCGGTGGTTCGTCCGCGTCCCCTCCGCGCAGCGGAACTCGTCCGGGGTGTCCTGGGCGCACGGAACGACACCGGGGCGCAGCGTCCCGCTGTCGGACTTCTTCGTGGCGTGGCCGGGTACCCCGGTCGCACGGATCAACCAGGAGCTGGCCAGGGGCAGGAACCTCCTGCTCACGCCGGGCGTCTACGACATCGCCCGCGCGATCGAGGTCACCCGCCCGGACACCGTCGTGCTGGGTCTCGGGCACGCGACCCTCACCGCCGTTCGCGGCGCGACGCCGCTGAAGGTCTCCGGGCGGGCCGGGATCGTGGTGGCGGGCGTCACCATCGACGCGGGGACGAGGTTGTCGCCGGTGCTGCTGCAGGTGGGTGAGGGCCACGGCGGCGGCCGGTCGACCGAGCGCAACCCGCTCACGCTCAGCGACGTGTACTTCCGGATCGGCGGACCGCACGTCGGAAAGGCCGTCACGGCGCTGAAGATCAACGCCGGTCACGTACTCGTCGACCACACCTGGATCTGGCGGGCCGATCACGGCGAGGAGGGCTTCACGGCCGGGGAGAGCGGTGACACCGATCGTTGGCGGACCAACATCGGACGCTACGGGCTGGTCGTGAACGGCGACGACGTGACGATCACAGGGCTGTTCGCCGAGCACTTCCAGCGCTACAGCACGCTCTGGAACGGCGAACGCGGGCGGGTCGTCTTCTACCAGAACGAACTCGCCTACGACCCGCCGACGCAGGCCGACTGGACGCAGCCGGACGGGACTCCAGGCTTCCCCGGGTACAAGGTCTCCGACCGCGTGCGGGTGCACAGCCTCTCCGGTGGCGGTGTGTACGTGTACAACCGCAACAACCCCTCCATCGTCACCACGAGCGGCTTCGAGGTCCCGGCCAGGCCCAGGGTCACGCTGCACCACGTGATGACGGTCAACCTCGGCGCCGGCACGATCAGCCACGTCGTGAACGACACCGGTACGCAGGCCGACAACTCCAACACCGGCACCCCGCAGTTCGTGACGGACTACCCGACGCCCTGATCCTCACGAGGGGACGGTTCCTCCGTACCGGCCACGCGGGCACCGTCCCCTCGTGACGGGCACGGGGAACCGACCTCTCGTGGCGCCGGCCGCGGGTTCAGCGGTCGGGACGGTGGCGGAGGCGTTCCTTCTCCGCCAGCACGGCCCGGTGGGTCTCGCGCTCGCGGACCAACCAGTCGGGCGGGTCGGCGATCAGCTCACCGATCTGGTCCGCATCGAGAGCCTCGGTGACGCCGGCACGGACCAGGCCGGAACGGGACACGCCGAGCTTGCGGGCGACGACGTCGCGCGGGAAAGGGCCGTTGCGGCGCAGGTCGACGAGCCACTGGGGAGGATCCGCGCGCAGCGCCTCCAGCCCGGCCCTGCCGATGGGCGTGGTGCGGAACTCCTCGGGCGCTGCCGGCAGGTAGATGCCCAGCTTGGCCGCCGCCGTCACGGGCTTCATGGTCTGGCTCACCCGTTCAGCCTATCGGCGCCGCGCGATAGCCTGCGCTGGTGAGGACTCCCCCGGCTCCGGTCGCCCGCCTCCGCGTGGGCCATGTCCCCGGGGTGACCATGACGAAGTGGACGACGACCTGGCGGGAGCGGTTCCGCGGTGTGCCGCTGGAGGTCGTCGAGGTCGAGGAGGCCGACCAGCGCCGGGTCCTGGACGCCGGCGAGGTGGACCTGTGCTTCGTACGCCTGCCGGTGGTAACCAGTGGTCTGCACCTGATCCCGCTGTACGAGGAGACGCCGGTGGTCTGGGTCTCGAAGGAGCACGCGATCGCCGCTGTGGACGAGGTGACGCTCGCCGATCTGGAGCAGGAGAACGTCCTCACCCTTGCCGACCCGGACGGCGTCAACCAGGTCGCGCTCGAGGTGGCGGTGCTCCGGGTGCCGATGTCGGTGGCCCGCAGCCACAGCCGCCGCGACCTCACCTATCGTCCGGTGGTGGACGCCCCGTCCACCAGGATCGGGCTGGCGTGGCGGGCCGACGATCCGCACCCGCTCGCCGACGAGTTCATCGGCGTGGTCAGGGGGCGGACGGCGAACAGCTCGCGGACCGAACAGGAGCGCAGCGCCAGGCCCGACGCCGCGACGCAGGGGGCGACGCGTCCCCGGCGCCGGACCGGCCGCCGCCGCTG
>NZ_JASGES010000066.1:0-20673 GCF_047606205.1 Propionicimonas sp. | reverse complement strand
GGACCTTGCCGTCGCCGTCGGGGCCCTGTGGGGCGCAGCGGCGGAGTTGGCCGCCGACCGGTGGCTGGTCAGGGGCGCGGGGCGCGTGCTGCTGGGCCTGCGCGAGGCCGAGCGCCCCGGCTGGGCGCCGGAGGCGTCCACCGCCGATATCGGCGCGTGGGTGGTCGGGAGCCTGCGTCCCGAGGACGCCGAGGTCGTGCTCGACCTGACCGGCGTCACCGCCCACGACTCGGGAGCGGGGCTGCTCGCGATGGCTGGCGGGGCGCTGGCCGGCCGCCGTCTCAGCGGGGTCGTGCCCCCCGATGAGCGGGAACTGCCTGCCACCGGGATCGGTGGCGGCCTCGCCCGGCGGGCGTTCGCCGCGCGGGTGGACATCTCCGAGCTGCTGGCGGCCGACGCCGTCCTGGCCGCCAGGGCCCGCGAGTCGGGCGAGGGCCTGGACGTCGCCCCCGGCGGGGGGGCCGCCGGGGGCACCGGGCTCGCGGTACTCTCGCTGGGCGGCCGGCTCGTGTCGGGTACGCAGTTCTGCCACCAGGCGGCCGGCCTGGATCGGACCCTCCGCGCCGCGGATCTCGTTGTCACCGCCTGCACCGAGCTGTCCGCGCTCGACCGGGGCGGCCCGGTCGTGACGGCTGTCGCGGCGTGGGCCGAGGCGGCGCAGCGCCCCTGCCTGCTGGTCACCTCGGGGGCGGGGCTGGCCCGCAGGGAGCTGCGGACGCTGGGGATCGAGGCCGCTCACCTGCTCCCCGCCGGTCCGGTCACGGCCGATGGGCTGACCGCCGTGGCGGCCCGCATCGCGGCGGGCTGGTACGTCGGTGGGGGTGGGCTCGCATAGACTCGTGCGCGATCCGGCGGAATACCGGCTCGAAGGGTCTGGTTGCACCAGAGACCAGTCCAGCCCGGAAGGAACTCAGGCAGATATGACGGTTGACGCACCCGCAACGACTGACGGCATCGTCCTCACCCAGGTGGCCGCGAGCAAGGTCAAGGACCTGATCGCCAATGAGGACGTCGACACCCTCGCCCTCCGGATCTCGGTGGCCCCCGGCGGCTGCTCCGGCCTGCGCTACCAGCTCCAGCTCGACGACCGCGAACTCGACGGCGACGTGGCGAAGGACTGGTACGGCGTGTCCGTGGTCACCGACCGGATGAGCTACCCCTACCTGATGGGCGCGACGATCGACTTCGTCGACACCATCGAGCAGCAGGGGTTCACCATCGACAACCCGAACGCCACGGGCTCCTGCGCGTGTGGTGACTCCTTCCACTGAGCAGGGCCGACGGCTAGGGTCTTGAGCCAACAAGCGTAGGGAAACTAACCGGAAGGGCGCCTCGTGGGTCGACAGCTTCGCCCGAAGAAGTTGCTGCTGGCCGCGACGGCCGCAGTCGGTGCGCTCGCACTCGCCGGCTGCAGTGCCGACACCGCGTCCCAGTGGGGCCGCTTCGGTCTGCCGAACGGGGCGAGTGACCGCTCGGCGCTGATCGGGAACCTCTGGACGGGCGCGTGGGTCGCGGCGCTCGTGGTGGGCGTCTTCGTCTGGGGCCTGATCTTCTGGGTGATGGTCCGGTTCCGCAAGCGCAGCGACGACGACCACCCCAAGCAGCGCCAGTACAACCTGCCGATGGAGCTGCTGTACACGCTGGTGCCGTTCCTGATCATCGGGGTGCTGTTCTTCTACACCGTCCAGACCCAGAACGGCGTGCTCGCGAAGGCCTCGCCGCAGCAGTCGATCCACACGGTGAACGTGATCGGCCAGAAGTGGTCGTGGACGTTCAACTACATGGAGGCCGACAACCCGTCCGTCGGAACGGTGGTGCACGAGGCGGGAACGATCGACAAGATCCCCGACCTGTACCTGCCGGTGAACGAGGCGGTGCGGTTCAACCTCATCTCCGCCGACGTGATCCACTCGTTCTACGTCCCGGCGTTCTACTTCAAGCTGGACGTGATCCCCGGTCGTACCAACTCCTTCGACCTCACCCCGGACCGGATCGGCGTCTACTCCGGCAAGTGCGCCGAGCTCTGTGGGACGTACCACGCCGCCATGCTCTTCACCGTCCACGTCGTCAGCGCGGAGGACTACCTGACCTACCTGAACTCGCTGAAGGCCGCGGGCCAGACCGGTGAGATCACGGCTCCGGCGTACCCGAACACCGTGCCGAGCGTGCCGGTGACCACGGAGGGGGAGAAGAAGTGACCGCCACCGTCGACCGTGTCGGGCTGGAAGAGGCGGACGTCCAGCCGCTCGTGGAGCGCAAGCGCTGGGGCGCCCTGGTGATGAAGCTGCTCACGACCACCGATCACAAGGTGATCGGCAACATGTACATCGTCACCTCGCTGTTCTACTTCGGCTTCGCCGGCCTGCTGGCGCTGGCGATCCGCGCAGAGCTGGCCTACCCGGGCCTGCAGTTCATGAACTACGAGACGTTCAACCAGTTCTTCACCATGCACGGCACGCTGATGCTGCTGATGTTCGCGACGCCGATGTTCGTGGCGTTCGCCAACGCGATCATGCCGCTGCAGATCGGTGCGCCGGACGTGGCCTTCCCCCGGCTGAACGCCTTCAGCTACTGGCTGTACCTGTTCGGGTCGCTGACGGCCTGCGCGGGGTTCCTGACCCCGGGCGGCGCGGCAGCCTTCGGCTGGTTCGCCTACGTCCCCCTGTCGGACGCGATCAACTCTCCCGGCGTCGGCGGCGACCTGTGGATCATGGGCCTGTACGTGATGGGCCTGTCGACGATCCTCGGCGCGGTGAACTTCATCGTCACGATCATCACGCTGCGGGCGCCCGGCATGACGATGTTCCGGATGCCCATCTTCACCTGGAACATCCTGGTCACCTCGGTGATGATCCTGGTCTGCTTCCCCGTCCTCGCCGCGGGCCTGCTCGTGCTGGAGGCCGACCGGCGGCTGGGGACGCACATCCTCGACCCGGCCACGGACGGGGCGATCCTGTGGCAGCACCTGTTCTGGTTCTTCGGGCATCCCGAGGTGTACATCATCGCGCTGCCGTTTTTCGGCATCATCACCGAGATCCTGCCGGTGTTCAGCCGCAAGCCGGTCTTCGGTTACATCGGCCTGGTCGCGGCCACCCTGGCGATCGGCGCACTGTCGATCTCGGTGTGGGCGCACCACATGTTCGTGACCGGCGCGGTCAACCTGCCGTTCTTCTCCTTCATGACGTTCATGATCGCCGTGCCCACCGGGGTGAAGTACTTCAACTGGATCGGCACGATGTGGGGCGGAGCCCTGAGTTTCGACACCCCGTTGATCTGGGCGATCGGCTTCCTCACGACCTTCCTGTTCGGCGGCCTGACCGGCATCATCCTCGCGTCGCCGCCGCTCGACTTCCCGGTCTCCGACACCTACTTCGTGGTCGCGCACTTCCACTACGTCCTGTTCGGAACAGTGGTGTTCGCGATGTTCGGCGGCTTCTACTACTGGTGGCCGAAGCTGACCGGGCGGATGCTCAACGAACGCCTCGGCAAGCTGCACTTCTGGCTGCTGTTCATCGGCTTCCACACCACCTTCCTGGTCCAGCACTGGCTGGGGGTGGAGGGCATGCAGCGCCGCATCGCCGACTACCTGCCGGGGGAGGGGTTCACCTTCCTCAACCAGGTGTCCACGGTCGGCGCGTTCCTGCTCGGGGTCTCGATGCTGCCCTTCCTGTGGAACGTGTGGATCACCCGCAAGGCGCCGTTGGTCAACACCAATGACCCGTGGGGCTGGGGCAGGACGCTCGAGTGGGCGACATCCTGCCCGCCGCCGCGGTTCAACTTCGACAAGGTGCCCAGGATCCGTTCGATCTCGCCGGCCTACGACCTCTCCCATCCGGACGTGGAGACCGACACCCCGGTTCAGGCAGCGATCCAGGACGCGACCACTCCCGAGGTGACCCGATGAAGGCCGAACGGCTGATCTTCACGCTGATCACGGTGTTCTTCGTGATCGTCGCCCCGGTGTACTGGTTTGTCAGCCACGAGATCATCGGGACGGTCGCGCTGATCCTCACCCTGGCCTTCTTCGGAATGATCTCCACCTTCTTCTCGATCCAGTCCCGGAAGATCGACCCGCGCCCCGAGGACCGCAAGGACGCCGAGATCGTCGAGGGTGCCGGCGATGTCGGCTTCTTCCCCTCGAGGAGCATCTGGCCGTTCTGGACGGCCCTCACCGTGCTGGTCATGGCGCTGGGCCCGGTGTTCGGTTGGTGGCTCACGCTGCTCGGCGTCGGCCTCGGCATCTGGTCCGCCACCGGCTGGTGCTACCAGTACTACCGCAACGAGTACCAGCACTGATCGGGGACGCCGGCCCTGGCGCCGCGTCCGCGGTCCGCTTCCCGGGACCGGTCACCCGGTCGGGGTCTGTGGGCCGGCGCTCGCGCTCCCTAGGCTCAAGGCTCCTTCACAACGAGGAGGCCGTCGTGGGAGTTCCGCAACGCTCGTGGGCGTGGTTCGGCGCGGCCGCCGCCACGATGGTGACCCTGGTGGGGCTGAACCGGGCCGCGGGGACGCCGCGGGCCCACCGGCAACGTGCCGTTCTCGACGCCGAACCGCTGGCCCACTGGTTTCCCGACGCCGGCTGCGCAGCGGTTGAGGAGCACGCCCCGGTGCCGCTCCTGGTCACCGGAGGCACCTGCTTCACCGTCCTGCGCCGCCGGCTGGCGTGCGGGTCCGCCGATGACGCGCGGTCCGCGCTCGCCCAGGCCCGCGCGGCCGCCCTCGCCGACGGCTGGGTGCTCCGCGCCGACTGCGGGTGGGAGAAGCCGGCGTCCCGGGCCGACCTCGGCCTCCACCTCGACGGCGCCACCCTGGTGATCACCCTGCGCACCTTCCGTCGCCCCTCCTCGCTGGCCGGCAGCACGGACCCGGCGCCGGCCGATACCGCCGGGGGGTGTTGACGTCGCGGACGCGACGGAGCATGGTCGAAGTATGAGTAACGGTGAGCCTGTCGAAGGAGCCAGGCGCCGGGTCCTCGTCGGCGTGGACGGATCGGACGACGGCCTTCGAGCCGTCCGGTACGCCCTCCGCGAGGCGCTCGCCACTGACTCCGACCTGTGGATCGTGAACGTCGCGGATGCGTCCGCCCTGGTAGGTGGCCTGTGGGACATCGTCGTACCGATCGACGAGATCCGTCAGGTCGGCGAGTCATTCGTCAACGACGCGCTCGAGGTCGCGAGGACGGAGGGATTCCCCGCGGAGCGCGTCACCACCCAGGTGGTACCCGGACATCCCGCACATGTGCTCGCCGAACTCAGCGAGCAGGCAGGGATGCTGGTGATGGGCCGGCGGTCCATGTCGGGCCTGGAGCGGATGTTCGTCGGCTCGACCAGCGTGGCCGTCGCCGGTCGTGCCCGGTGCCCGGTGGTCGTGATCTCCGCGTCCTCCACCCCCGAGCGGACCGGCGGTCACGGCGTCGTCGCCGTGGCGATCGGCTCCCTGCTGGCGCACTCGGATGCACTCGACTGGGGGGTGCGGGAGGCCGCGGTGCGCAAGGCCCGGCTCCGCGTGGTGCACGTGGTGCCGGGCGATCCGGGAGTGGGGCCGTCGACCTACGCAGCAGGCACCAGGGCGCTGGACGAGCGGCTGGGAGCCCTGCGCGGCGAGCACCCCGATCTCGTGATCGAGTCCGACCTCGCCGCCGGTGCCCCGATCGACGAGTTGGTCGCGCGCAGCCGGGAGGTGGACCTGCTGATCCTGGGGGTGCAGCCGGATCGACTCAGCGGGCTCGCCCGCGGCGTCCTCGCCCACTCCTCCTGCCCGGTGGGCCTGACCCGTTGACCCGCACCCGGATCGCGTCACCCGGCAGCGGGCAAAGTGCAAGGTGACGCTTTTGCGCCTTGACCGCGCCCCGGCCGAGGAGTTGCCTCGGGGATGAGGTGTTCCGGTGTGCTCGCCCGGCCGGCGGGCGACGTGCCGGTGCCAGCGAGGGGACGGCGTCATGAGCAGGCGATCCATCACGTTCACGGTCGGTACGGCGCTGGCGGCGCTGGTCGTCCTCGTCGCCGGTGCAGGCGACGCCGCGGCCACGGACCCGACTCCGGTCGCGTCGCCGCCGGTCCCCGCGCAGGACGCGCGGAAGATCCAGGCTGCGGCGATCGCCGCCTCGTCCCCGGGGACCGACTTCGTGCCGATCGCGCCGTGCGTGATCGTGGACACCCGGCACGGCAACAGCGCCAACGCCAAGAAGCTCAAGAACAAGACCTCGCGCAGCTACGCGGTGGCCGGCGGCAGCGACCAGGGCGGGGTCGCCGGGGGGTGCGGGGTCCCCACCACCGCGCGGGCGGTGGCGCTGACCGCCGTCGCGCAGAGCCCGTCGAAGAAGGGTTCGCTGAAGATCTGGGCCGCCGGAGCGGCCGAACCACAGGCCACCTTCCTCAATTACGGCTCGTTCACGATGTCGGGCAGTGGGGTGGTCGCGGTGCAGGCCGGCACGAACCCCGGCCTGACGGTGAAGAACTTCACCGCGAGCACGAATCTCGTGCTCAGCGTCTCGGGCTACTACCTGCCGAAGCTGGCGGGCATGGTCGCACCCAACGGCAGCATCTATGCCGGGTCGCCCGGCATCGTCTCCGCCCAGAACACCGGCGCCGGCGTGTACACCGTGACGTTCGACCGCCCGATCACCTACTGCACGCCCATCGCCAGTACCTACAACGCGGGGCCGGGTGTGTACGCGACGGCCTATGCGTTCAGCGGGAACACCGCGACGGTGTTCACCTGGTACCTCAACTCGACCACGCACCAGGAGGTGCCGTACAGCTTCTACTTCTACATCACCGTGACCTGCTGAACACTCACCAGCTGGAGTGGAGAGGGCGCCCCTCGTTGTAGCCGGACGCGGACT
The DNA here is from genome assembly GCF_047606205.1 of Propionicimonas sp. GTDB lineage: Bacteria > Actinomycetota > Actinomycetes > Propionibacteriales > Propionibacteriaceae > Propionicimonas. Next base: position 13,829 of record NZ_JASGES010000066.1, on the reverse strand, counting down.
GCACGCCCACGATCGCCTGGCTCGCGAACTCGGTCAGGTTGCGGGCGCCGGCGTACGTGCACGAACTGCGGACGCCGGAGGTGATGAAGTCGAGCAGATCCTCCACGCCGGGGCGCTCGGGGTCGAGGTACATCCGGGAGGAGGAGATGCCCTCCTCGAACAGGCCCGCGCGGGCCCTGTCGAATGCCGACTGGGTGCGGGTGCGGGCACGGACCGCGCGCGCGGAGGCCATGCCGAACGACTCCTTGTACGGGCGGCCGTCGGACGCGTACAGCAGTTCGCCGGGGGACTCGTGCGTCCCGGCGAACCATGACCCGATCATCACCGCGCCCGCGCCGGCGGCCAGGGCGAGCGCCACGTCGCGCGGGTGCCGGACGCCGCCGTCCGCCCAGATGCTCCGTCCGGACTCGGCCGCCTCCTGCGCGCACTCCAGCACGGCGGAGAACTGCGGTCGGCCGACCCCGGTCTGCATGCGCGTGGTGCACATCGCGCCGGGGCCCACGCCCACCTTCACCACATCGGCGCCGGCCTCGATGAGGTCGGCCGTGCCGTCCGCGGTCACCACGTTGCCCGCGACGATCGGGACGGCGAGCCCGGACGCCGCCACGACCGCGCGGCAGCGCTCCACGGCGGAGATCATCCGCTCCTGGTGGCCGTGGGCGGTGTCCATCACGAGCACGTCCGCGCCCGCCTGCAGCAGTGCCTCCGCGCGCCGCTCGACGTCGCCGGAGATGCCGACGGCCGCGCCGATCCGGAGGCGTCCGTCCGGATCGAGCGCCGGGGTGTAGAGGGCCGCGCGCAGCGCGCCCTTGACGGTCATCAGGCCGACCAGTCGCCCGTCCTCGACGGCGAGGGCAGCCTTGTGGCGGCGCCCGGTCAGCTCGTCGAACACTTCCGTGGGGGTGGCTGCGGGCGAGACGACCGTGAGGTCGGTGAGCATCGCCTCGTGCACCTGCGCGAAGCGATCCATCCCGGCGGCCTCGGCCTCGGAGACCGTGCCGAGGGGTGCCCCGTCCGCGTCGACGACGACCACGAGCCCGTGCGCGCGCTTGGGGAGCAGTTGCAGCGCCTCGCCGACGGTGGCGTGCGGGCCGACGGTCAGCGCGGTGTCGAAGACGGTGTGGGCGGCCTTCACCTTGCCGATCGCGCCGGCGACGATGTCGACCGGCAGGTCCTGCGGGATGATCGCAATGCCGCCGCGGCGGGCGACGGTCTCGGCCATCCGGCGCCCGGCGATCGCGGTCATGTTGGCCACGATCAGCGGCAGCGGCAGCGCGAGCGCGTCCGTGGTGGTCAGGTCGACGTCGAGGCGCGAGGTGACGGACGAGCGCCGCGGCGCCATGAAGACGTCGTCGTAGGTCAGGTCGTACTCGGGCTTGCCGGTGAGGAAACGCACCGCACAAGGGTAGCGGCCCGCGCAACGCCCCCCGGGACCGGAGCGGACGGGTCCGGGATCGCAGCGACGCCTGCGCTCAGGTGGTCTCCCCCGTCTCGCCGCCCTCGAGCGCAGGCACGTCGTGGTCGTCGCCCTCGATCGCGCCGTGGTCGGCGGCGGCGTCGATCTCTGCCGCCGTGGGCTTCGGGACCTGGCCGGCCGAGTACCAGGCTGACAGGCGCTGGCGCAGCCTGCCCACCTTCCTGCCGTTCGGTGTGAGGGGGGCAAGCTGCGGGTGCCGGGTGAGCGTGTACGCCTCCGCCTGCGAGATCGGGCGGTGGGCCTCGCTGAAGCCGCCGTCGGGGGAGCGGACGATCACGCCGGTCTCCGAGCCGTGCAGGACGCGTTCGGCGTCCGCCCGCTGCAGGGACAGGCAGACCCGCTTGGTGACGATGAACGCCAGCACCGGCACGACGAACACCGCTACCCGCATGAAGTAGGTCACGGCATTGAGCGAGACATGGAACTGTGTGGCGAGAATGTCGTTGCCACCGGCCAGCCAGAACATCGCGTAGCAGGACATGCCGGCCACACCGATGCCGGTGCGGACGGGCGCGTTGCGCGGCCGGTCCAGCAGGTGGTGCTCGCTGCGGTCGCCGGTGATCCACGCCTCGATGAACGGGTACAGAGCCAGCCCGGTGAAGAGCAGGCCCATCAGGCCCATGAACGGGATGAACACGTTCCAGGACCAGGTGGTGCCCAGGACGTGCCACTCCCAGTTCGGCATGATCCGGATCGCGCCCTCGACGAAGCCCATGTACCAGTCGGGCTGCGAGCCTGCGGTGACCTGGGACGGGTTGTACGGGCCGAACAGCCACACCGGGTTGATCTGCATGAACGCACCCATCAGGATCGTCACGCCGAACACGATGAAGAAGAAGCCGCCGGCCTTCGCCACGTAGATCGGGAACAGCGGGTAGCCCTGCACGTTGCGCTGGGTGCGTCCCGGCCCGGGCCACTGGGTGTGCTTGTGGTAGACCAGCAGCGCCATGTGGGCGCTGATCAGCCCGAGCAGCAGCCCGGGCACCAGCAGGATGTGCACCATGTACAGGCGCGGGATGACGATGTCGCCGGGGAACTCGCCGCCGAACACGAAGAACTCCGCCCAGGTGCCGATCAGCGGGATCGACCGGATCGCGCCGTCCACGAACCTCAGGCCGGTGCCCGACAACAGGTCGTCGGGCAGCGAGTAGCCGGCGAAGCCCTCGATCAGTGCCATCGAGAACAGTCCGATGCCGATCAGCCAGTTCAGTTCGCGCGGCTTGCGGAACGCCCCGGTGAAGAACACCCGCAGCATGTGCGCGGTCATGCCGGCGACGAAGAGCATCGCCGCCCAGTGGTGGATCTGCCGGACGAGCAGGCCGCCGCGGACGTCGAAGCTGATGTGCAGGGTGGAGGCGAACGCCTCCGACATCGGGATGCCGCGCATCAGTTCGTAGGTGCCGGCGTACTCCACCTCCGCCATCGACGGCTTGAACCAGATGGTCAGGAAGACGCCGGTGAGCAGCAGGATGATGAACGAGTAGAGTGCGATCTCGCCGAGCAGGAACGACCAGTGGTCGGGGAAGATCTTGCGCAGGTTGCTGGCGAGCTTGGCGATGCCGACGCGGTCGTCCACCCATCCTGCGGGGCCGGCGAGCTTGTTGCTCTCCTGCTTCGTCGGCGGGGTGTGCACCTCCAGCGCGGGCGAGGTGGGGTTCAGCTCTGCAGGCTTTGCCATCAGCGGTCACCCTCCTGGAAGTCCTTGGACGAGTCGCGCTCGAAGAAGCTCGGCCCGACCGGGACGGTGAAGTCGCTGCGGGCGACGAGGTAGCCCTCCGCGTCCGTGGTGATCGGCAGCTGCGGGAGCGACCGGGCGGCCGGGCCGAACACGACCACGCCCGAGTTGCCCAGGTCGAAGGTCGACTGGTGGCAGGGGCACAGCAGGTGGTGGGTCTGCTGCTCCCACAGGCTGATCGGGCAGCCGACGTGGGTGCAGATCTTGGAGTAGCAGAGGATGCCGTCGACCTGCCAGTCCCTGCGGGAATCGGGGATCCGGATCGCATTCGGGTCCATCCGGACCACGATGATCGCCGCTTTGGCCTTGGCCTGCTGGTAGGCGGCGCCCTCCAGATCCTGGAGGTTCTCGGGCTCGGCGTTGACCAGCTGGCCGATCTCGAGCTCGCTGGCCTTGAGCCGGCGGTTGTTGACGTCGTTGACCAGGTGGATGCCCTCGGCCCAGATCGTCTTCTCGATGGTCTGGGCGCGGACGTCGGCGGTCGGCCACGGGCCGAGGTCGGCGAGGCTGACCACCGCGGGGATGACCATCAGGCCGAGCGCGCCGGCGATGCCGGTGCCGAGCAGCTTGCGCCGCCGGACGCCGGAGTCCTCGACGCCGGTGTTCCAGATCGCCGCCGCCTGTTCGCGGGCCTGCGGCGGGGAGCCGGCGCTGTGCCGGTCCTCGACCATCTCGGCGTCGTTCATCAGCACTCGCGCCCACTGGACGGCGGACACGCCGATCAGCAGTGCGGCCAGCCCGGCGCTGAGGCCCAGCAGGGTGGTCTGCATCTTCAGGTTGGTGCCGAACAGCACGAGCTGGGCGTCCTTCGGCACGGCGAAGTACACGACCAGGAAGACCAGCACGAGGACGGGGACCGCGGCCAGCAGCCCGACGATCTGGCGGTAGGCGCGGTTCGCGGCCTGCTCGTCGGTGTCGGTGAACCGCGGGGGATGCTCCTCGATGCCCGGATCGGGCACGGGGCCGGCCGGCTCGAGCGCTGCCGCGTCCTCGTGGGCCTTCTCGAGATCGGTGTGGCTCATGCGCGCGCCCCCCTGGTTGCGATCCAGACCGCGAACAGCACCAGCGAACCGATCCCGGCCACCCACGCCCAGAAGCCCTCCGACACCGGGCCGAGCCCGCCGAGGGTCAGGCCGGAGGACGGGGTCTGGTTCACCTGCTCGACGTACGCGACGACCTTCTGGACGTCCTCGTCGGGGATCGCCCCGGACGCGAACACCGGCATCTGGCCGGGGCCGGTCCGCATCGCCTCCCAGATCGTCTTCGCGTCCGCGTCCTGCAGGGACGGGGCGACCACGCCGTTCGGCAGCGCACCGCCGGCGCCCTTGAAGTTGTGGCACGCCGAGCAGTTGGTCCGGAACAGCTCGCCGCCCCTGGCGACGTCCTCCGCGGTCAGCCCGGACGGCGAGTACTGGTCCTCCTCCGGCGTGGCCGGGCCGGTGCCGAGGCTGGCGACGTAGGCGGCCATCGCGGCGATCTCGTCGTCGGTGAAGGTGTTCTCCTTCGGCGGGGCCTGCACTCCGGTGTCCGCGGCGGGCATCCGTCCGGTGCGCACCTGGAAGTCGACGGCCGCGGAGCCGACGTTGGTCAGCGCGGGCGCCCCCTGCTGGGCGAGCCCTTCACCGTTGAGCCCGTGGCAGGACGCACAGTTGACCGCGAACAGGTCCTTGCCCTTCGCGATGAGTTGCGCGTCCGTCGCACCCTCGGCCGCAGAATTGGTCGCCGGTGCCAGAGCGGCGTACACCGCTCCGACCAGGACCAGGCTCAGCAGGAGCAGGACGGGACGTGCGGCCTTGTGCCGACGCAGCGACCTGCGCGTCGACGAGGACCGCTCTGGCCGCTCTCCTGGGGCCGGGGATCGCATTGAGGTTCCTCCTAGAGCTCAGCGCAACAGGTAGATGACGCCGAAGAGCACGACCCAGATCGCGTCGACGAAGTGCCAGTAGTACGAGGTAACAATGGCGTGGACGGCCTGCTCGTGGGTGAACCGCCGGGAAAGGTAGGTCCGGCCCAGCATCAGCAGAAATGCCACCAGGCCGCCGATCACGTGCAGCCCGTGGAAGCCGGTGGCGAGGAAGAACGCCGACGTGTAGGCGTTCACCGAAGGGACGAAGCCCTCGCCGACGAGGTTGGCGTACTCGAAGGCCTGGCCGCCGATGAAGATCGCGCCCATCACGAAGGTGAGCGTGTACCACTCCCGCAGGCCCCACCCGCCGACCTTCAGCAGCGAGCCGGTCCGGCCGACCTGGCCGTGCTCGGCCGCGTGCACGCCGAGCTGGCAGGTGACGGAGGAGAGCAGCAGGATCGTGGTGTTGATCGTGGCGAACCACGGGAAGCTGATCCCGAACCAGTCGTTCAGAAGGTGACTCGAGCCCCACTCCCACATCGGCGTCGTGCCGGCTTTGGCCGCGGCGGCGTTGGTGGTCTCCCGCAGCGAGAAGTAGGCGGCGAAGAGGGCGGCGAAGAACATGAGTTCGCTCGCGAGCCAGATGATGACGCCGACCGCCAGCGGGTCGGGGCGTCCGCGCACGCCGTGCAGCCGACTGGGAGCCACCGGGTGCAGCGCACCGTGCGGAAGGCTGGTCGAGGCACTCAGCGGCGTGGTGTGGGCCATTCCGTCATTATGTCGAAGAGCCGCCGCGATGGGCACTACCCGGGCGTGACATTCGGGTGTCGTGATTTGCGCCGCGGCCGGTGGAGGTCGTATGGGGCCACGATCGACGCCCGCGCGGAGCGGTGGCCGCCGGCGTCCCGCGCGGCCACGGGCGGGGCGGGACGCCGGCGCGGAACCGTTACGATGGCGCACAGGCGCACGCGGGGCAGCGACGCCGGATGAGGAAGGCAGATGAAGACGACGGCACGGGTGTTGCTCTACTCCGACGACCGGACCACCCGGGAGCAGGTGCGCCTGACCCTGGGCAGGAAGCTGGCCGCCGATCTGCCCGAACTGGACGTGCTGGAGGTCGCCACCCAGCCGGTGGCCCTGCAGGCGATGGACGCCGGTGGCATCGACCTGGTCATCCTGGACGGCGAGGCGACCCCTTCGGGAGGGATCGGCCTGTGCTACCAGCTGAAGAACGAGATCGAGGACTGCCCGCCGGTGCTGCTGCTCGTTGCCCGGGTCGCCGACGCCTGGCTGGCGACCTGGTCGAAGGCGGACGCGATCACGCCCTACCCGGTCGACCCGGTGCGGCTGCCCGCCGCGGCGGCCGACCTGCTGCGAGCCCGTCTCGCCGCGAAGGCCACCGCGTGAGCCTGACCTGGGCCGGCGTCCTGTCGGACCTGGTCCGCGGCAACGACCTCGACCCGCAGGCGGCGGGCTGGGCGATGGACCAGATCCTCGCCGGCGACGCCACCCCTGTGCAGGTGGCGGGTTTCGCGATCGCCCTGCGGAGCAAGGGAGAGACGGTCGACGAGCTCACCGGGCTGGCGAACGCGATGCTTGAGCGCGCGACGCCGATCCGGCTGCCGTCCGAAGCCGTCGACGTGGTGGGCTCCGGTGGCGACCAGGCCTTCACGGTGAATGTGTCGACGATGGCTGCGATCGTTGCCGCGGCCTGCGGCGTCCCGGTCGTGAAGCACGGCAACAGGGCCGCCTCCAGCGCGTGCGGCACGGCCGACTGCCTGGAGGCGCTCGGGGTCGTCATCGACGTGCCACCGTCCGCGCAGCCGAGGGTGCTGGCGCAGGCCGGGATCGTGTTCCTGTTCGCCGCGATGTACCACCCCTCGCTCCGGTTCGCCGCGACCGCCCGGAAGGAACTGGGCGTCCCGACGACCTTCAACTTCCTGGGTCCGATGGCCAACCCGGCCCGGCCCGCGGCGCAGGCCGTGGGCGTGGCGGACGCCCGGATGGCGCCGCTGGTCGCGGGCGTGATCGCCGGACGGGGCCAGCGCGGTCTGGTCTTCCACGGTGGGGACGGCCTGGACGAGCTCACCACGACGACCACCTCGGACGTGTGGCTCATCCGCGACGGCAAGGTCGTGCAGTCCCGGCTCGACCCGACCGAGCTCGGCGTGACCCCGGTCCGCCGTGAGGACCTGGTGGGTGGTGATCCCGCCCACAACGCACAGGTGGTCCGCGACGTGCTCGCCGGCGCGCCGGGTGCCGTCCGCGACATCGTCGCGCTCAACGCGGCCGCGGCCCAGGTGGCTTTCGCCGGGCCGGACCTGAATGCGTCGGTCGCCGACCAGCTGGCCGGTCCGCTGCAGCGCGCCTACGCCGCCATCGATTCCGGGGCGGCCGCCACGGTCCTCGACACCTGGATCGCCGCCACTCGGGCCGCCGCGTCGGCCTGAGCCCGGCCCGCCCCGCCCTCCGGTGACCCGGCTCTCCCGGAGACCTGGCCACAAACGCTCCCGAAACACGGCTTTGCTCCCCGAATTCGGGGAGCAAAGCCGCCTTTCGGGAGCGAACCGAACAGGTGGGACGGCGGGGTCCGCCGCGGTGTTCGGGGGATGAACCCGGCGACCGGGCAGTCGGCGCGTGGGCCGCTCAGCGGGCGAGCAGGTGCTGGACGACCAGGGCGAGGATCGGCCCGAGCATTAGCGCGGGACCGTAGGGAAACTCGCCGTCCTTCCCTCGGTGGACACGGGTCGCCAGGCCCCAGACCGCCCCCGCGGTCGTGCCGAGCAGGAACGACCAGATCACCAGGGTGAGCCCCCCGGCGCCGGCGACGGCGCCGATCAGCCCGGCCAGCCGGACGTCCCCGAACCCCATCCGGCCGCCACTGAACCGCCAGGCGAGCCAGAACAGCGAAGCGGCGCCGGCGCCCCCGGCGGCCGCCCCCAGGGCCGGCGCCCAACTGCCCTCGAGCAGGGCTGTGACGGCCACGCCGGCACCGACCAGCGCGAGCGTGAGGTAGTGGAGGCGGAGCGGCAGGTAGGTGGTGCGCAGGTCGATCAGCCCCAGGAGCGCACCGAGGGCAGCGAACGGCGCCCAGGCCGGCCACGCGATCACGGGGGTGCACGCGAGGGCGGCGACTCCCGCGACGGAGCCGGTCGCGAAGACCGCCCAACGAAAACGGGGGGAGTCGAGCTCGATGAACGGTCGCAGGTCCTCGGCGTCCTCGGGAACCGGAAGCCGACGCAGGATGGCCGGGGCGAGCAGTGACACCACGCCCGCCAGCGCGACGGCCAGCAGGCCGGCGAACAGCGCGGTCGGCACGTGCGCAGCCTAGCGGGCCACACCGCGGTGCACGCGGCCCAGCCGGACGAGCTGGGACTCGTCGAGTTCGAGCAGCCGGCGCGCGCAGTCGCTGGGGATGCGCCCGGACGTCCGCCCGTCCCGCCCGTAGAGAAGGTGCTGCAGGACGGCCGGCTGCACGCCGGCGTAGCTGGCGAGAATCGGCCAGGGCAGGCCGGAGAGTTCGATCAGGCGGCCGGCCAGGGCGCGGAAGGGTGCGGCCTGCACCCAGTACTGGTTGTCCACATCGGGAGAAAGTCGAATCCGCGGGGCCGGTGTGAGCGGGCCCCGCGGATTCTCAGCCTTTTCTTCCGTTCTGCGCAGCCGCCGCGGCGAGGCCGGTTCCCCGACGCGGGCCGGGGAGCCGCCGACGGATCAGCGTTGCGCGCGGACGAAACCTGCCTCCTGGGCGGCCTCCTCGCTGTCGAACCAGACCTCGGCGATGGTGCGCTCGTAGGCGGCGCTCCCCGGGAGGTGGTACTTCATCGAGCGGTCGTTGCCCTTGATCGTGAACCCCTCCGGCGGTTCCTCCCCGACATACGAGCCGTCACCGTAGGGGCTACCGGCTAAAGGGGCGGCATCGCCGCCCTCGGCCTCGTCGGCCAACTGGTCGAGCTTGTCCTCGATGGTGTCCTTCGCGTCCTCCACCCGGTCGGCGAGGTCCTCGGCGACGTCCTCGGCGGACTCGGTGACATCCTTCGCCACGTCGGCGGCCTTGTCCTTCGCATCGGCGACGACGTCGGCGACCTTCTCTCCCGCTGCGGCGGCCTTCTTCTTCGCCGTGTCCGCGACATCGGCAACAGGATCGGCCACGTAGGCCGTCTTCGGGGTGTGCGTCTCCCACCCGGTGGACGGGTCGGCGAACAGCTTGCGCAGCGCGGCGACCACGCCGGCGAGCACGGCTCCAGCCAGCAGGATCTTGCCGAACGTCTTCCAGCCGGACTTCTTCGGCTTCGACACCTTGTCGAGTTCCTTCGCCAGCGCTGCCGAGGCGGCCGCGACCTTCAACTCCTTGGCCAGCGGCTGGGTGGCGAGCTCGCGCAGGGCGGCGGCCAGGTGCGGCAGGTAGTCCGCCTGGACCTTCTCCCGCGCATAGTCCACGCTCGGGGGGATCCGCTGCAGCACGTCCTCCACCGCCGGCTTGACCACGTTGAGCGTCGCGTCCACGGCGGGGGACACCTTGTCCAGAGCGTCGTCGAGCGCAGGATGCACCTTCTCGAACGTCTCCGAGGCCAGCCGGGCACCGCGGATGCCGGCGTCCTTCAGCACGGGCCGGACCCGCGAGTACGTCTGATCGGCGAACTCGCCGCCGTCGCGCAGGGCCTGCTCGACGTAGGGGGCGAGGTACTCGACGGCGGTCTGCGTCCCGTCCTCGACCGCGTTGAGCAACTTCTTCGTCTTCACTGTGCCTCCCGGGATGCTCGAATGGAACCACCGTACCCGGTAGCGGGCTGCCGAGACACGGCATCTGTAAGGATGGGGCGACGCTCATCCACCGACGTGGGTGGACTTCAGCGGAGGCTATAGCCTGCGGGGGTCCGACACGTCTGAGAAAGGACCACTCGATGGCCAAGGCCACGCTCCACACCAACCACGGCGACATCGCGATCAACCTGTTCGCCGACCAGGCGCCCAAGACCGTGGCGAACTTCGTCGGCCTCGCGACCGGGACGAAGGAGTACTCCGACCCCCAGACCGGGCAGTCGACGACCGGCAACTTCTACGACGGGCTCACCTTCCACCGGGTGATCGACGGGTTCATGATCCAGGGCGGCTGCCCGCTGGGCACCGGTACCGGCGGTCCGGGGTACACCTTCGGCGACGAGATCCACCCCGACCTGGTGTTCAACAAGCCCTACCTGCTGGCCATGGCGAACGCGGGACCGGGCACCAACGGCTCCCAGTTCTTCATCACGGTGGACGCCACCCCGTGGCTGAACCGCAAGCACACGATCTTCGGAGAGGTCGCCGACGACGCGTCCCGTGCGGTCGTGGACGAGATCGCGAAGGTCCGTACCGGCCGGATGGACCGTCCCGCCGACCCGGTCGTGATCGAGACCGTCGAGGTCGTCGAGGACTGAGGGGGCCGGCCGCCGCGGGGTTCCGGATCCTCAGGGAGCCCCGGGACGGCGGCGGATTCTCCCGACAGCGACGCTGCCCGGCTACTCGGCGCCGATCGAGAATGCGGCCTCGAGGTCGTGGGTGGAGTAGGCGCGGAAGGCGATGTGCGTCTCCGTGCCCTCCACCCCGGGCACCTTGTTGACCTGGTCGGCCACCGTCGTGGCGACCTGGTCGATGGTGCGGACGCGAACCAGCGCGATCAGGTCGACCTTTCCCGTCACCGAGTACACCTCGGAGACCCCGTCGAGGTCGGCGATCTGCTGGGCGACCTCGGGGATGCGGGCCACGTCGGCCTTGACGAAGACAATCGCGGTGATCATGCGCCGATCCTAATCCGCGCCGACGCCACCGGGCCGATCCGGACCGGCCAGCTCCACTCGCCGTCGACCTCGATCAGGCGGACGCCGGGGCGCTCCAGCCAGTCCGCGATCCGCTCGGTCTCCTCGATGGTCGCCGCCGGGGCAGGGCCGGGCGGTGCGGGCACCCACTCGGCCACGGTGACCGCGTCCCGCGCCACCTGTTGGGGAACCTCCCCCGGCCGGGCGAGCGCCGCAGCGACGAGCCGGCCGTGACGGATCACGTGGATCTCCCAGCCGACCTCGGTGCGGCAGGCGGCGACGATCTGGGGGCAGCCGGCGAGGCTCGCCAACCGGTGGTGGCGCAGCGCCGCGCGGGTGAACCCCTCGAGCCGCTCGGTGAGCACGGCCGCATCCTCGTAGCGCTGGGCCCGCACGAGCCGGCGCAGCTTCGGCTCGACGCCGCGCACGACGGGTCCCACGTCCAGGGTGAGGCAGCTGCGCACGCGCTCGGTCAGCAGCGCGTACTGGTCCGGGGTGACGGCGAGCTCGCAGGGCGCGCAGCAGCGTCCCATGCCGGCCAGGGCGCAGGCGCTGGTGGGACGCCGCGGCGACAGCCGCGCCGTGCACTGGCGGATCGGGAAGGCGTCGTACAGCACGAGCATCGCCTCCTCTGCCGCGGCCCGCCGGCGGAACGGCCCGAAGTAGAGCGCGTCGTCGGGGGCGACCGTCCGCACGATCGACAGTCTCGGGAACGCCTCCCTGGTGAGCTTCAGCCACAGCTGCCGTTCGGGGAACTTCGAGCGCCGGTTGTAGCGCGGTGAGTGCGCGGCGATGAGTCGCAGTTCCAGCACGTCGGCCTCCAGCGGCGTGCGGCACACGGTCGTCTCGACGGAGGTGGCGATCCGGACCATCTCGTCGATCCGCGGCCGGGTCTCGGCCGCGGTGAAGTAGCTCGCGACGCGGCGGTGCAGGTTGTGGCTCTTCCCCACGTAGAGCACCTGGCGGCGCGGGCGGCCGTCGGCACCTTCGAGGTCGGCGACGAACTGATAGACGCCGGGCGCACGGGGAATGCCCTGGGCCATGCCCCGCTTCGCGCGCCGCTGCGGGGAGACCCGGCGGGTGAACTCCTGCAGGTCCTCGAGCGTGCTGCAGCCGAGGTTGCCGACCCGCTCCAGCAGCCCGTGCAGGACGTCGACGGTCGCCCTGGCGTCGGCGAGTGCCCGGTGGTTCGGGGTCGTCGAGGTGTGGAAGTGGGCGGCGAGTGTGGAGAGCTTGACGTTGGGCACCTCGTCGCGCAGGAGCACCTGCCGGGCGAGGGAGACGGTGTCGACCACGACCGGCTGGGGCCACGGGTAGCCGTGGGCCTGGCAGGCGCGGGTGAGGAAGCCGATGTCGAAGCCGGCGTTGTGCGCGACCAGGACACAGCCGGCGGAGAACTCCAGGAAACTCGGCAGCACCTCGGCCAGCTTCGGGGCCCCGGCGACCATCGACTCGGTGATGCCGGTGAGCACGGCGACGAGCGCAGGGATGTGGGTGTTCGGGTTCACCAGGGTCTGGAACTCGCCCAGCATCTGCCCGCCGCGCACCTTCACCGCACCGACCTCGGTGATCGAGTCCTCCGCGGCGCTGCCCGTCGTCTCCAGATCGACCACGCAGAACGTGACCTGCGACAGGGGCAGGCCGAGGTCTTCGAAGCTCGGCTGGAGGACGTCGGTGGTCATGCCGATGACGCTAGACGGGGCCTGTGACACTGCCGCCGCTGGCGCAGCGGGTGCCGCCGGCAGGAGGGTATGACGTCCGGACGCCGTGGCCTCAGCACCGGCGATGGCCCTCGGACGTTGCCGTCCTCGGGGAACCGCCCCCGCCTGCCCTCCGCCGGGAACCCTCGGGCCGATGAGGTGGCTCGATCACCCGACCGCTCAGCAGCGGGGAGCGTCGGCGCGCCACAGGTCCTCGCCCGCGATCGCGTAGAGGTCGGCCTCCACCACGGCCGCGGCGGACACCCCTGCGGGTGGCGCGCCGAGGTCGCGCCACCCGTCTGGGCAGCCCAGCTGCAGGGTCGGTGCCGCCGCGTTGGTGAACACCAGTGGACGCCCCGCCGCGATCGTGGCGACGGCCACGGGATCGGTGCCGGCGGCGGGGTCGCCGGGCAGGGTGATCGGGGAGCCGGTGGTCGTCTCCCCGCTGGTGGTCGCGCCGCCGGTCGTCACCGGCCAGGCGACGGGGTGGCCGCGCACCCAGCCGGCGGCCCAGCAGGTGGTGCCGGTCGCGGGGCAGGCGATCGATGTCGCCCTGGAGAGCTGGCCGGAGACCGCCGCGAGGTCGTCGGGCTCGGGCAGCAGCGCCTCCGTCCACGGGCCCCGGACCGAGCCGACGAAGACCGCAGGACGCTGGTTCAGCCCGCCCAGCAGCCCCACCTCGTCGCCGGCGACGACCAGCCGCTCCCCCTGCTGCGCCAGCGCCCCGAAGCCCAGTTCGCGGTCGGCGGACGAGGTGAGCGCCGGCACGGCGTCCTGCTGCGTCCAGGTCTGGTGGGTGCGGGTCCAGAGCAGGCCGATCGTCCCCGAGGCGGACGTGCGGCTGCCGAAGATCACCGGGCGGCCGTTCACGACGGCGGTGCCCAGCAGCGGGCCTGCGTCGTGCCCACCGAAGGTGAAGAACTCCTGGGGGTGGCTCGCCAGGCCGCCGGCCGCCGATCCGTCCCAGACCGTGAGCCGGGGGTTGGCATGGGCGCCGCCGACCATCTTCCCGATCGCGTACACGCGGCCGTCCGACACGGTGAGGGAGACCAGGCTGGCGGCGGCGGCGTTCGGGTCGGCAGGGGAGAGCGCGACGTCGCCGGCCACCGACCCGGACCGGACCACGAACAGCCGGGGGGCGTCATCGTCGGAGGTCTGGCCGCCGCCGCCGGTTCCGCTCCCGATCGTGCCGCCGACGAGCAGGGTGCCGCCGTCGGCGGCGAGGGAGGCGGCGCGGGCGCCGTCGGGCAGGGTGACCCGCTGCCAGGCGGGCACG
>NZ_JASGES010000065.1:0-4965 GCF_047606205.1 Propionicimonas sp. | reverse complement strand
TCTACGGTGCTTCGACCGGCCGCTTCGCGGCCCCTGTCATCGACCGGTCCCGGGCGCATAGCTCAGCGGGAGAGCGTTCCCTTCACACGGGAGAGGTCCAAGGTTCGATCCCTTGTGCGCCCACCATTCAAAGCCTTCACACACGCAAGGCTCTTCGACGGTTAGTTGTTAAATTACCCAGCCACACATTTTCAAAAGCGACAGAATCGTCTTGTGTAGGTTCTGATGCAGGACTTTAGGTAATCAGTCCGTTGGCGGCGCAAGATTTCTTGGATCGATTGAAATGGCACGGAAATTTTATGAAGGTATCGACGCACTCAAAGCGCTGATCGACAATGCGCACAAGGGTACCTGGTCTGAGAAGAATGATTGTCACGTCTTTCGGTCGCAACGAGGTGGGGTACTCAGCTACTGGCCTGGGACGGCTACCGTTAGCGTTCAGGGACAATCGCCTGATAAGGCAAGGCTAGAAGCATCAATCGACGGTGGCGAAGCCGCAGCGTCTGACCCGACGCCCAGCGTCGTTAACGAGCCCAACAAGAAAGTATTTGTCGTCTACGGACACGACAAAGCGGCCCGCACGCAACTCGACGCAATGCTTCGCCGCTGGGGCCTCGAACCAGTGATCCTTGATGATCTACCCTCCAAGGGACAGACGATCATCGAGAAGCTGGAAGATTATACTGAAGATGTTGGTTTTGGCGTGATTTTAGCGACACCCGACGATCTCGGTTATCCAAAGGACCACGAAGATCAAAAAGCGTATCGAGCTCGACAGAACGTAGTGCTCGAATTGGGAATGTTGCTCGTAAAACTTGGTCGGCCAAAGGTTGCGATCCTGCTTGGTTCGCAGGTCCAAATGGAGCGTCCTTCGGACATTCAAGGCCTCATCTACATTCCGTTCAAAGGCGACCTGCAGAAAGAAGCGGGGCCTCTACTCGCGAAGGAAATGGCGGAGCAAGGATACGCCATAGACGTCAAGAGGCTTTAACTCCCCGATTGGGCCGCTGTTATTCCTACCCGTCTATCGGTTAGCGTCATGGCCGAGAAATTCCGAATTGCGTGCCATGCATAAATGTCGTCTCTGCAACTCTGATCTTACCTCGAGCAACGACTCGGAAGCTCACATCATTCCGAACGCTTTGGGTGGCCGATTGAAGCCGAAAGGTATTCTCTGCAAAAATTGCAACACGATGTTGGACAATTTGGCCGATAACGCGCTTATCAAGGCCTTTGGCGACTGGCCGACGGTCCTCAATATCCCTCGAGATCGAGGTAGAAATCCTCCAAAGATCCTAGAGACCCGCAACGGCAAGATAGTTCGCGTCGAACCTCATGGGTCGATCACCCGCGTCGATGTGCTCTACGATGTCGCGCCCACCGAAGAGGGCTATAGCGTTGAGATCGGTGCAGGGGACATGAAGACCGTCCGGCAACTGCTGAAGCGCGCGGCAAAGCAATTTCCTCAATTGGACCCAAGCATCGCCGAGCAGCACGCCAAAACAGTCGGTATTAAAGATGACGATGAGCTGAAGCTGCTGCTGGACTTCAGTCCCCAAGCTACGTTCGGCGGGATCATCACCGCAATCTGGCTCTTTTTGATTTTGAAGACTGGTCGCGCCTTCATGGATCATGCGCGTCTCGCCTCCGTGATAAAGGAGATGCGGTCCCACGGCGGAACTTTTCGCTACTTCGTGAATGGTTTGCCTGGACTGCAGGGACCTGACGTACCTCTCAACCACAAGATCGTAGTAAGGTCAGTCCCTTCCACAGGCGAGCTGATTGCATATGTCGAGATACTCGGTGTCCTGAAGGTCGGTGGTATTTTTGCCAAATCGTTCGTGCCTTGCATGGCTCTTGAGCAAATCTACGCCTACGACATCCTCGGCCGCCAGGACGTTAGTGGCAGTTTCTCGGTCGACCCGGAGACTTTCGAACAGCAGAATTGGAGTATGGTTGGGCTGGGCCCGGCGGATGCCGAACAACTTCGAGAGCATTTTCGTACCGCCTTGGAGCAGGTTTTCGTGAAGCACTACCGAGCTCGCTTTGCCGAAAACGGTAGTGATGAGTAGGATGCTACGAGCCTTTGCCCGACCAGTACGCGCATAGCTTAGCGGGAGAACCCTTGCTTCCCACGCGATAAGTCAAGGGCTAGAGCGCGTGTGTGCCCACCATTTGCCGACAGACAAGCGCGCCTAACAGCGGTCGTCGTTCACAATCAAATGATGAAAAGACGGTTGGTTTTAGGCTACTTTTGCGGCGACCGGAGTGCACCTCCGGAGTGCTGCGACCAGGACAAAAGTCGCTCGATCTCGTTAGCCGGACAACGCATCGTCCCGGACGACTTGTGACCGGAAGCCACAAAGAACAAAAGGCATCGCGCGGTGCCGAAGAATCGAAACCGCTTGGTCCAAGCCCTCCAAATAGAAAGGAGAAAAGCTTGAGAATAAGCCTTTCAATAGATCCACGGGTGGCCATGGCCATCGTGTATCTCAACGCAACAACCCTTTGACAGGGGAGCCCCGCACACAGGCCAGTGTGCGGGGCTCAGTCGTTTCCGGTTACTGGATGATGCGTAGGTGCGAGCCCCGCGCCTTGCCCTCGCCGGGCAGATCGATATCGTAGGTCTTGGCCACCTCAACCTCGTTCATTTTCAGCATCTTCGACAAATCTGCCAACGTGTAGCCCATGTCATGGATATGCAGTGCTACGAGATCGCTCACAGTGCGCGGCTGCTCGATCGGGAAGTCGAGTTCGGGCGGCTCGCGGAGCCTGATCTTGTGGATGTTGAACTGCTTCCAGATGTATTGCGACTGCGTTTTGTTGAGGCCGCCAGCGCGCTCGGCGGCGAAGACCAGGGCCCCCATCGACACCTTCCACTCCGGCTTGAGGGCGGCCAACGTACGTAGATCCACTCGGCGGCCTGCGATAGACTGCTTGAAGTCCTCGGTAGGCACTAGAAAGCAGGACGCAAACTTGTCGGCTTCGTCCTCCATCTCGGGCGTGGGGAATGAATGCATAATCACGTGCCCAAGTTCGTGGCATAACGTGAAGCGCATACGATCGGCCGGATGTGCGCGGTTTAACACAATGATATGAGGCATGCCGGGCACCGAAAAACGAACACCCGAGACCGACGAGCCGCCCAAGTCGGAGTGCGCGACGAGGATGCCGGCATCCTCGACAAGCGCTGTCAGGTCCTGGATCGGCCCCTCCGGCACCTGCCAGAACCGACGGACGAGCCCCGCGATCTTTTCGGCGTCATTATCGTACTCATCAGCATCGAAGCGCGGCAGCTTGTTCACTGGCTCCAGGTCGGTCGCCTCCAGCAGCCTACGGAGGTGCATGACCCGCACATTAAGTTCGGCGACTATACGGTGGAGTTCGGTCGCAGACACGTTCGACTTCTTGCGCCACATCGGCGCGTGCACGCTGACGGGCGCACCGTAGACGGCGTCGGTTTGCCCGAAGAACTCCTGCGGCACCGAAAATATCTCTGCAGCAGCTGCCAACAGTTTCTCGCTTGGCTCCTTCAACCCGTTCTCGATGCGCGACAACTCGGCGTTGGGCACGCGCAGAATTTCCGCCGCCTCGTTCTGCGCGAATCCACGTAGCTGCCGCGCCAAGCGCAGCATGGTCCCAGTCTTTGGCATTCAGCAGTCCTTCCCCCAGAACCGGCAACGATTTTCGTTTACGCCCAGTTAGCCGCCCTGATGGCGGTTAAGACGCCTCGCCGTCCTTCTTCTTGTTCTTCTTGGCCGTGTCCTTGAGCTTGGCGACGCTTCGGCGGCGCGGCTGCTGCGGGATAGCGGTCTTCTGCGGAAAATCGATGACGCCTTGGTTGCCGCCTGGCAGTTCATAGCTCCATAGCTGGCCATCGCCATTGCGAGCCGTAACATAGACGGAGTTATAGCCCGTGCCGAGCTCGTTCACCTTCCAGCAGATTTCGACCTTCATCGCCGACGGGGCGTCCGCGAATGGGATTGCGGGATCCAGGAAATTATCGTTCGCACCCGTGCGGATATTTCCGCCTTTGCTGCGGCGGACCGCCTTCTTGAACCGAACCAGAACCTTACCCTTGAACAAGAACCGCGCCGTCGAGCCGCCGCTGAAGACCAAAGTGTCTGGCTTGTTGTTGAACTCGGAGATCGCCGCCCGGATGACACAGTCAAAAACTTCAGCGGAGTCGGTGCGCTTGTACATGTTGCCGGGGCCGCGCCTAGCAAGGAAGTCCTTGAAGGCCTTATCGAGAACCTTACGGATCCGCTTGATGTAGGGTTCAAGGATCTGGCGAACTTCCTTCTCGATCGGCAGCGACATGTGAGGCGGCTCCAAAGTAAATCGCACAAGAGCCTAACATAGAATTGCCAATATCGAAGATTTTTTTTCATATCCTTTGCGAGATTGCTTTAATATATTGTTTTTACTTAAAAAATAAGGATCGCAGACTCCTGCATTTTTCACTTAGATTGGCGGCGAAATCGAGTCTCTTTCAGGTTTAGCGCCTGGGAATGTGACGCAGCGACCATCCCAATCCGCAAGTTTGACCGCTTTCTAGATTAATTATCAATGACTTAGTCACCACAGACCTCTCCCACACTAAGGGAGAGTCCCATCCATCACAAGAAACATCAACATTTTCAATATGTTAATCGTCGTCCGCCACTGTGTGCAAAATGTGTGCAAAAGAGACCGTGAGAGCGTTATAATATTGATTTCATTCACTTTTTAATCGTGGGGCCGCACCTTCAAACGGGAGAGGTCCAAGGTTCGATCCCTTGTGCGCCCACCATCTAACCCGCTGAACATCCTTTCCATTTTTCCTCGCAGCGAACGCCTGCGCTTTCCAGCAGCAAAGCTCGAGAGTTTGTCGAGCGCCGCCGCAGCAAGCCGAACGCTCTGCTGCGTCATTCCGATCAGGAAGCCAATACCGAAGCGAGCCGCTCTGACGGCCGATGGCCGCAT
>NZ_JASGES010000064.1:0-16251 GCF_047606205.1 Propionicimonas sp. | reverse complement strand
CGGCTTTGCTCCCCGAATTCGGGGAGCAAAGCCGCCTTTCGGGAGCAGGAACGGGGGAGTGGCACGCGGCGATCAGCGGCCTTGACGGCAGACGTGCGGGTAAGTAGGCTATGAAACGATTCAACACGTCTCGAAGGAGCGGCGATGGAGCTGGTTCTGCAGTGGACCCCGATCCAGGGGTCGGACCGGTGACCGCCCGCTACTTCGCCGCCGCCGATCTCGGTGCGTCCAGCGGCCGGGTGATCGTGGGCAGGCTCGAGGACGGACGCTTCGAGCTCACCCAGACCGCGCGGTTCGAGAACGGCCCGGTGAAGGCGTCCGACGGCATCCACACCGACGCGAGCGGCCTGTTCGCGCACGTCCGGAGCGGGATCGAGGCGGCGATCGAGGCGTCCGGCGGGGCGCTGGAGTCCGTGGGGGTGGACACCTGGGGCGTCGACTACGGACGCCTGGACGCCGCGGGCGAGCTGCTGGAGGCGCCGTTCCACTACCGCGACGACCGGACGCTGGGCGTCCCCGAACTCGTCTTCGCCGGCCTGCCCGCGGAGGAGCTGTACGCGGCCGCCGGCCTGCAGGTGATGGCGTTCAACACCATCTTCCAGCTGGTCGCCGCCCGTGACGACGACCGCTGGGGAGAGGTCGCGCGGGTCCTGCTGATGCCGGACCTGATGTCCTACTGGCTGAGCGGGCGCGAGGTCGCGGAGGTCACGATGGCCTCCACCACGGGGCTGCTCGACGTCGCGGCCCGCACCTGGTCCGCATCCACCTGCGCGCACCTCGCCGAGCGCTACGACCTCCCGGTGCCCGCGGTCCTGCCCGAGCTGGTCGAGCCGGGCACCATCCTCGGCCCGACCAGGCGTGGACTGTTCTCGCGCCCCCTGCAGGTCGTGGCCGTCGGCGGCCACGACACCGCCTCGGCCGTCGCGTCCATTCCCGCCCGCGGCACCGACTTCGCCTTCATCTCCTCGGGGACCTGGTCGCTGGTCGGGCTCGAGCTGGAGGAACCGGTGCTGAGCCCGGCGAGCCGGGCGGCCGACTTCACCAACGAGCTGGGCATCGACGGCACGGTCCGCTACCTGAAGAACGTGATGGGGCTGTGGGTGCTCAGCGAGAGCGTGCGCACCTGGCAGGCGGGCGGACGCGCCGTCGAACTCCTCCCGCTGCTGGCGGCCGCTGCGGAGGGTCCCGGCCTGTCCTGCGTGCTGGACATGACCGACGATCGGCTGCTGCCGCCCGGCGACATGCCGTCCCGGCTGCGGGCGATGGCCGCGGAGACCGGGCAGGACCTGGCCGACGACCCGGTGGCGATCTGCCGCTGCATCCTCGACTCGCTGGCCCTGGCCTACCGCAACGCCGTCCGCACGGCCTGCGCACTGGCGGGCCGAGAGGTGAGCGTCGTGCACGTCGTCGGCGGCGGTTGCCAGAACGCGCTGCTGTGCCAGCTGACCGCCGAGGCCATCGGCCTGCCGGTCGTCGCCGGGCCTGCGGAGGGGACCGCCCTGGGGAACCTTCTCGTCCAGGCTCGCGCCTGCGGGGCGCTGACCGGCGACCGGACGTCGCTGCGCGAGGTGTCGATCGCCTCCTCCGACCTCACCGAGTACCGGCCCGGAGTGCTGCCGATCCGGGCCCAGGACTGGGACGACGCGGAACGCAGGGCCCGCTCCCGACGGTGACGCCGCCGCCACACCCGGGTCGGCGGGTCCGGCCGGGGCGCCGCGACAACCGGCGTGCGGGGCCCTCAGCCGAGGTCGTTCAGGACATCCCCGGCCAGGTGCACCTGGTACCCCATCGCGGCGAACATCGCGGCCTTGGCCGTGAGTGCCGCATCGGCGGTCACCGCGTCGGGGGCATAGGCGACGTTGAGGTGATTGGCCTTGTGGCGGGCCATCAACTGGTCGCGCCCGACGCCGTGCAGGACGGCGTTCATGATCGGCCACTCGGGGTTGGTGGAGTCGAGCCGGCGCTGCACCTCCGCTTCGGGCATCTCGATGCAGGTGCCGCGGCCGAGGTCGACGTGCAGCACCCCGTCCATGATGAACACGCGCGACCAGACGATCTCGCCGGGCTTGGAAACCCCGGAAAGCGTGGCGCCGCCGAGCGGGAAGAAGTAGTAGCTCTGCCGGTAGCCGTGAGCCTTGTCGTACCCGCCGAGGTGGGACGCCGGGACGGAGCCCGAGATCTCCAGCACCCAGACGAACTCCTCGCCCCACACATCGCCCCAGCGGATGTCGTGCAGGGTGGTCGCGGGATCGAGGCCCATCGCGGTCCAGACCCGGTTGGTGACGAGCGCGTCGATGGCCACGCCCTGGTCGACCTCATTGGCGCAGGGGATGGGGGCGCCCTCGTACAGCACTCGCGAGCCGTCCCGGGACGTCACCGGTGGCCGGTCGACGTTGTTCAGCAGGCCCTCGACGAGGTCGGAGGCGGGCACCATGTCCTTCAGTCCCTGCTGGTACTGGATGCCGACCACATCCGCCCCGAAGTCGTCGGCCATCCGGACCGCGGCGACGTACATCTTCATCTGGGCGTGGATCTGCTCGTCGGTGAGGTTCTCCTTCCAGTCACCGTCGTTGTCGACGTGGAAGGTCATCCCGGCCGCGTCCAGCCACGCGCGCACCGCGTCCGCCTCCTCGTCGCCGACCGTGTTCATCTCGGCGACCAGGGCGCTCTGGCTGAGCCGCTCCTTGTAGATGCCGGCCGGGTTCATCAGCTCGTCGTCGATCAGCGCGTTGTACATGCCCATGCAGTATTCGTCGAAGACGGCGATGATCGCCTTGTCGGCCTTCAGCTGCGCGGCCAGCGCCTCGCCGAGGGCCTTCTCCGGGGAGGCGGGCAACGCGGGCAGGTCGCGGACGTGGGACGTGTCGTGGACGATGGCGCCGGTCTGCAGCCACTCGGCGAGCCTGGTCCGGGCCCAGTCGTCGGTGAAGTCCTTGCTCCACAGCGTGGCGTGGGGGATGCCCGCCTTCACCATCGAGCCGTGCAGGTTCAGCATGCCGACCAGCCCGGGGAAGTCGCCGGCGAAGTTCGCCACCAGCAGGATCGGACCGTTGTGCGAGCGCAGTCCGTGCAGCACGTGGTGGCTGTACTGCCAGACCGCCTCGACGACCACCAGCGGGGCGTCGCGGGGGACGTCCTTGAACACCTCCATGCCGCGGCGCTGGCTGTCGATGAAGCCGTGGCCGGTGGCCGGGTCGACGCCGTGCGCCCGCCGGACCGCCCAGCCCAGGGCCTCCACCGCCGCGGCGAACTCGCTCTCGACCTGCTGCTGCATGGCCCAGGTCTTCACGTTGGTGGTCAGACGCAGGTCGCCGTTCGCGATCGTGTAGACGGTCTTCGGCTCGGCGGCCGGACGCGGCGCGATCTCTGGCATGAGATAGGTGGTCACAACTCACTCCTTGGTTGGGTTCTCACTCATCGCCGGAAGCCCCGCGAACCGCGCTGAACGACAGGGACGAGCCGGATCCATGCTTTCAGCAATCGATTTCACAGTCAAGATCGGATCTCGCCGTCCCGGGTGGGCGGACGTTGTTCTCAGGAGTTCGTGGGCCGCGCCGCGGTGCGTCCCTCGAGAACGGAGATGGTCGACTCCTCGTCGCTGAAGGCGACCGGGAGCACGACCTCCCGCGCCGGTGCGTCCAGCCCGTGGATCCGTTCCAGCAGCATGGTCGCCGCGGTCAGTCCGAGTTCGCGGGCGGGCAGGTGGGCGACCTGGATCCCCGCGGGGATCAGCAGTACGAGGGGCAGCCCTCCGAAGGACGCGACCCCGGTCGCCGGGGGCAGCCTTCCCGCCTCGGCGAGCACCCGGATCGCGCCGGAGGCGAGCCGGTTGTTCGCGGCGAACACGGCATCGGGCGGGTCCGGGAGGGCGAGCAGGTGGCGGGTGGCCTCCTCCCCGCCGGTGACGGTGTAGGTGGTGCGCACGATCAACTCGGGGTCGGGCTGGTCTCCGGTGACCTCGCGGACGGCCGCCGCCCAGCCGTCGGCGCGCTCGTCGGCGGTCTCGACGCCCTCGGGGCCGCTGATGCAGGCCACCCGGCGGTAGCCGGAGTCGAACAGCTGTCGCGCCGCCGCGGTGGCCCCGGCCACGTTCTCCGCGACGACCGCGTCCACCTGGTAGCCGGGGGCGCGCCGGTCGACACACACGACCGGGACGCCGCGTTCCAGGGGCAGGTCGAGGTTCGTGGTGCGGCTGCTCGGCACCATCACGATGCCGGCCACCGGGTCGCTGACCGCTGCGCGCAGATAGTCCTGCTCGCGTTCGGCGTCCTCGTCGGTGTTGCACAGCATCACCGAGTAGCCACCGGCGCGCGCGACGTCCTCGACCGCCCTGGTCATCACGGTGAAGAAGGGGTTCTCGATGTCGGGGACCATCATCGCGATGATCTCCGAGGAGTTGGTGCGCAGGCGGCGGGCGTTGCGGTTGGGGACGAAGCCGAGCTCTGCGGCCGCGGCCCGCACGGCCTCGACCCGCTCGGGAGTGACCTTGATGCCGTTGAACACTCTCGACACGGTCGCGGGGGACACGCCCGCCCGCGCGGCGACGTCGTAGATCGTGATCATCCGCGACCCCCTCGAGCCCGCTGCGGAAGAACGGTGTGCACGAGGGAGAGCCTAGGAGACGGCGGAACAGTCACGCACCGGCTGGGCGTCGCTCCGCCCTCCCTCCTCGGCGGGTGCGAGCAGGACCGCCCCGCCCCGGGGGCGGGTCCGCGGCGCAGCGGGCGGGGGATCCGTCGTGGCCGGCTCCGGGACGACCCGGACCCGGCATGGGCCCCCGGGGGTGCCTCGCAGCTCGTCCCGCCCGGCACGTCGTCGCTCGGCAGGTCGTTGGTCAGCAGCTTCCTGGGGGTGTCCGTCGAGTGGGTGGCCGGCATGGCTGATCCTCTCCGAGGGGGCCCGGGGACGTCCCGGAACGGGCGGTTCCCAGGGGTGGCCCGGGGGCGACACCCGTGCGGGTGCCGCCCCCGGTGTGAGGGTGAGACGGTCAGGCGATCACTTGTAGAGGACGGCCTGGATCTTCTCGTCGGCGATGTTGGACTTGTCGTACCAGTAGAAGCCGGTGTCGATCGTCTTCTCCAGAGTCTTGCCGTTGATCGCGTCCACCGCGGCCTGGACGACGGCCTCGCCCATTCCGACCGGGTTCTGCGTGATGGCGCCCGCCATCGTCCCCGCGGTGATCGCGTCGATCTGGGCCTGGCCGGAGTCGAACCCGACCAGCTTCACGTTCTTCGCCGCGTCGCCGGCCTCCTGGACACCCTTCAGCGCGCCGATGGCGGAGCCCTCGTTGGAGCCGAAGATGCCCGCGATGTCGGGGTTGGCCTGGATCATGCTCTTGGCGATGTCCGCGCTCTTGGCCTGGTCGCCGGCGCCGTACTGCGGGTCGAGCAGGGTGACGCCGGGGCAGTTGGCCTTGATGCCCTCGATGAAGCCGTCGCGGCGGTCGGTGCCGGACTTCGAGGTCTGGTCGTGGACGACCATGCCCACCTTGCCCGTGCTGCCGATCAGCTCGCACATGTGCTTGGCCGCCTCGGCCGCGGCGGCCTTGTTGTCGGTCGCGGCCGTGGTCAGCGGGATGTCGGAGTCGACGCCGGAGTCGAACGCGATCACCGGGATGCTGGCGTCCTTGAACTGCTGCAGCACCGACGCCGCGGCCTTGCTGTCCAGGGCGGCGAAGCCGAGCGCCGCCGGCTTCTTCGCCAGCGCGTTCTGGAGCATGGTCATCTGCTGCTCCACCTCGGTCTCGGCGGAGGGGCCCTCGAAGCTGATCTCGACGTTCAGCTCCTTGGCCTTGGCCTCGGCACCGGTCTTGACGGCCTGCCAGAACTGGTGCTGGAAGCCCTTGGACACGATCGCGATGTAGGGCTTGGTGCCGGAGTTCTCGCCGGCGCCGGCGCTGCCCGAGGCTGCCGGAGTGCCGGAGGAACAGGCCGCCAGGGTCATCGAGGCCGCCACGCCGAGCGCGGCGAGGCCTACTGAAATCTTCCGCATTGTTTCTCCTTCGTTGGGTTGGTGCGGGAGTTGTTGGGTGGGACGCAGTGAGGGTGGGGTCTAGGAGGCCGCCAGCCGGCGGGCCCGGAACTGGTCGATGAAGACGACGACCAGGATCACGAGGCCGAGGATCACGTTCTGCCACTCCTGGCGCACGGACATGATCTGGAGGCCGTTGTTGATCACGGCGATGATCAGCGCGCCGATCACGGTGCCGACG
Source organism: Propionicimonas sp. (assembly GCF_047606205.1). Classification (GTDB taxonomy): domain Bacteria; phylum Actinomycetota; class Actinomycetes; order Propionibacteriales; family Propionibacteriaceae; genus Propionicimonas. The sequence goes on along the minus strand of NZ_JASGES010000064.1, from coordinate 10,040 downwards.
ATCGTGCCCTTGCCGCCGGACAGCGAGGTGCCGCCGATCACGACGGCGGCGATCGCCTGGAGTTCGTAGCCGGCGCCGGTGGCCGGCTGGGCCGAGCCGAGCCGCGCCGAGATCATGATCCCGCCGAGGGCGGTGAACACGCCCGCCACGGCGTAGATGAGGATCAGCCACTTCTTCGTGTTGATGCCGGACAGCGCCGTGGCCTCCTCGTTGCTGCCGATCGAGATGTCGTAGCGTCCGAGCAGCGTCTTGTTGAGCAGGACGTAGGCCACCACCGCGGCGAGCAGGAAGACCAGGACGGCGTTGGGGAATTTCACCCCGGGGATCAGGTTTCCGGTGGAGAGCCAGATCAGGGAGGCGTGCGCGCCGGTCGCGTCGAAGTAGATCGGGGCGGCGTTGGAGATGACCAGGGCGAGGCCCTGGGCGACGAGCATCATCGCGAGGGTCGCGATGAACGGCGGCAGGCCGAGGATCGCGACGTTGGTGCCGTTGACCGCGCCGAGGAGGAACCCGAACAGCAAGGTCAGGATCAGGCCCAGCCAGACCGGCAGGTGCCAGCTGACCATGAAGGTCGCCGACATCACCGCGCAGAGGGTCATCCCGGTGCCGACCGACAGGTCGATGCCGCTGGTGATGATGACCAGCGTCGCGCCCAGGGCCAGCAGGCCGATCACGACGGCGGAGAACAGGATGTTGCCGGTGATGTTGGAGTAGGTCGGGAAGACGGTGGGCTGGGCGATCGAGAAGACGGCGAAGATCAGCACGAGGCCGAGGAACGCGAACAGCTGCTGGAGCTGGTTGCGCAGGCCACCGAGCCGGGAGCCGCCGGTCGCCTCGGCCTCGGTGGTGGTGGAGGAGGACATCATCGGCCTGCTTTCTGGGTCGGGTCGGCGAGGACGGTCTCCTCGCGGTGCGTGGCGAGTCGCATGATCGACTCCTGGTTGGCCTCGTCGGCGGTGAGCACGCCGGTCACGCGGCCGTCGGCCATGACGACGACGCGGTGGGACATGCGGAGGATCTCGGGCAGTTCGGAGGAGATCATGATGATCGACTTGCCCTCGCCGGCGAGCCGGTTGAGCAGCTGATAGATCTCCTCCTTGGCGCCCACGTCGATGCCGCGGGTGGGCTCGTCGAAGATGAGGATGTCGCAGTCCTTGACGAGCCAGCGCGCGATGATCGCCTTCTGCTGGTTGCCCCCGGAGAGGTATTTGACCAGCTGGTTCACGCTCGGCGTCTTGATGTTGAGCAGCTTCCGCGACGCCTCGGCGGCCTCGCGGATCGCCTTGTCGTTCACGAACGAGGCCGAGGAGAACCTCGTCTCCAGCGAACTGACCGTGATGTTGTGCGCCACGGACAGCGCCAGCATCAGGCCGAGTCGCTTGCGGTCCTCGGAGAGGTAGCCGATGCCCAGCTCCGCGGCGCGGGCGGGGGAGCGGATGGTCACCGGGTTGCTGTTCAGGAGGATCTGGCCGGAGGTGATCGGGTCGGCGCCCACGATCGCGCGCGCGACCTCGGTGCGGCCCGCGCCCATCAGGCCGGCGAACCCGAGCACCTCGCCGCGGAACAGGTCGAAGCCGACGTCCTTCAGCAGGGCCTTGGTGGACAGGTTCGAGACGCTGAGCACCATCGGGCGGTCGTCGCGGACGTTCTCGGGCCGGGCATCGGTGTTGATGGCCCGGCCGACCATCCGGGAGATCACCTCGTCCATCGTCGTGCCCGCCATCGGCATGGTGTCGATGTAGTGGCCGTCGCGGATCACCGTGATCCGGTCGGCGATGCGCTTGAGTTCGGCCATCCGGTGGGAGATGTACACGACACCGGTCTGCGGGGTGATGAACCGCCGGATCAGGTCGTGCAGCTTGGCGACCTCCGCGTCGTTGAGGGCCGCGGTGGGCTCGTCCATGATCAGGACCTTGGTCGCCTCGAACGACAGGGCCTTGGCGATCTCGACCATCTGCTGCTGTGCGACGCTCAGGCTCGACACCAGGGCCCGGGGGTCGATCACCATGCCCAGGCCGGCCAGCAGTTCCCGCGTCCTGCGCACCTGCTCGCCCGGGCGGGTGAAGAAGCCGCCGGAGACCGGCTCGCGGCCCAGCCAGATGTTCTCCGCGACACTGAGGTGCGGGACGAGGTTGAGCTCCTGGTGGATGATCGAGAGGCCGGCCTCCTGCGCCTCCTTCGGCGTGTGGACGTCGAGGGGCTGGCCGTTCAGCCAGAAGTCGCCCGCCTCGCGCGAGTAGATGCCGGTGAGCAGCTTCATCAGCGTGGACTTGCCGGCGCCGTTCTCGCCGACCAGCCCGAGGACCTCGCCCTTGCGGAGGTCGAGGCGCATTCCCTGGAGCGCCTTCACGCCGGGGAAGCTCTTCTCCACCCCCTCGACCTGCAGGAGGAGGTCCGGGTCGTGCGTCCCGGACGGCGCCGTGCCGGTCACGGTCATGCGAACGCCCCGCCGACCGGAGTGACGCCCTTGCGGAACAGCGCGTTGCCGTAGGTGCGGGTCTCGCCGGTGCGGATGATCAGTTCCGCCTGCGCGGCGAGGTCGTAGAACGCGAACCTCTCGACCAGGCGGTGCTCCTCGCCGTCGAGGCGGGCGGCCTCGATCAGTTCCGACTGGACGGGCAACAGCCCGTCGGGGCTCTCCATCAGGTCCAGCGCAGGACCGTGGCTGTCGGGCACCATGACCGACCGCACCGCACGCAGGACGCGTGGCGAGCCGAGACCGGGCAGGTCGACCAGGTGCTTCCTGGCCAGCTTCGACGCGGTGAAGTGGGCGTCGGCGATGACCACGCCGTCGCCGTGGCCCATCTCGTCGAGGGCCAGCAGCAGGCGTCCCGTGAGCACGGGGTCCAGATTGAGCAGCATCGTCGCCTCCATCTGAGAAATCGATTTCAGCATCGTACGGAGATTCGCCGAGGGTTGTCACGCGTCCGCGCTGAATCGTTATCATTCTGAGATCGATTTCTGTTGACAGCAGCCGGGGTCCCGTCCGGACCGGGCGGGTGGCGGCGTCGGTGGACGGCGGCTGTTGCGGGCAGGGGATTGATGCTAGGCTCTTGAATCGTTCCAATGGCCGGCACCGAAGCCGCCGCAGAGAGCAGACAGGTACGGCAGATGACCGACAGCGCAGTCCTGGAGACCGGGGGCGGGCTCCCCGTCGTGAACACCCACGTCCACTTCCCCCCGAACTTCTCGGCCTTCACCACCGTCGCCGATGCGATTGGTGCGGCGGCGTCCGAGGGCGCCCGGGCGGTGGGCATCTCGAACTTCTTCGACCAGCAGGTCTACGCGGTCTTCGCCGAACAGGCCCAGGCTGCCGGCATCGTGCCGCTGTACGGGCTGGAGTTCATCACTCTCGATCCCGACCTCGCCGCGGCCGGCATCCGTGTCAACGATCCGGCGAATCCCGGCCGGATGTACCTGTGCGGCAAGGGCATCGCGCCGTTCGCGCGCAGGACCGAGACCGCCGCGCGGATCGCGCGGGAGATCCGCGCCGGAAACGACGAGCGGGCCACCGCGATGGTGGCCCGGCTCGCCGCGCACTTCGCCGCGTCCGGCCTGGACACCGGCCTCGACGCCGCGCGCATCGCCGAGGCCGTCGCGGCCTCGGCACAGGTCCGGGTCGAGTGGGTCTCGTTGCAGGAGCGCCACATCGCCCAGGCGTTCCAGCAGGCGCTCGCGGCGCTGCCGCGCGAGGAGCGGCTGGCGGTTCTCGCCCGCGCCTACGGCGGCCCGTCGGCGGTCGACGTGGACGACGCCGTCGCCCTGCAGGGCGAGCTGCGCTCCCGGCTGATCAAGGCCGGCACGCCGGGGTTCGTCGCGGAGGTGCCGCTGAGCTTCGCCGACGCCTACCGCTACGTCCTGGAGATGGGTGGCATCCCGACCTACCCGACGCTGGCCGACGGGGTGAGCCCCATCTGCCCCTTCGAGGACCCGGCCGGGCATCTGGCCGCCCAGCTCGTGGAGCGCGGTATCCACGCCGCCGAACTGATCCCGATCCGGAACACCACCGCGTGCGTCGACGCCTACGTGAGGGCGTTCACCGACGCCGGAATCATCGTGATGGGCGGCACCGAGCACAACACGCTGGACCGGATCCCGATCGAGGTCGCCTGCCTCGACGGTCCGGTCTCGGACATGGCCCGGGCCGCGTTCTGGGAGGCGACCTGCGTGGTCGCCGCCCACCAGCACGAGGTTGCCGAGGGGCGGCCCGGCTACGTGGACGCGACCGGAGCCCGCACGCACGTCCCGACCGCGGAGCTGGTCGAACTCGGCAGCGCACTGGTCGACCCCGCTGCCTCCTCCCGGAGGGTGCCGGGCTCCCCACAGCAGGCAGAAGACGAACCGAGGAGTGAGAACTGATGAGCCTGGTCGACGAGCTGATCCAGGTCGCGAACGTGTTCGGGGCGGACCCCGAGTACTCGCGCGCCGGCGGCGGCAACGCCTCGGTGAAGGTGGACGGGGTGCTGTGGATCAAGCCGTCCGGCGTCCCGCTGGCCACGCTCACCGCCGCCGACCTGGTCGGCCTGCGCACTGACGTCCTGCTGGACGCGCTCGGCTCCGACGAGCCGGTCCAGGGCGATCCCGTGCAGGCCGTGGCGGCGAAGGCGCTGGTGGACGCGCCGGGCGGACGCCGGCCGAGCGTCGAGATCCTGTTCCATGCGCTGATCCCCGACGCGCTGGTGCTGCACACCCACCCGCTGGTCGCCAATGCGGTCACCTGCAATGTGGACGCAGCAGCCCTCACCGAGCGGCTGTTCGGCGACGAGGCCGTCTTCGTCCCCTACACCGACCCCGGCGTCCCGCTGGCCCGCACGGTGGCCGAGGTCAGGGACGCCTACACCGCGCGGACCTCTCGCCCGGCCCCGGGGATCACCCTCCTCGGCAACCACGGCATCATCGTGTCCGGCAACTCCGCGGCGGAACTCACCGAGCGTGCCGAGCGCCTCACCGCGACCATCGCGGCCGCGATCGAGGCCGGCGAGCCCGTCGTCGCGGCCCCCGCGGAGCAGCACCCGGGCCCGCTGGTCAGCACCGTCGCCCCGACCCTGCGGGGTCTTCTCGGCACCGCCGAGCGCCTCGTGGTGGTCACCTCCGACAGCTCCGACCTCGTCCGCGCCGTGACCACGACGCCCGCCGGCGAGGCGATCCTCACCGACGGGCCGCTGATCCCCGACCAGATCGTGTACGCGGGGTCGCTGCCGCTCGTGCTGCCCGCCGACGCGGACGCCGCGGCGGTGACCGCTGCCGTCGCCGGCTACCGGGAGCGGCATGGCAAAGACCCGGTGATCGCCGTCGTCCCCGGCGTCGTCGCCTTCGGCGCGGGCGCGGACCTCGCGTCCGCACGGACCGCACTGGCGACCTTCACCGACGCGCTGCGGGTCGCCCGCGACGCGAACCGGATCGGCACCGTCCGCTGCCTGGACGCGGGGGAGCGCGGCTTCATCGAGAACTGGGAGGCGGAGAGCTACCGCAAGGCCGTCGCCGCGTCCAGCCGCACGGGCCGGATGGACGGCAAGGTCGTCGTGGTCACCGGGGCGGCCCAGGGCTTCGGGCTGGGCATCACGACCGAACTCCTCGCCGAGGGCGCCCAGGTCGTGCTCGCCGACCTCAACATCGACCTGGCGAGCAGGCAGGCGGCCGAACTGGCGGCGATCCACGGCGAGGGCAGGGCCGTGGCGGTCGCGGTGAACGTGAGCGACGAGCAGTCCCAGCTGGACGCGATCGCGCAGGTCGTGGCCATCTACGGCGGCGTCGACGTGTTCATCTCCAACGCCGGCGTCCTGCGCGCCGAGGGCGTGATGACCCAGAAGGTCGCCGACTTCGACCTCGTCACCAACGTCAACTACCGCGGCTACTTCCTGGGGGTGCGTGCGGTCGCACCGGTCATGGCGGCGCAGCGCGCCGCTCGCCCCGAGGCCCTGTTCGACATCATCGAGATCAACTCCAAGTCGGGGCTGGAGGGGTCGAAGCGCAACTTCGCCTACGCCGGCTCCAAGTTCGGCGGCATCGGGCTCACCCAGAGCTTCGCCCTGGAGCTGATCGAGTACGGCATCAAGGTGAACGCGATCTGCCCCGGCAATTATCTCGACGGTCCCCTGTGGACCGATCCGGAGCGCGGGCTGTTCGTGCAGTACCTGAAGGCGGGCAAGGTGCCGGGCGCGTCCACGGTCGCGGACGTCCGCCGGTCCTACGAGGCCAAGGTCCCGATGGGCCGCGGCTGCCTCCCCTCCGACCTCGCCAAGGCCGTCTACTACATCGTCGACCAGGCCTACGAGACCGGCCAGGCCGTCCCGGTGACCGGCGGCCAGAACATGCTCAACTGAACGCGAAGGACGCATCCATGACCCAGGAGTTCCCGGCCACCCAGCACGCCATCCAGTTCGTCGGCGCCGACCAGGTGGTGCACAACGAGGCCAAGGCGATGTACGACCTCGGCCCGACGCAGCTCGTGCTCGCTCCCGAGGCGTGCGGCATCTGCTTCTCCGACACCAAGCTGCTGCACGCGTTCACGCACCACCCGCGCAAGAGCGAGGTGCTCGGCGGGCTCAGCGCGGACGAGTTGGCGACCATCCCCAGTTACAAGCCGGGCGCGGCACCGATCGTCCCCGGCCACGAGCCGGTCGGGCGCATCGTCGCCGTCGGCTCGGAGGTGCAGCACCACCGGGTCGGCGAGCGCGTGCTCGTCCAGACCGACTACCGGCACCTGCCCACGGCCAGCTCGAACGCCGCCTTCGGCTACAACTTCGAGGGGGCGCTGCAGGAGTACGTCGTCCTCGACGAGCGGGTGATCATGGACCCCGCGACCGGCGAGCGCTTCCTGATCCCGGTGAGCGAGGGCCCGTCCGCCTCGGCCGTCGCGCTGATCGAGCCGTGGGCCTGCGTCGAGGCCGCCTACGCCTGGGGCGAACGGCAGACCCTCAAGCCGGGCGGGCGGTTGCTGGTCGTCGCCGACGCGGTCGAGGGGATCGAGGTGCTGCTCGCGCAGGCCGCGCCCGGGTCCGTCACGGTGGTGGGGGCCGCGGACGTGCCGGGGGCGACCCGGGTGGCCTCGCTGGCGGAGGCCGAGGGCAGCTTCGACGACATCATCTACGCCGGGTCCGACGCCGATGTCGCAGAAGCACTGGGCGCGAAGCTCGGTGTGGGCGCGGTGCTGGACGTGGTGCTCGCCGGCGGGGTCTTCGACCGGCTCGTCAAGATCGACGTCGGCCGCGTCCACTACGACCTGATCCGCTACACCGGCACCGCAGGCACGGATGCGGCCGCGGGCTACGCCCGGATTCCTGCGCAGTGCGAGCTGCGGGACGGCGAGCGGATCGCGATCGTCGGCGCCGCCGGCCCGATGGGCCTGATGCACACCGTGCGGACCGCCGTCAGCGGCGTCCCGGGGATCACGATGGACGCCGTCGACGTCGACGACGCGCGGCTCGCGCACCTGGCCGCCGTCGTCGCCCCTGTCGCGGAGGCGAACGGCGTCCCTGCGTCCTTCCGGAACTCGAGGACCGAGCCCCTGGAGGCCGGGTACAGCTACATCGCAGCGATGGTCCCCGCGCCGTTCCTGATCGCCCAGGCCGTCGACATCGCCAGCGAGGGCGCGATCGTGAACGCGTTCGCCGGGTTCGCGATCGGCACCATGGCGGAGCTCGACCTGACGAAGATCGCCAGCCAGGGGATCTACCTGGTCGGCACCTCGGGGTCGCGGATCCAGGACATGAAGACCATGCTCGCCAAGGTCGAGGACGGCACGCTGGACACCAACGTGTCGCTGTGGGCCGTCACCGGCATGGCCGGGGTCGCGGACGGGATCGAGAGCGTCAACAACCGCACCTCCGGCGGCAAGATCATGGTTTACCCGATGCTCCCCGACCTCGGCCTGGTCACCCTCGACGAGCTGGCGGCCACGCTGCCGCAGGTCGCGGCGGAACTGGTCGACGGGCGCTGGACGAAGGCCGCGGAGGCGGCGCTGCTGGCCAGCCAGGGCTGACCGGCCCGGGCCGGGGCCGGCCCGGACTCCGGCGGGGGGCCGGACTCGTCAGGGCAGCGTGGTGGTACCGAAGGTGTCGAACCAGTCCTGCGTGAAGGCGTCCACCGCCTGGGTGATGTCAGGGCTGGACAGCGCCGCCCTGAGCAGGTCCGGGTGCAGTGTGACGGCCGCAGCCCCGGCCTCGAACGCTGCGCTCACCTGGGCCACATTCTTGAAGCTGGCCGCCATGATCCGGCAGTCGGCACCGTGCCGGTCGATGAACTTCGCCAGGCTCTTGATCGTCGCGCTGGTGTCGATGTCGAGGCTCTCCATGCGGTTGAAGTACGGAGCGATGTAGTCCGCGCCCGCCGCCACGGCGAGCATGCCCTGGGTCTTGGAGTAGATCGCCGTGGCCGTGACGCCCACGCCCTCGTCCTTCAGCAGCCGCATGGCGCGGATGCCCTGTTCCGTGGTCGGGATCTTGGCGTACACGCGTCCGTCGATCTCCTCGCGCAGCCGGTGGGCGTCGGCGACGATGCCGTCGGCGTCCTGCGCGAGCACCTGGATGTGCAGGGTGCGGTCGGGGCCGATGATCTCGCGGATCCGGCGGAAGTGCGGGTAGAAGTCGATCCGGCCCTCGGCCTTGATGATCGTCGGATTGGTGGTCACCCCGGCGACGGGGTAGAGCGGCGTCATCTCCTCGATGGCGGCCAGGTTGGCGGTGTCGAACAGGATCTCCATCAGATTCCTCGCTGCCGTGCGGACGGTTGCGTCCCGCTCCACGGCATCTATGGCTTGCGGGATCGCTGCCACTAGCTTACGATTGAATCGTTAAAGGATCTAGTTCGAAGATCATTCGAAAGGACACCGATCGATGTCGATCGAGCGCAACGAGCGTGAGTCCCTGATCCTGGCGCGCCTGGCCAGAGAGGGATCGCTGTCGGTCGCCGCGCTGTCCCGCCAGCTCGGCGTCTCCGAGGTCACCGTGCGCAGCGACCTGCGTGCCCTCGAGGACCGGGGCCTGCTCGTCCGCACCCACGGCGGTGCGGAGGCCACCGGCTACCGCAACGTGCTGGAGCGCCAACTCCAGCACGCGGGCGAGAAGGGCAGGATCGCCGCCGCGGCGGCGGAGCTGATCCGTGACGACGACGTGGTGATGATCGAGGCAGGCACGACCTGTGCCGAGATCGTCGCCCGCCTCGGCGAGCGCCGCGGAGTGCGGATCCTCACCAACTCCACGCTGGTGCTTCGCTACGCGCGGCTGCACCCGTCCCTGACCGTCGTCCTCACCGGGGGAACCTTCCACCGCAGCAGTGAGTCGCTGGTGGGGCCGGGGGCCCTGGCGGCCATCGAGGACTTCAACGTCCGGCTGGCCTTCTTCGGCACCGACGGCTTCAGCGCCGAACGCGGCCTGACCACGGCGTTCGCCGAGGGTGCGGAGGTGATCCGCGCGATGAAGGCGCGGGCGACCGAGTCCTGGCTGGTGGCGGACTCGTCCAAGTACGCACGCGCCGGTTTCGTCAGTGTCATGCCGCTGGCCGACCTGGCCGGCGTGATCAGTGATTCCGGGCTGGGCGAGGACGCCCGGGCCGAACTCGGCAACAGCGGCGTCGAAGTCCGCATCGTCTAGAAACAGGAGAACCCATGGCGCAGGTAGTGGTGATGCCACAACTCGGCAACACGGTGGAGTCGTGTCTGGTCACCACCTGGCTGGTGAAGGTCGGCGACGTCGTCGAGCCCTCGACCCTGCTGTGTGAGATCGAGACCGACAAGTCGGCGATGGAGGTGCCCTCCGGCGCGGCGGGGACGGTGCTCGCACTGCTCGCGGCCGAAGGCGACGACGTCCCGGTCAAGGAACCCATCGCCGTGGTCGGGGAGCCGGGGGAGAACATCGAGCAGTTCCTCGCCGGCAGCGGCCTGCCGCCGGCGACAACCGGAGAGGCCGGCGAGGTCGACGAGACCGGCGAGTCCCCGGCCGACCGGCCCCGGTCCGTGGCCGCAGAGCCGCCAACGCCTGGTGCCGCAGCGGCCGCGGGAGTTCAAATTCTTTACTGTCGAGCGTAATCCGGGACAACCCGAT